>CAYNWK010000003.1:4070-34539 GCA_964400875.1 uncultured Anaerolineaceae bacterium | reverse complement strand
TGGTTTTCGTTTTCGTTGTTTTTAATTTTATTTTGTTTGGTTTTTCGGCTTTTGCCGGGTATTTGGGGGTTGTGGGGGCGGGCTTCGCCCGCCCAAACACCCCCTTTCTTCCCTCAATGCGTAAGCCCTAAAAGTTAAAAATTACGCAATTTACAGGGGAACCAGGGGCTTTATGACCCGATTCGACTGGACCGACGCCGGGTATTTCAACACCGAGAAGCGCGACATCGGCGGCATCCGCCGCGTCCTGGCGATCACCATGCTGCTCAATTTCGCCGCCACGGCGATCAAACTTGCCGCCGGGATCTCCACAGGCGCGCTCAGCGTCGTCGCCGACGGGCTGGACAGCCTGTTCGACGGCGTGTCTAACGTGATCGGGCTGGCCGGACTGTACATCGCCGGCAAACCGCCGGACGCCGAACACCCCTACGGCCACCGCAAGTTCGAAACCGTCGCTGCGCTGAGCATCGCCGTGCTGCTCTTCCTGACCGCCTGGCAGCTGCTGGTCAGCGCCTGGGAGCGCCTGGCCACTGGAACCATCCCGGAGGTCAACCTGTGGACGCTGGCGGCGCTCCTGGCTTCGATCGCCATTCAGGCGGGCACCAGCTTCTACGAGCTGCGCGCCGGCCGCCGAATGAACAGCGAGGTGCTGATCGCCGACGCCCTGCACACCCGGGCAAGCATCCTGGTTTCGCTATCTGTTCTGGGCGGGTTGGGGCTGCTGGCGCTGGGCATCGATCAGGCCGACGCCCTTCTGGCGGGCGTGGTGGCGCTGGTGATCGCCAAGATCGGGGTGGATGTGCTGCGAGAGACCCTGCCCGTGCTGGTGGATCAGGCCGCCGTAGACCCGCAAGAGATCGCCCGGGTGGTCGGCGACGTCAAAGGTGTGGAATCCTTCCACCGGGTGCGCAGCCGCGGGGCGCGCGGCAGCGCCGCCGTGGACCTGCACTTACAGGTCGCCCCGGACAACAGCCTGCAGGAAGCCAACGCTATCGCCGACGAGGTCCGACGCCGTTTGCTGGAATTGGACGAGGTCACCGACGTGACCGTGCACCTGGAAGCGCAGCGCGCTTCCCCCAGCGACGCCGCCGACTTGTTCGCCACCCTGCGTCACGCCGCCGCGGAGCACGGGCTGGTGGTGCACGAGGCCTGGGTGCACTCCATGGGTGGAGTCCTGACCGCCGAACTGCACGTCGGCGTGGACCCGCAGATGAATCTGGGCGACGCCCATGCGCTGGTTGACCGCTTCGAGCGCGCCGTCCGGGACCGGCTGCCGCAGTTCAACTACGTCCACACCCACATCGAACTGGCCAGCACGGACGTCCAGGAAGTTGACCTGGCCTCCGAGACCTTAAAAGAAAACATCCGCCAGGAGATCGACCGCATCCTGGCGGACCTGCCGGCTTTACGCAACCCGCACAATCTGGTCGTGCGCCGCGACCCGGCCGAAAACGGGAATTTATTTATCTCGCTGGAATGCACGTTGGCGCCGGAGACGCCGATGACCGAAGCGCACGAGCTGGCGACGACGCTGGAACGCGAGCTCAGCCGGCGGCTCGAACCGGCCGCGGAGGTCTCCGTTCACCTGGAACCGCCGGAGAAACCTTCCACAAATTAATCCCTCCTATTCACGACCTCAACTGCCGGTTCGTTCACATAAACCCCACATGCCAGCCCCACCTCCAGGGCCAGCTCGGTGTGATCGACCTGCACGACGGTTACGGGGGATTGCTGGACCACCTGCACGGCTCGCCCGGGCGCCAGCCCGTAGGCTTGCAGATGGGCGCGCCTTTCCGGGTTCATGCGCTCACAAAAACCCACCACCATAGCTCGCCCGCCAGGCCGGACGTTAGCCAGGGTGTTCTCTCCTCCCAGGTTGAGCTCTACCGGGGGACAGCCTTGTCGTTCGCAGGGGCGCTCCCGTCGGCCTTGAGCGCGGTGCCGGTGGTTGCGGTTTCGTTTGCTTCGTCTGCGATACCGGTTGAAGAAAGCCATGCCTTAAGCTCCATGATCCGAGGGGAGATCGGCGTCCACGTTCAATTGCGCAAACAGGCGGGAGGCGATGCGGGCCAGCACAGATTGGCTGGCGTCCACCATTTCAAAGCCGCACGCCGGGCAGCAGACCAAGCCGCAGCCCTTCTGAAAGGGGCAGGACTGGCAAGCGCGGTTGCTTTGGGGGTCAAAAGTGTGCCCGCAGATCGGGCAGGTCAAGAGAGTAGTTTGCATATCAAAAACCCCATCCGATCCACGTCAAGCCGCGTTGCAGCAAGCCGCCCACGAGGAACGCCAGGGGGAAAATCAGAGCCGAGATCCCCAGCGCAGTGCGCCAGCTGCGCTCCTTGGCGATCATGAACACGCTGGCCACACAGGGCACGAACAAGGTCACGGTCACCATGGCGACCACCACTTGCAGGGGCGTGAGCAAGCCTTGGGCTTCCATGACGAACAGGCCGGTGGCGCCGAAATCGCGGCGCATGAAGCCCATCAAGAAAGCGGCGCTGGCTTCCACCGGCAGGCCCAGCCAGCCGGCGACCAGCGGTTCCCCCAGGCGGATCAGCCGCTCGAGCAGCCCGAGCTGGTCGAACAGAAACATCAGGAAAGTGCCCAGCAGGAACAGCGGGACGACCTCTTTCAAATACCATTCCAGCCGCGCCAGCGTTTTGATCACCACGTTGGAGAATAGGGGTAGACGTAGAGGCGGTAGTTCGATCAGTAGCTGGGTGCGCTCCCCGGGCACCAATTTTGCCGCCAGCCAGCCGACTGCCAGCAAGACCAGCGTGACGACCCCGCCCCAGATCAGGGTAGCGGTGAGCGAGATCCCCGCCAACATCCCCATGACCACGCCCAGCTGAGCTGAGCAAGGCACCGCCAGAGCTAAAAGCAGGATGACCAGCATGCGCTCGCGCTTGCTCTCCAGCACACGGGTGGTCAGGGTCGCCATGGTCACGCAGCCCAACCCAAGCACCATGGGCAGCACCGCCTTGCCGTTCAGGCCAAGGGCCTGGAAGGCGCGGTTGCTCAACGCGGCCAGCCGCGGCAAATAGCCAGAATCTTCCATTACTCCGAAAGCCAGGAAGAAAGTGGTCACGATGGGCAGTATCAAGGCCAGGGCGTAGGTCATGCCCATGGACCACAGGCCGTAATCCCCGATCAGCGCTTCTGCAATCCAGGGCGCCGGTGCGATGCGCTGGACCCACGCCGTAATGATAGGGTTGAGCCATCCGCCGAAGAGTTTCTGCTCCAACGCGCCAACCAGGGTCCCAGCGCCGAACACGCCCACGAACCAGTACAGTCCGTAGAGCACGATAGCGAGCACCACCAGGCCCCAGACCGGGTGGGTCGTCTGGCGTCCCAGCCAGGTGGAGAAGCTGCGCCGGCCTGCACCATTCTCCACCACGACGGCGTCGGCGACCTGCCCGGCGAAGTCCAGGCGGGTCTGCTGGATCACGGCCGGGAGCGGGTCGTGAAAGGACAGCTGCAGAGCGGCGCGCCGGGCGACCAATTCCTGGTAGGCGGATCCGTCCATGCGGGCGCGCAGCCATTCTTCAGCGACCGGGTCGGCGCTCAGCCACAGCAAAGCCATAGCCCGCGACGCAATCGGCGCAGCCGGCAGGCGCAGACAAATAGCAGCCAGCGCGGCTTCGATCTCGGGGGCGTACTGCAAGCGAAAACTGGGAGCTCCTGCGGATGCCAGCCTGGCGGACAGTTCCTCGATGCCCTGGCCGCGCGTGGCGATGGTCGGCACGACCGGCAGGGCCAGGTGCTCGGCGAGCAGCGCCTGGTTCACCCGGATGCCGCGCGCGCCGGCCTCGTCCATCATGTTCAAGGCCAGCACCAGGGGCAGCCCCATCTCGGCGAGCTGCACGGTGAGCAGCAAGGTGCGGCGCAGGTTCTTGCCGTCGCCGACCTGCAAGACGGCTTTGAGCGGCTCGTCGAGCAGCACGCGCTCGGTGACCTGTTCGTCCTCCGAGTGCGGTGGGAAGGCGATCACGCCGGGCGTATCGATCAGCTCGAATTCGGCCGGGGCTCGCGTCGCGCCGCGGGTGACCTCGACCGTGGTGCCCGGGTAGTTGGAGACGACCGCGTGCTGTCCAGTCAGGCGCTGGAAGATCACCGATTTGCCTACGTTGGGATGCCCGATCAGGGCGACGGCGCTGCCGGCGGAGTCGATCTCGAGCGAGGCGGTAGTGTGAGAGTGCATGCTTGCTTTGCTTCAGTCCAGTGCGAGGGTTTTATCGTCGGCGAGCAGCTGGCGGCACTCGCGGCACAGGCCGTACAGCACCACGGAGCCTTGCTCGACGTAAGCGCCCGAATGCAGCTCGAACTGGGCTTTAATGGCATTGACCAGCAAATTATTGAACTCGATCACGGTTTTGCAGTTCTGGCACAAGAAATGGTAGTGCTCGCTGGGCAGCGCCGGGTCGAAACGTTCTTGTCGGCGTTCGTCGTCGAACAGGCGGGAGGTGACCAGGCCTTCGTTCTCCAGCCAGCGCAGGGTGCGGTAGACCGTGGAGAGGTGCAGGCTGTCGTCGCGGGCCAGGACCAGCTCGTAGATCTCTTCGGCGGTGGGGTGCCCGCTCATCTCCTGGATGGTTTCCAGGATCAGCTGCCGCTGGATGGTCATGCGGCCGCCGCTTGCGTTCAATCGTTGTTGCGCCTGTTCGAGTAAATTGATCATGCCGGTTTCTCACCAAGATCGTGGGCTAGCGGCGGTGGGATGGTCCCGCCAGGAGCAGCCTCGATCCCCTGTTATTGCGAATCATTTGCAGTAAGTGACCAAATGATACAGTAGAAGGAATTTTCGTCTCAGTGACTTTAATCACCTTTCCAGAGGATATTTATCTCTATAAGGACAGCCGTCCTGAGAAAGAAGTAAACGTTTGTGAGTCCATTGTTCCTGAACGGCGATTAACGAAAAACCGGTCGGAGCTGCCAGACTCCGACCGGAGGTCGTTGAGGATCTAAAGAAAATACCGTTCAAGGGCTGGCGCAAGCCACCTGGGGCAGGGCTATGTGCTGCGGCTCGCCGCTGGCCGGGTCCAGCCACCAGAGTTGCTGTCCGGCCAGGCGCGGCTGTATCGGCGGGGGCGGCAGTTCGGCGCCGGCGACGGGGCACCAGGCCTCCCCTCCTGGGGAGAGCAGCAGCCAGCTGCTTCCGTCCGCGGACGGCGCCAGCAAGCGCCCGTCCGCCAGAATCTTCAAGCCCTGGAAGAAGGGGAAATCTCCCGGGTCTCTGGGCGGCGCAGGCAAATTGACCACCTGCCAGGACTGGCCGCCATCCTCCGTGAGCCGCACGGGATAATCACCACCGGTAGTTAACAGCAGGGCGCGCTGGTCCGCAAAGACTGCCAATTCGCTGCCGGGCAGGCGCAGCTCGGCCGTTAGGCCCGTATCGTTCCAGGTCTGGCCGCCGTCCGCGGAGTAGAGCACAGGCTGAGGCAAAGGCGAACCCATCCCCGGGATCGACCCTGGAGCCGGCCCCCAGCGCAGGCACGCTCCGTCGAGCGGGCAGCTCAGCCCGGCGTCCGATTTCCAGGTCTGGCCGCCGTCCGTAGTCCGGATAACGGTGGCAGCATCGGCCTGCGCCGGGTCGAAACCGGGCAGGCTGAACAGGGCCTCGACGAGGCCCGTGCGATCCGACCAGAAGCCGCCGAAACCTTCGATCAGATCCGCCGAGGGCTCGGGGAGGGCCTGCCAGGTCTCGCCGCGGTTGGCGGTGGCGAACCCGTGGAAGAACACGGGCGGCGCGCCAAAGTTCGCATTTTGGGTTTCGAACACGGCGTAAAAACTGTTCGGATGCAGGGGATCCAGCGTAACGCTGGCGCAGGCCGCCTCGCCGGGATCGCCGCCGGTGAAGAGCGGGTAATCGCTCCCGGCTGCCAGCTCGGCCACCGGCCCGGTGGGTATGCTGGCCCAGCTGGCGCCGCCGTCCGCGGTAACGCGGATCGCGCCGGGCACGCAGTAAGCCAGATGCTGGGGCTCACCCGGATCGACCGCCAGCGTAAAAGGCTCCACCAGGCTGGCGCTGGGCTCGACCCACAGCGGGCCGCCCAAATTCAGGTCGGACCAGCTCAACCCCGCTGTGATTTCAAAAGGCGTTGGCGCCAGGGTGATCGACCCGGCAGTCTGCGGGCGGAAGGCCTGCAGCGCCAGGGTATAGCTGCCGGGCGCTAACAGGCCGATCCCGGGCAGCTGCTGGGGCGCCTGGAAGGTTCCGCTCAACGAGCCGTCCAGTGCCTGGTCCAGCTGTCCGAGATTCAGCGGCTGGTCCGCAGCGGACTCGGGGAGCAGCACGAGCGAATAACCAAACGGCTGACCTCCCAACACCTCGACCAGGGGCGCCCAACCCGACACCTGTACCGGAGCGCCCGGTGCCGCCTGCTCCGGGGAGAAGGCCAGCTTGGCGCAGGGAGCGCCTTCGGAGCAGCGTGCCGGAGCCGGCCCGGTCAGCTCAAATACTGTGCTGGCCTGGGCTTCCTCCAGTGCGCAGCCCTCCACAACTCCCAGGCATTGGATCCCGACCGGGTACTTACCGGGGGTCAGCGGCATCGGTCCGTCCGCGCTGAGATAGGGGCTGACGGGTACGTTGAGGCTGGCGGTGAAATGGCCCGGGTCGCTCTCCGACCAGGTCAACGGCTGGTCCACGAAAGTCAGGCCGTCCAGGCAGCCGCCCCAGCACAGCGTGGCGCTGGTCAGCGAGGCGTCCTGCGCCGCTTCTTCCACCGCGGGACCGCCGGGGAGGTAGCCCTGGACCTGCACCACCGCGCCCGCCTCACCGGCATCCGGCGACAGGCTGATCCACAGGCCCTCGGGGGTGGCGGTCGGTGGGGTTTGAGTTTGAGTTTGAGTTTGGGTTTGGGTCGGGGTCGCTGTCGGCGGGACTGTAGTCGCCGTTTCGCTTGCCGGGGAGGGTGCGCCGGTGTTGGGACTGGACTGAGCGCCCGCGCAGGCGGACAGCACAAAGGCCAATATGAGGAAAGCTATCAAGGATTTGAAGGATTTCATGGGTTTATCCTGGCCGATCAAAATGCGCTGGTTCGAGGACGCCGGAACGAACCGATTCGTTCCCCGGCGTCTGGATGCTGCGCGCCGTCATAGAGTTTCCCCCAGCCATCCGGCGGGCGCGCTCAACTTTCTATCACGTACACCAGGGTCCCTCCCGGCATGGAAACGGTGATGTCTCCGGGATCGTAAGGCACTGCCGGCTGCGTCCAGCGGAAGACGAACCTGGCGTCTTCCGGGCGGGCGTTGACGCAGCCGTTGGACATGGGCACGCCGAAATTGTTGTGCCAGAAGGTCGCGTGTACGGCGATGCCGGCGCCGATGAACAACGAGGTCCAGCCGATGGCGGGCACGTCCCAGCCTCCGCCAGTGGTGTTGCCAGACATGTGCAGGGAGACCAGCTTGCGCCAGATCGGGAAGCTGCCCAATGGCGTGGCCCAGGTATCCACCCGTCGGCCGGAGGCGGCATACAGGGCACCGGTGGAAATCCGGCAAAAATAGACCTCGGTCTGGCCTTCGAAGCAGGACAGCACCTGGTGGTTGACGTCCACCACGACGCGCTTATCCTCGACTTCCGGGCGGATCGGGGCGAGCTCCTCAGGCGTGATCGGCCGGAACGCCTGGGCGTTGGCCCAGAATATGTCGGAATAGCTGCCGTAGCGTTCGTTGATCCGGTACCAGGTCCGCCCGCCCTCGATTTTCAGCTGGTCGATCCACACGATCTGGTCGTAATAGAAGCGCGGAGGCAAATTACTGTCCAGGTGGTATTCCAGCCAGGGGGCCGCGGGTTCCTGGTTTTCCAATACCAGGTCCACGTACGGCACGCTGACCTGCGCCCACATACCCTGAACCGGGCTGACTTGCAGAAAATCCTCCAGCGGCTGGTTGGGCTCCACCTTTACCGGCTGCAGGTGCGGCGCGTATACGTACCCCTCCGGGGTCTCGGCCCACGTCTGGCTGACCTCCGTGGCGTGGTAGCCCGCCGTGCTGTGCAGCCAGGGCAGCAGCTCGTCCTCGCTGAGCGCGCGCACGGTTTGGGCCTCGCTGGAAGGCTGCGTCTTGAGCGACGAACCGGCCCAGACCACGCGGCCCAACCGGTCCCCGGTGGGGAACTCCGGCAGGGCAAACAGGCGCTGCCAGGGGCGCAGACCTAGCCCGCCCAGGCTCAGGGCGGCTAACTTAAGAAAATCTCGCCGGGAGAGGCTCATGCGGGAAGTCTACCACAGGTCCTGTGGACACCCCCGCTTCCCGGCGAACTACGTAACTCCTATCCTGATTGTGCCAGAGTTCACCAGGAATCGTTACATTAATCACTTGTGAGCGCCGGCTTTTCTCGCTATAACAGTATCAGAGGCAGTCTGCACCTGTCTCGTCGCGCGTTTAATATGGAATCTTTCGATACGATAGAAAAGGAGAAAACCTATGTGGATCTTACGGATAAACATGACGGATCGAACTTACCAGTTGGAGGATCTGCCGGAGACGCATAAGCACCTCGCTGGTCGGGCGATGACCTCCACCATCGTGTCGGAAGAGGTGCCCCCGCTGTGCCATCCTCTCGGACCGAACAATAAACTCGTCTTCTCCCCGGGAATCGTCACTGGCACCTCGGCCCCGACCTCGGCGCGCATCTCCGTAGGCGCGAAATCGCCGCTCACTGGCGGGATCAAAGAGTCGAACGCCGGTTCCGCCTGGGGAGCGGACCTAGCCAAGCTGCGCATCCGCGCCCTGATCTTGGAAGGAAAACCCAAGGATGAGGAAAAATACTGGGGCATGTTGATCGGCTGGGACGAGCAGGCTGAGCAGCCGAAAGTGGAATTCTTCGACGCCAGCGAATATACCGGCAAACCGCTGCCCGAAGTCTTCCCCAAGGTATTCGAACGCTTTGGGGACAAGATCTCCATCGGCGGCACCGGGCTGGCCGGGGAATACGGCTACGCCAACTCCGGCGTGGTGTTCAACGACATAGACCAGCGCTCCACACGCTATGCCGGGCGCGGCGGTCTGGGATCGGTTTTAGCCAGCAAGCGAGTCAAATTCATCCTGCTCGACCGCAAGGGCGCGCCGGGCGTCCCCATCGCCGACAAGGCGCTCTTCGACGCCGGGCGCAAGAAGATGACCGAAGCCCTCCAGACCCACGACATCACCAAGCCCAAGGGCGGGCTTAACACCTACGGTACGGCGGTGTTGATCAACCTGATGAACGAGGCCGGCGGCCTGCCGACCAGGAACTTCTCCAGCGGGCGCTTCGAAGGCGCCGCCAAGATAGCCGGCGAAGCGATCTTCGAAGGCGTCAAGCAGCGCAAGGGCAAGGAGATCTACAACCATGCCTGCAGCCCCGGCTGCATCATCCAGTGCTCCAACACCTGGTACAAGGAAGACGGCAGCGAGCACGTCTCGTGCGTTGAATACGAGTCGTCCTGGTCGCTGGGTGCCGACTGCGGCATCGATGATCTGGACGTCGTGGCCGAACTGATCAAACTATGCAACGATTACGGCCTGGACACCATCGAGACCGGCACCACCATCGCCGTGGCCATGGACGCCGGCGTGATCCCCTTCGGCGATGGCGAAGGCGCCATCGAGCTGGTTCACGAGATGGGCAAAGGCACACCCATCGGGCGCATCCTGGGCGGCGGGACCGAACTGGCCGGCAAAGCCTACGGCGTGACCCACGTGCCGGTGGTCAAGGGCCAATCCATGCCAGCTTACGAACCCCGCGCGGTTAAAGGCATCGGCATCACCTACGCGACCACTACCATGGGTGCCGACCACACCGCCGGATACACCATCGCGCCCGAGATCCTGGGCGTCAGCGGATCGGTGGACCCGCTCTCCTCTGAAGGCAAAGCGACCTTGAGCCGCAACTTCCAGGCCGCGACCGCCTTCATCGACTCCAGCGGGCATTGTCTGTTCATCGCCTTCCCTATTCTCGATATCGAGAGTGGCTACCAAGGCATGATCGACGAAGCCAACGGGGTCCTGGGCACCAGCTGGACGGCCGACGACGTTGCTGCCTATGGCGTCGATGTGCTCAAGAAAGAACGCGCCTTCAACGAGGCCGCTGGCATGGGCCCGGAGGCCGATCGCATTCCCGAGTTCATGCGCGAAGAGCCCCTGCCGCCGCATAATGTCGTCTTCGACGTGCCGGACGAGGCGCTCGACTCGGTTTTCGGCGAACTCTAACCCGAGAAGCCTGCGCGGACAGGGCCAAGTGCGGCCCTGTCCGCGACTCTTCCAGGTCGCCAGATGCCCAAAGTCAGCCAGGCCCAGGATGGGGGCATTCACCTGCCCAAGGACTTTACCCGGCGCAGGCGCCTCCCGGATCGGCTGGAATACTGGCTGGACGAGCGCAGCGGCGACCTGATCCTTCATCCGCGCCTCCCCGATATCCGCAAGGTCTACATCGAACCCACCACAGCCTGCAACCTGCGCTGCCGGACGTGCATTCGCAACGTTTGGGAAGACCCGGTCGCGCACATGTCGATGAGCACTTTCGACAACCTGGTCGTGGGGCTAAAAGATCTGCCCGACCTCAAACGCGCCATCTTTACCAGCTTCGGCGAACCGCTGGTCAACCCGCGGCTTTTGGAGATGATCGCCGCGGTGCGCGCCCTGGGCTTGAAAGTTACGCTGGGAACCAACGGTCTGCTGCTCGATGGGAAAATGTCTGCGGAGCTGGTCAAATTGGGGGTGGACCGGGTGATGGTCTCCATCGACGGCGGCAAGCCGGAGACTTTCGCCGGCGTGCGCGGGGCGATGTTGGAACAGGTGCTCGGAAATATCCGCCTGCTCAATGAGGCCAAAGAGCGGCTCGGTTCCCTGTATCCCTCCATCGGGGTCGAGTTCGTCGCCCTGCGCAGCAACGTCGCCGAACTGGGCGACCTGTCCAGGATGGCCGCTGAATTGAGCGTTGCCCGCTTGCTGGTCAGCCACGTCCTGGCGTACAGCGAAGAGATGCTCCCCGAGATGCTGTACAGCTACACGCCCACGGCTCCTTTCAAAGCCAACGGCTGGGCGCTGCGCGCCGGCGCCTGGGTGATGTGGGCCATCGCCGACCTGCCGCGCATGCATTGGGGCGCCGAACGGCGTTGCCGCTTTGTGGGCGATCACGCCGTTTCGGTGGGCTGGGACGGCGGCGTCGCGCCGTGCTATGCCCTCGCGCACAACTACAGCTACTACACCATCGACCATCAGCTTAAGCAGGTCAGCCGATACCTCCTGGGAAACGTGAACCAGACGCCCTTGCGAGAGATCTGGATGAGTGAAGACTATGTGCGTTTTCGCAGCGAAGTCAAAGCCTACCATTTCCCCTCCTGCCCGGACTGCGATCTGCGGGAAACCTGCGATCTGCGCCAGCGCAACGAGGGCTGTTGGGGCTGGAACCCTTCCTGCGCCGACTGCCTCTGGGCGCAAGACATCGTCCGATGCCCATGACGTCGGCTAATGCCCGTGAGTGAGCGAGACCTAACCATGCGTGTGAACGTCAAACTGTTCGCCATGCTGAGCCGCTACGCCCAGGGCAAAGCCCCCGGAGCCCCTTTTGAAGTAGAACTTTCCGAAGGGTCCACTGTGCAGGATTTGCTCCAACAACTGAAAGTCCCACCGGACGAAACCAAGGTTGTTTTTGTCAACGGCATCATCCAAACCAAGGATTTTAATTTGAAACCGGAGGACCAGGTGGGCATCTTCCCCCCGATTGCAGGTGGATAAATGAAGACATTACACGTTGATTTGTGGTTATACGGTGAAATGGCCCGCTACGGTGGCGAGGCCGATCAGGGCAGCTTTGCCAATTTGAAGCTCGAGCTCCCCGGCGGCAGCACGGTCCGCGACCTGATCACCCGTCTCGAAATACCTAACGAGGTGCGCGGCATCTCCTTCATCAATGGCGAGCTGAGCGCCATGCCCGGCTTGCAGCCGGATCTGGATCACGCCCTCCAGGACGGCGACCGGGTTGCCTTCTTCCACCTGCAGAGCATGTGGCCTTTCCAATATCGCTTCGGCGCGCCCGCCATCGAAGAGATGGTCAAGGCGATGCACGAGAACCAGGGAACGCACCACGCGTATAACCTAGACTGAGATGCGAGACTCCCACGGCCGCCAGATCGATTACCTGCGCATCGCCCTTACCGACCGGTGCAACCTGCGCTGCATCTACTGCATGCCGGCATGCGGCGTCCCGGTGACTCCTGCAAAGCAGCTGCTCACACCAGGTGAACTCGAACGCGCCGCCCGCGCGGCGGTCTCGCTGGGGTTCCGCAAGTTCCGCCTGACCGGTGGCGAGCCCACGCTGCGGGCAGATCTGGTGGAGATCGTCGCGCGTTTGGCGAACCTCCCGGGCGTCGAAGAGCTGGTCATGACTACCAACGGGGCGCGCCTGGCCGAATTGGCCGAACCGCTGGCGCGCGCCGGGCTGGAGCGTGTGAACCTCCACCTGGACAGCCTGGAACCGCACAGCTTATCCGAGAGCATGCCGTTCAACTCTCTGGAGCGCGCCTGGCAGGCGATCGCCGCAGCCGAAGCTGCCGGGCTTGCGCCGATCAAGATCAACGCAGTGGTGGTCAAGGGATGCAACGACCACCTCACCCCTCACTTGGCGCAACTTACAAAGAAACGCGATTGGGTAGTGCGTTTCATCGAGCTGATCCCCGTCGGCGAGATGGCCGGCTTCGCTCTGGAGCATTTCGTCTCCAGTGAGGCGACCCGGGCAGCCATCGAAGCGCGCCACGGACCGTTGGTCCCCTTGAATGGAGGCCAGGTGGTCGGCGAAGCCAAACTCTACCACTTGCCCGGCTGGCGCGGCAAAATTGGTTTCATCAGTCCGGTCAGCGAACCGTACTGCGATTCGTGCAGCCGCATGCGGCTGACCGCCGACGGCCGCTTGCGCCCTTGCCTGCTCTCCGACCGGGAGTTCGACCTGCGCGCGGTGCTGCGTCGGGGAGGCGCCCAACACGAGCTGGAGCAGGTATTCCGGCAGGCCGTCCTGGAAAAGCCGGTCGGCTGGCGGCTCCAGGAGGGGATCTACCCGCAAAACCGCACCATGGGGCAGGTTGGGGGGTAAAATAAGGGTGAACGACCACTCATCCAGGAGGTAAATGATGGCCATTGATCCCGTCTGCGGAATGGAAGTCGATGAAAATTCGGCTGCAGCCACCTACGAATACAAGGGCAAAACCTACTACTTCTGCGCCCCCGGCTGCAAGTCCGACTTCGAGAAAGACCCGGAGAAATATCTTCAGTCCGGCAAATCCGGCGGTCACGGAGCGCATGCAGGTCACTAAACCTCTTTCAGACGGCCACCCTTGCAATAAGCTTCAACGTTGATTGAAAACAACAGAATAATTCCCGCGGCGGAATAGTATTGATCGCGGGTAGTGGTAAGCTGGAAGCCCGTCCGGCGATCCTGGCAGGGTAAGGGAGATTGGATCCTGCGCTGCAAGGTTAATCCCTTACCGGTTGTAGGAAAAAGCTGCCAACCCTTTTTATGGTTAAATTGCTTTACCCACATAGATGAGGACGCTCTGATGGAACAGAACACTCCTGCGGGTGCACATCCCCGCCAGGAAAATCACGTCCATGGCGATCGCCAGGCGCATACCGGCGAACACCAGCAGCATCCTGCTGACCATACTGGTCACGTTGACCATACCGGTCACGAGCAGATGTTCCGCGACCGCTTTTGGGTCTCGCTGGCCCTCTCTATCCCGGTGCTGTTGTTCAGCGAGACCATCCAGGGATGGTTGGGGTTTAGTATGCCCGGCTTTCCGGGCAGCGCCTGGATCACGCCGGTCTTCTCCCTGATCGTCTTCGTGTACGGCGGGCTCCCGTTCTTGCAAATGGCCGTGCCGGAGGTGCGCAACCGCCAACCGGGCATGATGACGCTGATCTCCCTGGCGATCGCCGTCGCCTTCGTCTACAGTATGGCGACCTTGTTCGTAGTCGAGGGTGAAGGCTTCTTCTGGGAGCTGGTCACCCTGATCGACGTGATGCTGCTGGGCCACTGGATGGAGATGCGCAGCGTGCGCCAGGCCTCGAGCGCCCTGGACGAATTGGCCCGGCTGATGCCCGACACAGCCGAACGCCTCAAGGAGAATGGGGAAACCGAGCAAGTGCCGGCCAGCGAACTGCACGACGGAGACCTGGTACTGGTACGGCCAGGCGCCAGCGTGCCCGCAGACGGCGAGGTCCAGGAAGGCGAATCGCAGGTCAACGAAGCGATGATCACCGGTGAGTCCAGGCCGGTGGATAAAGCCCCTGGCGATGAGGTCATCGCCGGGACGATCAACGGCGATGGCAGCCTGCGCGTGCGCGTCACCGCCATTGGCGACGAGACCGCCCTCGCCGGGATCATGCGCCTGGTGCAGGAAGCCCAGGATAGCAAGTCGCGCACCCAGCTGCTGGCCGACAAAGCCGCCGGCTGGCTGTTTTACGCCGCGCTCGGCGTGGCAGTGATCACCGCCATCGCCTGGACGTTGGCGACCGGATTTGATGTGGAAGTGGTCAAGCGCGTCGCGACCGTGCTGGTGATCGCCTGCCCGCACGCCCTGGGCCTGGCTATCCCTCTGGTGGTGGCGATCACGACCTCTCTGGCAGCCAGCAACGGCGTGTTGATCCGCGATCGCCTGGCATTGGAGCAGTCACGCGAGATCGATACGGTGATCTTCGACAAGACCGGGACCCTGACCAAGGGCGAGTTCGGCGTGGTAGGCGTCGAAACCATTGAGGGCTGGGATTCCGAACAGGCCCTGGCGCTGACCGCTGCAGCTGAGGGCGATTCCGAGCACACCATCGCCCGGGGCATCCGCCAGACGGCCGAGGAGCGCGAGCTGTCGCTCCCCCAGGTCACGAATTTCGAGGCGATCAAAGGGCGCGGCGTGCGCGCCCAACAGGACGGTAGCCAGCTGTACGTCGGCGGGCCGCGCCTGCTGGAGATGCTCGAGCTGGATGCGCCCGAGCCGCTGACCGAGTTTGCCGAACGGGCCAGTTCCAAGGGGCAGGGCGTGGTTTACCTGGTCCGGGAGGATGCGATCGTCGCCGCCTTCGCTCTGGCCGACGTGATCCGTCCGGAAAGCCGGCAGGCAGTGGACAGGCTGCACGAGCTGGGCGTTGAGGTAGCCATGCTGACCGGCGACAGCCAGGCGGTGGCCCAATCCGTCGCCGAGGAATTGGGCATCGACCGCTACTTCGCCGAGGTGCTGCCGGAAGATAAAGACAAGAAAGTCCGCCAGCTGCAAGAGGGTGGCAAACGCGTCGCCATGGTCGGGGACGGGGTTAACGACGCCCCGGCTTTGGCGCGCGCCGACGTGGGCATCGCCATCGGCAGCGGCACGGACGTGGCCGTGGAATCGGCCGGCATTATCCTGGTCAAGAGCAACCCGCTGGACGTGGTCACCGTCATCGGCTTGAGCAAGGCCAGCTACCGCAAGATGATCCAAAACCTGATCTGGGCGGCAGGCTACAACGTGATCGCCCTGCCCCTTGCCGCCGGTGTATTGGCTCCGATCGGGTTCCTGCTCTCGCCGGCGGTCGGCGCTCTGCTGATGTCGCTGAGCACCGTGATTGTGGCGATCAACGCCCAGCTGCTGCGCCGCCAGTCCTTCACAACACCTTGAACGCAGGAATACGTCTCACTTCGTCCCGCTTATCACCTGCCCTGTCTGGAGAGCAAACCTTGAACAAGATCCTGAAGCGCATCGAAGCGCAAGCCGGCGTGCCCGGGCTAGCGGCGATCCTGGCGGAACGACTGGCGCCAACCGACCTGCAGTCGCTCTTGCTGGAGGTCTATCGGGCGCGCAGCCGGGATAGAACGCCCGCCGATGTACTGGCGGACTACCGGGGTAACCGCTTCGTACGGCCATCCCAGGCCGCGCCTGCCTGCCTGCTCCGCTGGGAGCAAAGCGCCTTCGCCCAGCTGCCGCCCGAGTTTCAAACCCTGGAACTCTCCCCGGTCTGCCCGCTGGGGACGACCTCCGTGCTGGCCCCCCTCGACCAGAACTGGGTCGTTTCCACGGCGCGCAACACCGAGGTCGTCTCGGATTGCACCAACGTGCTGGCCCTGGAAGCTGCCCTGCAGCGCCGGGAGCTGCTGGCCGCCCAGCCCGGGTCGCCGGAAACGGTCCACCTGGCGACCAGCCACCGGCTGCTGCGCGGCCAAAAATACGCGGACCCTACGCTTTCGACTCACTTCAGCCTGTTCGGTCTGTGCAGCGCAGGGCGCGACCGGGGCGATCTGCGCTTCGAGCTGGAGGCCCTGGGCACGCACATCCGCTGCTACCTGGCGGCGATGCGCGCCTTCCTCGGCCCCGAGGCGCCATTGCGCCTCACCGTGACGCCCTTCAGCGAGCTGGCCCGCTCGGCGCCGCTAGAGACCGCGCTATTAGACCCCATTCAAACTGCATTTGAAATCCCGTGTGAATTTGACGAAGGCCGCGCCAGCGGGCGGAAGTATTACCGCGACCTGGCCTTCCTTATCTACGCCGCCGCACCGGACGGCCGCGAGATGCACCTTTGTGATGGGGGTTCGGTGGATTGGACCCAAAAATTGCTCAGCGACGACAAGGAGCGCCTGGTGATCAGCGGGCTGGGTAGCGAGCGGCTGTGCACCGAATTCGGCCAGGGTTGAGTCTTTCAATCGAAGCCTTTCGCCAATGCTTCGGTCAAATTTATCAATTTAAATGAGGAGGAATTGCATGGCTACATCGACATATTCACTCGAGCAGGCCTTGGATGAGGTCAGCGCCAGCTCGGCCGGAGGAGCGCCGTTCCTGATCGCCTACGGGGCGACCTTTGCTCTCACCGGAGTCCTGTCCTTCTTCATCTCCCTGGAGGTCGCCGCGCTGGTCGCCATGTTCCAGGGCGGCGTGGCCCTGCCGGCCGCCTTCTGGCTGGAACGCAGGCTGGGTCGCGGGCGCATGGCGCAGGACAACCCGCTGCGGTCCCTCTCGGTGCAGCTGGCGATGTCGCAGGCGCTGGGGCTGCCGGCGGTGATCATCGCCTACAACCTCAACCCGGTTGCCGTCCCGGCGATCTTGGCCGGCTTCGGCGGGGTGCACTTCGTGCCCTACGCCTGGCTGCACCGCACGCACCTGTACATCTACCTCGGGGCGGCGGTCGCCCTGGGCTCTTTCGCCATCCTGGTGTTCTTGGACGCCAACCGTTTCGCGATCACGTTGCTGTTTATTGGACTGGTTTACTGGATCGCCGCGCCTCTGGTTTATCGGCACGCTGCCGGCCTGGTTGAGGGTGTCGCCTAACCAGTAAAGGGGTGAGGGGAACACCGCCTGAGAACTCCATCATTCGTCCTTAACGACACTACTAAACTATGAAAATCACCATCTTCGGCTCGACCGGCAGAACGGGCCAACACTTGGTGAGACAAGCCCTGGAACGCGGCTATGCGGTCAACGCTTTCGCGCGCAGCCCGGATAAGCTGCTCGCGCATGGAGAGGGCCTGGTGGTAGTCCAGAGCGACGTGCAGGATGCCGCCGCCGTCTCGCGCGCCGTCGCCGGCGCGGACGCTGTCATCAGCGTGCTCGGGCCCACGGAAAACAAACCAACCTTCGCTGTCACACAGGGTACGCAAAATATCTTGGAAGCGATGCAGGAGCACGGCGTCGAGCGGCTGGTGATCTCCGCCGGGGCCGGGGTCGCCGATCCCAAGGACGAACCCAAGCTCTTCAACCGGGCGATCAACCTCTTGCTCAAGCTGGTCTCGCGCTGGGTCTATGAGGACATGCAGCGGACGGTGGCAGCCGTGCGCAATTCGCAGGTTAAATGGACGGTGGTGCGCGTGCCGATGCTCACCGACGACGAACCCACCGGCGAGGTAAAAGCCGGCTACGTGGGGGCAGGCATGGGTATCCGGCTCAGCCGCGCCGATATGGCCAGCTTCATGCTGGAACAGGTGGAGAGCGAGCAGTACCTACACCAGGCGCCGGCGATCAGTAATTAAGCGGTTCGCCAAAAGATTTGAAGATTAAATAGGCCCGTTAATCAGCGACCCACTCCAGCAAACCGGCGTCAATACCTTAGAATAGTAAAACTGCTTACGCCGGTTTGCCAAGGAGATGAGCATGAGCCTTGAACAGGTTGTCCCCGGCGTCCACCGTGTGAACCTGGGCTTTGTGAACGCCTACCTGCTGGAAGACGGCGACGGCCTGGTGCTGGTCGATACGGGCACGCCTGGCAGCGCCGAGTATATCCTCGACGCCATCCGCTCGCTGGGCAAACTGCCTGAGGACGTCAGCCACATACTGGTGACGCACCTGCACGCCGACCACACGGGGAGCCTGGCGGCCCTTAAAGTGGCCACCGGCGCGCCTGCCCTCATGCACCCCGCCGACGCCGAGATGGTGCGTCGCGGTGAGTCCGCCCGCCCCTCCGAACCTGCACCTGGGCTGATCAACTGGCTGGTCGTCAAGCTCTTCATGGGACTGCGCGGCTCCAGCGCGGTCGAGCCGGCCGAGATCGAGCGAGAAGTCGCCGATGGCGACGAGCTGGACCTGGCGGGAGGCCTGCGGGTGATCCACGCTCCCGGACACGCCGCCGGCCAGGTTTGCTTACTGCGCGAGTCGGATGGCGGTTTGCTGATCGCCGCCGACGCAGCCAGCAATATGATGGGGCTTGGCTACCCGCCCATCTTCGAAGACCTCGAGGTAGGACTGGCCAGCCTGAAGAAGTTGAGCCGCTTGGAGTTCGAGGCTGCCTGCTTCGGGCACGGCGGGCCGATCAGGAAGGCGGCCTCAAAGGCGTTCGCCGGTAAATGGGGGCGCTAGGGCGCAGCCGCTGGCGTTCTGCCTCCAGTCGCTCAGCTCACCGCGCAGCACGAAGCCGCCATCATACACTCAGATTAAGACTCGTCCCTGGCCTGATTCGTATCTCGGTTATCCCCCTTTGTAAACCACAAGGGGCACAAAGGACCCAAAGAAAAACGAAGAATCCTTTGTGCGCTTCGTGTACTTCGTGGTGGATCTTAGTACGGTAACGCTTTTCGTAACGATCTAAGGACGTTCGCGTGCTAGGATATTGGGTACAGGCGGCGTTCATGGACCGTCTGGTTAACGTTGGTAGCTGCCGCAGGTAATTGGTGAAAACTTCGTATGACGGTGCCTCCCCCACCCGATTCAATAGCCACATCCTTAGGCGGCTTTTCGCGCGCTGCCCTACGGGTTGGCTGGCTGGTCCTCGTCACGTTTCTGCTGGCGGCCTTCGCGGCGGGCATCCCGCTCCGGTTCACCTCCTTGATAAACGGCATCAATCCCGGAAACCAGGTGATCTATCTCGATCTTGACCCGGCGCTGGAGGCCGCAGCCTTGGGCCTGCTCGGACCACAAGAAATGGAAGCCCTGGGGTCTTTAGGCCTCTCGCCGCAGTTCTACGCCGCCTACGTTATCGCTTTCGAATTAGCCCTGGCCTTGGCCTGCACCGTCGTCGGCGCCTTCATTTTCTGGCGCCGGCCGGACGATTGGCTGACCCTTTGGTTTTCCCTGGTCCTTGTCCTCCTGGCGACGACCGGCCTTTCGCTCGAAGTGCCTACGCTGGCCAGCGTCTGGCGCGGTGGGGTTTGGGTGTCCATCGCATCGGGGCTGCTCGGTATGATCAGCAACGTCCACATCCTGTTCCTGTCGCCGGACGGCCGCTTCGTGCCCCGCTGGACGCTGCCCTTTTCCGCGGGCTTCACCGGCGGCATGTTGGCGATGGCTGCCTATGTTACCTTCGTCTATCCGGCCTGGGGGTTTCAGCGCATCTTCGGGATCGTCCTTTTAGCGTTTTTTGCCTGGTTTGGCTTGCTCGGCCTGGGAGTACTCAGCCAGGTCTACCGCTACCGGCGGATCTCCGGCCCGGTGCAGCGCCAGCAGACCAAGTGGCAGGGGATCGGTCTGGCTGCCGCCGCGTTGGGGATCGGTGTCAATGCCTATTTCTTGTTCGCCGCGACGCAACAGTCCGGCTTCCAGCGATTATTGACCTACCTGCTGCGCCCACCGCTCGTGAACCTTCTATTAATCTTGCTGCCCATCAGCCTGGGATTCTCGATCCTGCGCTACCGGCTGTGGGACATCGACCTGATCATCCGCCGCACGTTGATCTATTCGAGCCTGACTGCGGCGCTGGCCCTGGTTTACTTCGGCAGCGTCGTGCTGCTGCAAGGGCTGGTCGATGCTTTCCTCAGCCTGAGCACGCCTGTCGTCACCGTGCTCTCCACCCTGGCCGTCGCCGCCCTGTTCACCCCCCTGCGCAACCGAATTCAAAACTTTATCGACCGGCGTTTCTACCGCCGCAAATACGACGCCGAACGGACCTTGGCCGCTTTCAACGCAAAACTGCGCGACGAAGTAGAATTAGAGCGTCTTTCCGAAGCCATGTTATCTGTGGTCGACGAGACCTTGCAGCCCACACAACTTTCCTTGTGGCTGCGTGAAATCGATCGCTAACTGGATCTAAACACCCCCGGTTCCCTTGCGAACTGCATAACTCCTAATAGGTAGCCCATTTCATGGACCAAAATCTTCCGCATACCAAAACCCCATTAATCGGCCTTAAAATAGTCTGGGGCGTCGTTTTCTTGGTAGTACTGGCGGTTACGGTCCTGGCAATCCCAGCGAGATTTCAGGCCTTAATCCTGGATCCGTATGGGCTCAATCTGCCGTTGGAAGAGGTGGGGATTTCTGTGCGCGCCTTCGCCGTGTATGCCGTGATCTTCAATGCGTTGGTGATGCTGGCCTTTATCCTGATCGGCGCGCTGGTCTTCTTGGGTAAACCGGGGGACCGTACCGCGATGATAGCTTCGCTGGCGCTGCTGTTGATGGGCGTAGCCCTGGTGCCCCTGATCCCCTCTTTGTACTTGATCTATCCAAGTTGGTACATACCCATCCAGGTCTTGCGCATCGCTGGCCTGGTGATGGCGGTCAATTTTATGTATATTTTCCCGAATGGTCGCTCTATCCCGGCCTGGACGCGCTTCATGGGGTTGGCTGTCCTGTTTTCCGGCCTGCTGTTGCTCTGGCCCGGGTGGAGGCCGCCGACTGTCCCCATTGAGATCGATCAGCCGGCAGATTATCTCGCTTTTGCTTTTCTCCTGTTCTGGTTAGGCACCGGGGTCTACGCCCAGGTCTACCGCTACCGGGCAGTATCCACGCCTTTAGAGCGGCTGCAGACGAAATGGGTCGTGCTGGGTTTCGCGACTACGGCGGTCGTCTTCCTGGGCATCTTCTTGCCGCGCGCCTTGTTCCCTGCGCTGCGCTCCGGGCGAAACTTGGCCTTCTACACCCTTGCTGAGATTCCCCTGGCGCTGTTAGCCCTTCTGTTCATCCCGATCTCGATCGCCATCTCGATTACCCGTTATCACCTGTGGGATATCGACCTGATCATCCGGCGCACGCTGGTCTATTCGAGCCTGACGGCGGCGCTGGCCCTGATTTACTTCGGCAGCGTCGTGCTCTTGCAGGGGCTGGTAGACGCCTTCCTTCATCTGACGACCCCCCTCGTTACCGTGCTCTCCACCCTGGCCGTCGCCGCCCTGTTTACGCCCTTGCGCAACCGCATCCAGGGCTTTATCGACCGGCGCTTTTACCGCCGTAAATACGACACGGAAAAAGTCCTGGCTGCCTTCAGTCAAACTTTGCGGGATGAGGTTGACCTGGACGAGTTGAAGGCTTCGTTTTTGGGGGTAGTCGAAGAGACCGTGCAGCCGGAGACCGCCTCCCTATGGCTGCGTGACATTCGCCCTACGAAGGACCACTTATAAAAGACTCGCCGCCTCTCAATCCCTACGCTTAAACAGCCACACCGCCGGGATTAGGAATTATCGCGGCGACGAGCAAGGCCGATCCGCCCCTTCATCTTATTGTTCCCGCAAGCTGGGCTCGGCAGCTTCGTAGACCGCCCGGGCGTAGGACAGGAGGGCCCCCTCCGGATGCGAATCCTCCACAAGGTTTTGATAGGGCAGAAGACTGCCCTGCCAGGATTCGGTGAACCAGCGGGCTCCGCCCGGCAGTTCGACGTCCAATAATGCGTCTTTATCGAAGGGCCAGGGATTGGAGTAGAAGTACGGCTCGGGGTGGCTGGATTCACCCGGGGAAAAGCCCAGGTTGAGCTGCGAGGGCGCGGTCACCATTTCTCCGCCCTCTTCGTACGAGATCTGGCGGTCGCCGAACCATTCGAAGGACAGGTCGAAGCCGTGGGGCCAGAGCTGCACCGGGCCGCGGTCGCCCTCCAGGCCGGCGCGATGGCGCTTGAAAATCATATCGGCGTTCACCAGGGCTGTGAGGTACTTCTCGACGAAATCCGGGTCGTACTGGCGCGGCTCGTCGTTCTCGAACTTGCCCCGGGCGTAATCGGCCTCCAGCCCCAGCTCGGCGATGGCCTCCAGGATGTGCTCACCGAACTCCGTCGAGGTCAGGCCGGCGCGCATGTCGAACTCGCCGCGCGCCCCCTGGTTGGTGACCAGGCGGACCACGTGGTCGTGCAGATCCATCTTCAAGTAGAAGGCCCCACCGCCCGGGATGGGCATGTTGTCGGTGACCAGCCCGTCCGGCTGGACCTTCAGGCTGATATGCCACCAGTGAGGCCGCGTGATGGCGTGGGCCCGCGGCACGACCCCCACGCCCTTAGCGTACCAGTGCAGTGTGTCGCGGGTGGTTTCCCAGCCTTCCAGGGATGGAAAAAAGTTGTTTTCCGGCATGAGGTTACCTCGCTCCTTATAGCGTAACTGGGCGTGTTCGGGCATGCTGTGTATGCCCAAACCCCTCTACTTGCAGTCAGTGTTAAGTAGATGAGCTCCCCGGCAGGAGTCTTACGTGTGCGTCCGGCGCGCGGCCGTTGAGTAAACCGGCAGCCCTTACGCTGCCGGTGGTTTTTTATTCGGACCCAACTTCGAAACCGTGGTGGGCGATCACCTGGCTGTACCAGTACGCGCTGTCCTTGGGGGTCCGCTCCTGGGTCTCGAAGTCCACCCAGACGATGCCGAAACGCTGGTGGTAGCCGTGCGCCCATTCGAAGTTGTCCAACAGGGACCAGACGAAATATCCGCCCAGCGGGACACCGACGTCCATGGCGCGCCGTGCCGCGGCGAAGTGCTCGCGCAGGTAGTCCAGGCGAGCCTGGTCGGGCACGCGGCCATCCTCGTCCGGCCCGGCGGCGTAGCTGGCCCCGTTCTCGGTGACGTAAATGCGCGGCGGGCGGTACTCGAAATGCAGCCGGCACAGGATCTCGTACAGGCCCTGGGGGTAGATCTCCCAGCCCATCTCGGTGTAGCCGGCCTCGGCATCCTTGGGTAGGTCTACCTCTTCCAATTCGTGAGGTGGACCGGAGACGTCTGCGGCCTGGTGCTTGTCGCGCCGGTAGTAATTGAGCCCCAGGAAATCGGTGGGGACGGCGATGGCTTCCAGGTCGCCCTCCTGGACGAAGGTCGGGCCCTCGGGGGGCAGCCCGCCCTGTGCGATGGCGTAAGCGACGACATCGGCCGGGTAGCCGCGCCCGAACAGCGGATCCAGGTACCAGCGAGAGTACAGCCCGTCCATCAGCCGGCTGGCTTCCAGGTCGGCCCGGCTGTCCGCATACGGCGCGTGCACGTTGACGTCCAGGGTAATACCCACCTGCGCGCCGGGGCTGTTGCGGCGCAGGACCGGTACGGCCCAACCGTGGGAGAGCAGCACGTGGTGGCTGGCGGCCAGCGCCTGGTTCAACTCCTGGATCCCGGGGGCGTGCTCGCCCGTCAGGTAGCCCTGCAGGGCCACCACGGCGGGTTCGTTTTGGGTGATCCAGTGTTTCACCCGGTCGCCCAACCGCCGGCTGACCGCGTCGGCGTACTCGACGAAAGCCTCGGCGGTGCCGCGCGCCGGCCAGCCGCCCTCGTCTTGCAGCCCCTGGGGCAGGTCCCAATGGTACAGCGTGACGAATGGCTGGACCCCGGCCTCCAGCAGATCGTCAACCAGCCGGCTGTAGAAGTCCAGGCCGGCCTGGTTGACCTGGCCGCGTCCCTGGGGCAAAATCCGCGGCCAGGCGATCGAGAAGCGGTACGCCTGCAGCCCAAGCTCCTTGATCAGCTGCACGTCCTCGCGCCAGCGGTGGAAGTGATCGCAGGCTGTGTCGCCGGTCTGGCCGTCTTTCACGTTGCCCGGGGTGTGGCAGAAACGGTCCCAGATGGACTCGCCCTTGCCGTCCTCGTCCCAGGCGCCTTCGATCTGGTATGCGGAGGTGGCCGCGCCCCAGACGAAATCATGCGGAAAGGTGATCGTTCTGTTCATCAAGTGTGCGCTCCGTTCGCCATCCTCAAAGGTATCGTGGGGGCAAATCGCCAGGTTGCGTTAGCCCCATCATTTCTCATTTTTTCATTGCCAGCTGTTCTTTGGCGAAGCAATCCCCCTCACCGTGCGAGGAGGTCCCGTCATGAACCAAAAATCCTCTGAATTGCGCCGCGAGCTGTCCATCGGATTGATCGGCGGCGTTTGGGTCTTGGTCTATTTTATCTCATCGCTGTTGCTGGACAAATACAAGTTCGCCTCCTGGCTTGGAGTCATCCTTGCCTTGCTGCCCCTGCCGGCCTTCCTGTTCTGGGTTTACTACGTCTTCCGCCAGATCCAGGGCATGGACGAGATGAAGCAGCGCATCTACCTGGAGGCGGGGAGCATCGCCTTCGTGCTCACCGTCGTACTCGTGTTCGCCCTGGGCTTCTTCGAGCGCTTCGCTGTCCTCTCCCCGGATGCCTGGAGCTACGGGGACCTGTGGATGTGGCTGGCGATGTTCCTCTTCATCGGGCTGGCGCTGTCCTGGAGGCGCTACCGGTGAAAAACCGGCTGCGCGTGCTGCGGGCGGAGCGGACCTGGACCCAGGCCGAGCTGGCCGGCCGGGTGGGCGTCTCCCGCCAGACCATCAACGCCATCGAGACCGGCAAGTACGAGCCCAGCCTGGGCCTGGCTTTCAAGCTGGCGCACCTGTTTGGGCTGGCGGTGGGGTCTTTGAACTGGAGGCGGAGGTGTTGCAGGAGGTGGATAAGAGCTGAGGGTGCGTTTCAATCTTCGGACGGGGAGACCACTACCCGAAAATCGGAGCCGACGCGCCTGTTGTATAGGAGCGGTAAGCGCGGCGCGCGTTATTATGAATATTGTTCCACGAGCTGCCCCGCAAAACGCTCGTTTGGAACTCGAGCGCCAGCACGGGCGAGATCCCGGCTGCCCCCCGCTCTAAGCGTCGGGTGAAGCGGGGTCAGTCGGAGATGATTTCGTTCAACCCTTCGATAAGCAGGCCGATCTCTTCGGGATCGATTTGACCGATGCGGCTATCCAAACGAGTAGTGGACAAAGTCCTCACCTGGCTGATCTTGACCCACGATTTTTTGGGAAGTTCCCCGCTTTTCAGCTCGTGCGTAAGCGGAAAGCCTGCCCGTTGAGGCTGGCTGGTGATCGCCATGGCAATGACGGTGCCTGACCGCTCGTTAAAAATGTTGTGGCTGATGATCGCCACAGGACGAAAACCCGCCTGTTCATGTCCCCGGACCGGATTTAGATCAGCCCAGTAAATTTCACCTCTTAATATTCCGGCCATTCAGATAGATCTCCTGCCAGCCCCTCATCCGCCAGGGCCTGTTCGAAGGAAGGTTCCAGTTTGGCAGATTCCTGCGCCAGCCTGATTCGTTCAACTCTGGCAATCCGCTCCTTGACGGCTTCTTCAACGGCGCTGCTTCTGCTAGGGTACTTACCCTCAGCAACCAGGCGGTCTAATCTGGTCAAAAGTTCCTTGTCAATGGTTACGGCGACTTTTTCTTTTGGCATATCCTTTACCTCCGGTATGACATTATATCATACTAGAAGAGGAAGAGCTAAAGAAATTTGACTTCTACCGTTGCAGCAGACGCACCAAGTGAGGCAGGTCTATTCCCGGTCCCGGATGTTCTCCAGCGCTGCCCCGATGATGCCCAGCATCAACCCCCCAAACGAAGCTCCGTAAGCCAGGAAGCTCAGCGCGAAGCTGGCCTCGATCACCCGCATCACCATCAAGAACAGGATCACGAAGCTGGACAGCACCAGCAGAAATCCCAACAATATCAGCCGGCGGGGTTTTAACAGGCTCATTCGTACAGCCAGCAGGCCACCAGGTGGTCGGGTTCGGTGTGGAAATCGGGCGGCTCGTCCACCTCGCAGGTGCCGTGGATGATCTCCGCGCAGCGCGGGTGGAAGCGGCAGCCGGTGGGCGGCGTGATCAGGCTGGGCGGCTCGCCGGGGGGCACGTCCCGGAAGGTCTCGGCGTTGGCTGCGTCCGGGTCGGAGGTCGCCGCCAGTAGCGCCCAGGTATACGGGTGCTGGGCGCTGCGCAGCAGGTCGTTCACGTTGGCCTGCTCGATCACGTTGCCGGCGTACATCACGAAGATGCGCTCGGAGAAGTAGCGCACCGTCGAAAGGTCGTGGGTGATGTAGATCACCGCCAGGTTGTGGCTCTCCTGCAGGCCGCGCAGCAGCTTGAGGATCTCGACCCGCACGGAGGCGTCCAGCATGGAGACCGGTTCGTCGGCGACGATCAGCTTGGGCTCCAGGATCATCGCCCGGGCGATGACCACGCGCTGCTGCTGCCCGCCGCTGAGCTGGTGCGGGAACTTGGTGAGGAAATCCTCGAAAGGGGTCAGCTTGACCTCGTTCATCGCTTTGTGGATGCGCTCCAGGCGTTCGGCTTTGTCGCGCACCCCGTTGACCAGCAGGGGCTCTCCCAGGATGCGCTCGATGCTCATGAACGGCGGCAGCGCCCCGAAGGGGTCTTGCTGCACGTAGCCGACGTGCGAGCGGTAAGCCTGCATGCCGCGGGCGCCCAGCTCGGCCAGGTCTTGCCCCTCGAAGTAGATCGATCCGCTGGTGGGCTGGTACAGCCCCAGGATGGTCTTCATCAAGCTGGACTTGCCGCAGCCGCTCTCCCCCACCACGGCGACGGCCTCGCCGTGCCCCAGGTCGAAGCTGACCCCGTCCACGGCGCGCACGTAGCCGGCGTGGCCGAAGCCGAAGCGGCGCAGTTCGAACCATACGTGCAAATCCTGCACCGACAGCAGCGGTTGGGCGTGCGCTCCGTTGTTATTGTCAACATTCTGTATGGGCGAAACTCCTACCTCCAGGCGGTTGTCCGGTTTCATGTCATCTCCAGCCCGTGCTCGTACAGCCAGCACCTGACCTGCCGGTCGCCGACCTTGAAGATCGGCGGGTCCTGGTCGCACTTCTCGAAGCGCGCCGGGCAGCGCGGCGCGAAGCGGCAGCCCGCCGGCGGGTTGAGCAGGCTGGGCGGCTGGCCGGTGATGAACTCCGGCTCCTTGTCGCCGCGCAGCTTGGGCACGCTGGCCAACAGCTTGCGGGCGTACGGGTGCAGCGGGTCGTTGAAGAACGCCCTGGCGCTGCTGACCTCCACGATCTGCCCGGCGTACATCACCGCCACCCGGTCGGCCATCTCGCTGGAGGTGGCGATGTCGTGGGTGATCAGGATAAAGCTGGTGTGGAATTCGTGCTTGATGCGCTTGAGCACGTTCATGATGTTGGCCTGGGTGAGCACGTCCAGCGCCGAGGTGGGCTCGTCGAGGATGATCAGGCTGGGGATGGTGACCAGCGCCATGGCGATGGCGACGCGCTGGCGCATCCCGCCGCTCAATTCGAAGGCGTAGCGGTTCAAGAAGTCCGCCGGCACGCCCACGTGCTGGAACATCTGGCGGGCCTGGTTCAGGGCCGCCTCCTTGCCCACGCCGGCGTGGATCACGGCCGGTTCGGCGACCTGATCGCCGACCTTGAGCACCGGGTTCAGCGAGTTCATCGCCGCCTGCGGCACCATCGAGATGCGCGCCCAGCGGATCTCCTGGCGGAACTCTTCATCCCCCATCGCCATGACGTCGGTGTGCTCCAGGTACACCCTCCCCGAATACTGCTGCACGTTGCGGGGCAGCAAGCGCAGGATCGCCTTGGCCAGCGAGCTCTTGCCGCAGCCCGATTCCCCCAGCACGACCACCGCCTCGTCGTAACCCAGGTTGAAATCGACCCCATCGACGGCCTGGACGGTGCCCTTGCTGGTGCGGAAATGCAGGATTAGATTCTCGATGTGAAGCAGGTTCCCGTTGGATATCGGCATCAGAGTTCTCGCAATCTGGGGTTGAAGACCCGGTCCAGGGCGAAACCCAGCATGGCGAAGGCCAGGCCGGTCAGCATCAGCAGAAAGGAGGGTTCCAGCACCCAGTAATACTGCCCCTGGAACAGGGCGCCGTTGGCGCGGGCGTCGTCGATGATCTTGCCCCAGGTGGGCAGCACCGGATCGCCCAGGCCAAGCACGGCCAGCGAGGCCTCCAGGAACACGAAAGCCGGGATCACGCTGACCAGCTGGGGGATCAACACCGGGATGATGCGCGGGCTCAGGTAGAAGAAGATGATGCGCAGGTCTCCGGCGCCGTAAGCCCGGGCGGCTTCGATGTAGGGCGATTCCTTGATCTGCAGGAAGATCGCCCGGTAGCCTTTGATCGCCCCGCCGAAGATGGTCAGCAGGATGCTGGCGCCGAGCATCAACCAGATGCTGCGCGAGTACAGCGTGCCGACCATGATCAGGATGGGCAGAAAAGGCAGGATCAGGTTGACCTCCGTGATGCGCTGGATGACGCCGTCCACCCAGCCGCCAAACCAAACGCCGACGGCGGCGATGATCATGGTGGTGATGGTGGTGCCCAACGCCGCCAGCAGCCCGAAGGCCAGCGCGATGGGCGTGCCCCACAGCAGCGCCACCATCAAGTCCCTCCGGCGGTGATCGGTGCCCGCTAGGCCGTGGACCTGCCCGTAGAGCACCATCCTGGCGTCCAGGTCGGCGTCTTCTTCGAAAACGATCCCGCTGACGACCAGCTCGTAGTGGCCCTTGATCAGCGTTGGCGTCGCCGCCTCGGGATCGGTAAACAGGGCCTTCTCGGGCGGCAGGTCGTTCAGCCTGTGCTGCAAGCGCTCGTCCTGCGAGGCGCGGTAGGTCTGGGATTGGGCGATGGAGAAGTCGCCCATCTTGATCTCCCTACCGTCCGGCGTGATCCAGGTCAGGGAGATGAAAGGCTGCTTGGCCTGGTATTGCGCGGTGAAAAAGACGGTCAGCTCTTGCGGGAAGACGTCGTAGGGGAAGTCGAAGGGGAAGCGGATGGTGACGTCGGTGAGCGCCTCCGAGACCGGCTCGCGCGTCTTGACGATGCTCTCATCCCGGCTGTTCAACACGATGGTCTCCGGCAGCTTGGCAGCCGTGATCCAGTTCATCCAGATCGGCTGGGCGTTTTTGGGGTTCTCATCCCAAATCTCTTCTCCGCCGCGCCACAGGCTGATCGCCTTACTGTACGGGATGGTGATCAACGTGTAAGCCGCGATGGCGACCAGCAGCGCCACGATCGCCAGCCCGCCCACCGCCGAAGGGTATTTGGCCAGTTCGCGCAGCGTCTTCATGCCCGGCCGCCTCCCGCCCCGACTTTAACGCGCGGGTCAACCAGCGCGTAGATGAAATCCAGCAGGAAGACCGTGATCGCCAGCAGGTAGGCGTAGATCACGGTGGACCCGACGATCACCGGGGTGTCGTACAGGCCCACGGCCCTGAAAAACGTGCGCCCCAATCCGGGCCAGTTGAAGACCGTCTCCAGGATGATCGCGCCCTGCCACAGGGTGATCAGCGTCAGGGCGAAGTTGGTGATGATGTTGGGCAGCGTCGGCCGCAGGATGTAGCGCCGCTCGATCTCCCGGGAGGGCAGCCCCTTGGCTTTCGCCATCTCGACGTAGTCTTCGCTGGAATAGATCAGGAAGAAGGTGCGCCAGGCGTACACCGCCCCGAAGAAGGTGCTGATCGACAGGGCTAACACCGGCAGGACCATGTGCTTGAGCAGGCTCAAGCCGTACTCGAAGCGCGTCTCTGGCGGCGGCGCGTCGACCATGCCCCCGTAAGGCAGCACGCGCAGCACCGCCGCAAAGATCAGGATCAGGAAGATGCCGTAAAACCAGCCCGGCGCCGCGGAAGTCGGCGACAGGGCGATGGTCGCTTTGTCGATGAAACTGCCGTATTTCCTCGACAGGGAGAGCGCCAGGTAGACGCTGGCGAAGAAGTTGAGCAGGTTGGCGGTGGCGAACAGCAGCAAGGTGGGCGGCAGGCGTTCCAGCAGGATCAGGCGGACCTGCCGCGAGCCGCTGTCGCTGGACAGGTTCTCGGCGCGCCCCAGGTTGAGCGTCAGGGCGTCGGTGAGAAACCCAAAACTGCGCACCACGAAGGGCCTGTTCAAGCCCAGCTGCTCCTCCCGGACGCGAATCAATTCTTCCAGCTGCTGCCGGCGCAGCTCCGGGTCCATGCGTTGAAAAGCCGGGCTGCTCAAGGCCAGCGCGCCCACCTCCTCCTGGATCTGGCCCCGGCGGATCTCGTCCACGTAGCCGCCCATGTTGGCGATCAGGATGGTCAGGTAGATTCCGACCACCACGGTGAGCGCCAGGGCGACCAGCTTGAGCAGGGT
>CAYNWK010000003.1:0-3970 GCA_964400875.1 uncultured Anaerolineaceae bacterium | reverse complement strand
CTACGGAGCTGTGACGAACTCGAACCTGAGGAAGGTCGGGATGCTGACCAACCTCGAGACGACGGCCACTTCGAGCCGGTTGGCCCCGGCTTCCAGCGCCTGGGTCTCTTCCGGGCTCAACGTGATCTGCCAATGGCCATCTTCGATGGCGGTGGCGTCCCCGCTGAGCACCAGCGCGCCCGTCGCGTCGAACACCAGGTACTTGACCTGCTGAATGTCATCGACGGGATAAGGCTCGCCTTCGAAATCGACGGTCACGTCGTACTGGGCTTCTTCGCCCGGCGCCACCCGGCCCGGTCCATCCAGCTCACCCGCCGGGAACCTGGGTTCGCCGAAGCGGGCCCACTTCTGCGCCGGATCGGGGAAGTTGGGGTTGCGGGACAGGATCACCGTGCCCTCTACCGGGAAGACCCGGTCGATGTAGAAAGCGCCGGTGCCCACCCAGTAGTTCTCGTGCTTGCGATTCCATTCCTCGAGGTTCTGGTAGCGAGCCGCGGCTTCGTCGGGCGTGATGTACTGGCTCAGGGTTGGGGCAAAGGGGATATACCCCTCGCTGGCAGCCTGCTCCAGCTTCTGCCCGAGGATATCCAGGCTGGGGCCGCCGATGTAGCTCATCCATTCGACCTCGTTCGCATTGGCCTTGCTGGAGCTGAATGCCAGCTCGCCGTCCGTCTCGGCCAGGACGCCGAGCGCCAGGTTGTGCCAGGCGCCGGGCCCCTGGACGTAGTACGGGAAGAAGGTCTGCGATGCAGCCAGGTTGTTGGCGTCCAGGTTGGTCTCGGCGTCCAGGAAGAACTGGTCGCTGTAGTACTCGACGATCAGCGGGTCTTCCTGTACGATGCGGAACCCGCGGAAGCTGTCCTGGAACGACACCAATCCCGGGACCTGCGACTCGTCGAAGAGCGGGCTGTCTTCCTTGCCGATGTCAAAGATCATGATCCAGCCCATGACCAGGTCGGCCAGGGAGAAGTTGCTGCCGTCGTGCCACTGCAGGGAGTACAGGTCATCCGGGTAGTAAGCCACGACCTTGGTGACGGCGGTCAAACCATCGGGGTTCTGTTCGCCGACGGTGATGAAGCGCTGCTCCGTGGCGTCCCAGTCGATCCAGGCGTCCTCCGGCACGTCGATCTCGGGGACGAACTGCAGATCGACCCAGTCCAGGGTCGAGGTGACCGGCAGCCCTTCCAGGTTGAAGACTTCGGCGTGGTCGAGGCGCTGCGGCCAGACCAGTCCCGTGAACGGGTCGGGGAAGGCCTGCAGCTCGCCGGTGCCGCGCTGCAGCATGGTGTCGTACACCCAGTTGCTGCCGGCGATCGGGTTCCATGGGTCGGTCAGGATGCTGGCGTTGGCAAGCGTCACCGTGCCGCCCACCTGGCCTTCCTTCTGCAAGGTGTAAGGCCACAGCCAGGCGCCCTGGATGCCGCCGGCCAGGTCGAAGGCCAGGTTGGTCTCGACTCGATAAGGCGAGTAGCTGGCCTCGTCCACCAGGAACAGGCGGTCCGAATCTTCGATGCTGTACTCGAGCGCCTGCCGGAACAGCTCGCCGCGCTCCTCCAAAGATGAGAAGGCGTTGCGCGCCAGGCGGTCCGAGACGTCGTCAAACTCCGGCGAGGGGCTGTAAGCCTGCCAGAGCAATTCCGGCCGGCCGCGCGGCGTGAAGAAGAAGTCGAAGTTAGCAGCCTGGTCGCGGCTGACGATCGTGGTCACCCAGCCGCCGGTGTAGTAGTGGAACAGGCCGTCGTTGGGGTCGCCCCGCAGCCAGATCGGCGAGGCCTCCGCGGAGGACTTGTAGTCCCTGATGACGGCGAAGCCGAGGTCCTCCAGCAGGTTGCCGACGTAATCGCCGATCTCGCGGCGTTCGTCCTCCGTGCGGATCAGGCCAATGATCTCGACCTGCTCGCCGTTGTACATCCACTGGCCGTCCACGAACTCGGCGCCCATCGCCTCCATCTCTTCGGTGATGACCTGTTTCGCTCGTTCCGGATCCGGCGCGTAGCGGGCTTCCAGCTCGCGCACCTTGTCGATATAGCGCACGTAGTCGGGGAAACCGTTGCTAACCGGCAGGTAGCGGGGGATCCCCAGCCCGCCCATGATCTCCTGGCCGATGTAGTTGCGGTCGATCAACCAGTTCATGGCCTCGCGGATGCGCTGGCTGTAGAACGGGTTCAGCTTGCCGGTGGCTTCGAAGGTCGGGCCGACGACGTTGAAGGTCAGGTCATCGTAGGTGCCGAAGGCCTTGGCGGTCTTCAGGTTCGGGTCCGCATCGACGGTGTCGAGCACCTCCGGGTCGGCCGCCGCGAAGGCGTACACGTCGAACTCGCCGGCGGACAGCCGCGAGACGGCCGATTCGAGCGAGGGCTCTTCCACCACGATCACCTTATCGACCATGGCGCCCGTGCGGTCCATCGTTTCTGCCGTGGGCGTGACCTGCACTTCGACGGGGACTTCCACCGTCTCGCGGACCACTTCAGTCTCTCGGACTAGTTGAGTGACCTGCACGGTCTCGGTAATCACCTGCGGCGTCGGCGTGGCGCATGCCGCCAGGATGATGATTCCGCTCAACACCACGCCCATCAGGCTGGCCCATTTAATGTTGGTTCTCATGGTTTTCTCCTCCCGGAAAATTTTTAGCGTTAGATAAGGGTTGGTTCACGGCGTTCTCTTCCTAATTCCTGTGGGATCTCTGGGCGGCGACCTCCTTCTGCGTAACGCAGATTACCCCCACGCACCTGGCGGATGCCGGGGAGTCGAAAATGATTAGGAGCCACGCAGTCGCTGGAAGATTTAGGGTGTTTGAGCGGGGATAGCCCGCTCAAACACCCTGCACTCCCTCGAGGCGCGAGTCCTAAAGAAACGATTTGCTATTGAAATCTTAGCAATGAAGGGTAGGCCGAGTCACCCCCAAAACTGGGGGTTTTTTATGTGGATTTAGGGGGTATTTGGGATGGAAAAGAGGGAGAAAGCTGTAGGGGCGGGTCTTCCCTCGCCAATTTGATTCCTTGCTGGCGCAGATTCCAACCCTCAAATGTTCTTGGCAGGCCTGGACAGACCCGCCTTAACGCGCGAGATCATGCCTTCCACCGCCAGAAGGAAATTCGTTCCGGCTGCAGGGACTCGCTGACGATGCCAACCAATTCGCTGGTCAACCGTTCCACGTCAACCTCGTCCTGGGTCGTCTAAGCGAACTGGGCCAGGCTGGGAAATTTATCTCGATTGCCCGTTTGAGGCCTTCAGTCCCCCCGGCCCTCACCCAGCGTCCGGTGGCAGTCGTTGCACACCCGGCGCGTGACCTGGGTATCCTGGAACCCGGTCTCGGGCGTGCCGCTGGTGGTATGCCCCGGGTGGCAGCTCGTGCAGGTTCCCGCAGTCGGGACCCTGGCCTGCCAGCGCGCCATGTCTTCGTGCCAGTGGTTGGGGCCGCCTTCTTCCTCGCCGCCGCGCCGCCTTTCGCCCTCGATCGCCACCGTCTGTGTGGGCGTGAAGCCGGACTGGACGACGTCCTGGTGGCATTTCAAGCAGTTGGCGTCGTCGATCGGGACGGTTTGCTGGGCGGGCTGGCCGGCGGTGTGCGTGTACCAGGCGAGTGCGTTGCGCGCCCCCAACAGTTCGGCCTGCATGCGCCCGCTCACCCCTACCCCGGAATGGCAGTCGATGCAGCGGGTTTCCTGTGGAGTGTGAAACGCCGCCAGGTCCACCGGCTGGGCCGCCGTGGAGCGTTCGACAAAGCTGGTCTCGGGTTGGGTGTGGCAGGAAGCGCAAAACGGATCGTGGGTTTCCTGGCTGGCGGCGAAGGTAAACCCCCCGGCAGCCAGCACGACCCCTAACCCGAGCAGGATAACGAACAGCGAGGCGAAACCGAAAAACTTGTTCTTGGGAGGCGATGATTTCTTAGCCATGTATATGCTCCTGTTGCCCAGGGAATCCGGTTAACGCTGACGAGATTTCACTGCGCCCAATTATCCCACCAAAA
>CAYNWK010000002.1:0-122605 GCA_964400875.1 uncultured Anaerolineaceae bacterium | reverse complement strand
TCCGGTAGCGCCATCAGGATGTGTACCGGATACCTCAGCAGTTTGAACCTCACCAACGCCGTCGGTAGCGCGCACACTGACCTGGTGACTCCCAGCTGGAATATCCAGAGAAGCTCGCCACAAGACCCAGGTAAGCGGTGATAAGGCTCGGTTTAGCTCTGCAGATACCCACTCACCATCGTCGACGCGCAATTCGACACCATTGATACCACGCTCACCCGCGAATGAGATCCCGCCGATCTCGGTTTGGCCTGCTCCATTTGTTTGGATTGTATCGATCACTGCTGTGGTTTGCACCCAGGCCTGTTCAGACCAGCCGCGTTGTTCCCAGTACCCACGATAGTCTTCATTGACGGCCTCGATCTTGATGATCCACTTCGGATTTTTCATCCCAAAACGATTAGGTGTGTACAATCTCAAGGGTGAGCCATGAGATTGCGTGAGCGGCTCGTTTTCCATGTTGTAGCAAAGCAAGGTGCGTTGATCCAAGGCTGACTCAATCGGTAGAGATTCTGTGTACCCATCCACGCAGGTAAAGCGAATATCAACCGCCTCGGCTAACAACCCAGCGCGTTCGAGGACATCCTTTAAGCGTGTTCCAATGAACTGGGTCGTACTGATTAAATCTCCACCTACCGGGTTGGAAATGCACTCCAATGTGGCATATTGATTCACGGGAGGGAACGATTTCAAGTCGGTGATATTCAGAGTTAACGGGGTCTCCACGAGTCCATCTACTCGCAAGACATAAGAGTCGGACGGTATGTCCTGGACGCCACCCTGGGCTCGCAACCGCTCAGTGAGGTTATCGGTCTCGCGTTCAAAATCACTCTTGTCTGGGGGCAGCAAATTGATGTCAACTCGATAGAAGTCCGCTATGGGGGTGAGCTCATCACGAGTACCCGGAACTGGGACGAACCCCTCTTGGGTCGGTGGTGGAGTGGGGCTGGGTTGAGATGTCGGCGTTGGGACGCCGGGGGTTTCAATGGCGACTTCAATAGGCTGTTCCTCTGTCGGAGACGATAGCCATCGACCCAAACCGATCGCTATACCGCTCAACACAAGCGAACCTGCGGTCAATTGTGCGATGGCCTGCCTCCTGTTGAGTTCTCTGCCCCCTTGCAAAGTGAGGAGGACCCGTTCAACTCCCCACGCTAAGGCGATTCCCCATGCCGAATTTAAGATTGCCAACCAACTGGCTGTGATAAGGGAGCCAGTTTGTCCCCAGCCGCTCCAAAAAGCCAAGCCCATGCTGAAACACCAAAGCAATCCTGCGGCGATCAAACCACGATAAACCCAGGCGATACGGATTCTATCCAGTGTGAGGGCATAAAGCACCGCAAAAACAGTCAAGAGCAACAATGCAAGCAAGTACGCCATGGAGAATTCAGCGATTTTGCCCATGGAAGCAGTCGGGCCTAACTGAAGCGCTCGCAGGATCTGAATCATCGCTTCTATACCGGTCGTAATCAGCTTGCCAGGAAGCAGCCGAGTGAACAGCTCGAAGAACTCGAATGGCAACAGAAGAATTCCGGCGTTTTGGTTCGCCGCGTAAGATAGCGCCAACCATGGTAAACCGAGCAGCACACCGACAGAGAAGCCGGTTAAAAAACGTTCTTTCATCATGATTATTCTCAGCTAATTTCCGTTGAGCTCGCCGGAATCAACTTACGGTAGATACCCCGATTCGCTAGGATTTCTTATTCAATCAATTTCTTCGCCGGCGCGCATGCGCAGATACGAGTCGTACCTTTCAGGATGGATCTGCCTGTTCTCCAAAGCAATTTTCACCGCACAGCCGGGCTCGTGGATGTGGCTGCAATCACTGAACTGGCATTCGGCCACCAGAGGGCGCAGCTCCGGGAAGTAGCCGTCCAATTCCTCCGGCTCGATATCCCACAATGCCAGGGCCTTCAATCCGGGCGTGTCGGCGACGTAACCGCCGCTCTGCAGGGGGAACATCTCCGAGGCCACGGTAGTGTGCTGGCCCTTTCCGGTGGCCTGGCTCACATGGCGTACTTCCAGGCCCAACCCCGGCTGGATGGCATTGAGCAGGCTCGATTTTCCGGCGCCGGATGGTCCGGTAAGCGCGGAGATCTTTCCATTGAGTTGGGCGCGTAAAGCCTCCAATCCCTCCCCGGTTTTTGCCGAGGTCAACAACACGGGGTAGCCGATCTCCCGGTAGCGCTCAAAGAGCTGCTCTGCAGTCCTCCGGGCTACCAGGTCCACCTTGTTGGCGACGATAATGGCGGGGACGTGCTGCCATTCGGCGATCACCAGAAAGCGATCCAGCATCCTATACCGGAGCTCGGGGTGTGCGCAGGCGAACACAAACAACACCTGATCGGGGTTGGCGATGATCACCTGCTGGTACTCAACCCCCGGGGTCGGTGACTTGCGGGCGATGATCCGGCCGCGCGGCAGGATCTTTTCAATCATTCCGTATTGATCTTCTAAAGGGGTTACGATGACCCGATCGCCGATCGCGGCGAGAGCGCCTTCACGAGCGCCTTGTTTCAAACGACCGCGCAGCTGGCAGGTCAGGCTACCGACCTCTGTCTCGACCTCAAAGAAGCCGGACTGGGAGCGGACGATCAGACCCTCCAGTTCTGTCCCTTCAACAGCCAGCGAGCAACCTCCTGAACTCCTCCTTCGCAGGGCGAGCGGCGCAACAAAAAGTACTATCCATCGGATTCAGGCGTCTCGGTGACGTCGGGAATGGGCGTCTTCCAGACACCCGGCTGGGATTCCCAGGGCAAGGCGTTGCGCTGCCCGGAGAAATAGAGCTGTACGATGCCTTTGAAGATCGGCGCGGCGTAATCCGAGCCTTCACCGATGTTTTCGATGATCACGGCGATGGCGATGTCCGGTTTATTCTCCCGGTTGGCAAAGGTGTAACCGGCGAACCAGGCGTGGGGATCACGCGGGGGATCTTGGGCGGTGCCGGTCTTGCCGGCGACGGGGTAGGGGAAGTTGGGGAAAACGTGCCAGGCTGTCCCCCGGCGGTTCTCGATCACGCTGACCATGGCGTCCTGCACGGTCTTGAGCGTTTCCTGGCTGACGGGAAGCTCGCCGCGCACCTTGGGTTCAAAGCTGACAGTGGGTTCCCCGCCCGGGGGAGCGATCGATTCGATCACCTGCGGGGTGTACAGGGTGCCGCCGTTGCCCACGGCGGCGACGAAATCGGCGACTTGAAGAGGCGTGACCAGCGTAGACCCCTGACCGATGGCAAAGTTGGTCGCGTCGATCTGGTTTTCCGGGACGGGGATTTGACCTTCATCATCGAAAAGCTCGAATCCTGTCGTGCTGCCCAGCCCAAAGCCTTTCGCCATGTCGGAGATCTCGGAAGTCATACCCTGATTGTAGAGGTCCAGCCCGATGTGCCAAAAATAGGGGTTGCAGGATCGCATCAAGCCTTCCGGCAGTGTGAGCGTTCCAGAGGGCTGGGTCCTGCCGTCTTGCTGGAAATGGTCCCAGGTCCAGTCGTACAGGGTTAAGCCCTGCAGCTCTTTAAAGTCGTAGCCGCACTCATAGGTGGTTTCCGGGGTATATAAGCCGCTCTCCAGGGCGGCAGACATCGTGATGATCTTGAATACTGAGCCAAGCGGGTATTGTCCCTGGGTGGCGCGGTTCAGCAGAGGGATGGTATTGGTGTCGAATAAAGCCTCGATCTGAGGCTGGCTGTTGAGGTTGGTCGGCTCGAACATGTTCGGGTCGAACCCGGGGGAAGAGGCCATCGCCAGGACACGACCGGTGTCGCGTTCCAGGACCACGGCTGCGCCCAGAAAGCCGTCCAGGGCCTGCTGCACGCCCAGCTGCAACTCCTTGTCGATAGTTGTGGTGATCGATTGCGCCGCTTCCGTGGACGACTCGGCCAGTTTGGTGACCACCAATCCCTCCGGATCGACCACGTACAGCGCGCCGCCGCGCACGCCGGAGAGGTATTCCTCCCCCCATTCCTCCAGGCCCATCTGCCCAACGCGCTCGTCAACCCGGTAGCCTTTGCGGCGGTACTCCTCCACTTCCTCGGCCTGGATCGAACTGACGTAGCCCACCACGTGAGGCGCAACGCCCCCGTCAAAGTAGAAGCGCGAGCGGAAAGGCTCCATCACCAGCCCGGACAACCCGGAGAGCACGTTGAGACGCTGTTGCACCAGGTCGGCAGGAACGGCCCGCAGCGGCAAATACCAGCCTGCCCCGGAGGGGAAATTCTCCAACATAGCATCGAGCGTATCTGGATAGATGCCCGTCAGGCGAAAGATTTCACTGAACAGCAAGTCGCCCTGATCTTCGTCGATCTGGTCGGGGAAGAGGCCGATAGCGGTAGCATCGGCCTGGGCGACCAGCGCGCTGCCGTTAATGTCGTAGATATTCCCCCGAGAGGGAAGCTTGTAATCCATACGCAGTGAGTTGCCGCCGCTCAACTCCGGCAAGATCAACGCGTCGTCCCACTGTACATGCCAGACCTGATCTTCCAGCGTGAGGTTCATGGTGGTATCGCGCTGGATCTCCCCAACCAACGCGCTGTGCAGGATCACCCGGTAAGATACCTGCGCGCTGCGGGACTGGGTCAACGAAGAGAGCACGTGCGTCTCGACATCGCTCATGGCGGCTTCCGCGGCGGTCTCCCGGTAACGCGCCGTGAACTGTTCCTCGTCGATAGCGTCCTTGCTCAGCGCGGTGAGCATGGCGTACATCGCCGGGTAATCTTCGGCTTCCCAGTCGTCCAGGTAAGCCCGCGCGGCCGCTTCAACGTCAGGGGCTTGAAACGAATCGACCCCCGGCTCGGGCAGCGTGGGACTGGAGAGCGGCAGCGGCGTGTTCTCTTCGGTCGAAGGCGCTCCCTGGCAGCCGGCGATTAAAAAAAATAAAAGGAGCAAAATGCTCCATTGGCGCATTTTCATGTTCTCAGTTTAAAACCACTTGTTCGACTGCGCATTCATAATCAAACTTAGCCTGGCAAGTATACGGCAAATCCGGCGCAGGCGGGATGCCCAACTGGCAGAGCAGCCGGGTGAGATGGCACAAGGGCAGCCCAACGACGTTGGCGTAGCAACCCGCAATACGCTCCACCGGAGCGAAACCCGTATGCTGGATGGCGTACCCGCCTGCTTTGTCCAGCGGGTCGCCTGAAGCCACGTAGTCGTCCAGCTCTTCGTCCGAATACGCCCGCATAGTTACGTCAGTGACGCAAAGATCGATCAGCGGTTGATCCGGTACACCGGCGCGTATCAGGGCGAGGGCTGTATAGACTTGATGAACCTGGCCGCGCAAACGCCTCAACATCGCTTTGGCTTCATCGGCGTCAGCTGGTTTGCCCAGGATCTCGTCCTGGAGTACGACGGTCGTGTCTGCGCCGAGGACCAGGTCTCCAGGCGATGCTCCCGCTGTGCTCGCCAGAGCTTTTAGCTGGGCCAGCCTCAACACGTACTGGCGGGGTGATTCGCCCGGCAAAATACTCTCGTCCAGCTCTACTGGTGAGGCGAGGCGGTAAGGCCACCCGGCCAGGTCGAGCAAGGCTCGCCGGCGGGGTGATTTGGAGGCTAAGACCAGCATGTTCAGGATTCTAACATATTCCCTACTCCATACCCCTAGCCCATTCACCGCAGCCGATGTACAATCTATACCGAAAGGACTTACGCACTTGAGGGAGGAAGAGGGTGTTTGGACAGACTTCGCCTGTCCAAACATACCTACTTTCTTGGAGAACTGCGTAACTCCTCACCGATCAGGTTACGCCTTTCAGAGAAAAGATTGATATGGTGTGGGCTGCCCAAAAACTCCCACCTATTGCGTAAGTCAACATCAAGAAAAACCCCCATAGCTCATTCAAACAGATAAGTTCTATCGAATTAACATCAGCGCAACCGAAGGAGGCTTGGATGCAGGTTCTCAAAGAACGCATTCTGCGTGATGGTCAAAATTTAGGAGGCGGTATCCTGAAGGTAGATGGCTTCATCAACCATCAGGTCGATCCCGTTTTGATGGATGCGTGCGGCCTGGAATTTGCCCGGCGTTTCCAGAATGTGGGCGCTACCAAAGTCCTGACGGCCGAGATCTCCGGAATCGCCCCTGCGGTGACCACGGCGCTTCATATGGGAGTGCCGGTGGTCTACGCCCGTAAGAATAAGCCGATCACGATGCCGGACCAGGTGTTTTTAACCTTGACCCCATCCCACACCAAGGGGCGTACGGTGGAATTAATCATCTCCCCCGAGTACCTGGGAAGCAACGAACGTATTTTGATCATCGATGACTTCCTCGCCACCGGCGCGACGATCCTGGGGTTGGTGCGGCTGGCGCAAACGGCCGGCGCCAAAATTGTAGGAATTGGAGCCGTGATCGAGAAGACGTTCGAAGGAGGCCGGCAGGCGTTAAGCTACTTGAACGTGCCGATCGAATCCCTGGCGGCGATCCGCGCTATGGAAGGGGATGAGATCCTCTTTGAGGATTGATCCACATGCTGGACCAGTTGGAGAATCGATGAACGATTCCATTTCCCACAACCACGATGCCGTCGTTGTATTGGACTTCGGATCCCAATACGCCCAGCTGATCGCCCGCCGGATTCGCGAAGTTCACGTCTACTGCGAGCTGTTCCCCTGGGACGCACCGCCATCCTCTGTGATGGCACTGAACCCCAAGGGCTTTGTTCTCTCCGGCGGTCCGGCTTCGGTTTACGAGCCTGGCGCGCCCCAGATTCCGGGGTACGTCTTGCAGAGCGGCGCGCCGGTCCTGGGGATCTGCTACGGCATGCAAGCGTTGACCCACGCGCTAGGCGGGAGGGTGGCGCCTGCAGCGGAACGTGAATTTGGCGCGGCACAGCTGGAGACGGTTCGACCCAACGCGCTGCTGCCAACCGGTGTCCGGCAGGTTTGGATGTCTCACGGCGATCGTATAGAAGCGCCTCCGGACGGCTTTCGTATCCTGGCGAAAAGTGATAATTCTCCGGTCGCCGTTATCGGCGACCCGCTGCGAGGGTATTACGGGCTGCAGTTCCATCCCGAGGTCCGGCATACTCCGCAGGGGAGCGAGGTTTTGCGACAATTCGTCCTGGAGGTTTGCGGCGCCGCCGCCGATTGGACGCCGGAATCGATCGTCGCCGAGAGCGTGGCTCGCATCCGGGCGCAGGTCGGCGGAGAACGGGTGCTCTCCGCGGTGAGCGGCGGCGTCGATTCCAGCGTGGCGACTGCCCTGGTCTACCGGGCCGTGGGCGACCAGCTGGCCGCGGTGTTTGTCGACACCGGCTTGCTGCGCCAGGGAGAAAGTGCTCAAGTGGTCGGCGCCTTCCAGGATGCCCTGGGCGTGGAGCTGATCGCGGTCGATGCAGCCGGCGAATTTAACGGCGCGTTGCGGGCGATCGCCGACCCGGAAGAAAAACGTCGTGTGATCGGCGAGCGCTTCATCCGCATCTTCGAAGCCCAGGCGCGCCAGCTAGGCTCGCCCGGGTATCTGGTTCAGGGCACAATCTACCCGGACGTGGTCGAATCCAGCGCGCCAGATCGGGCCCAAGCGGCGCGCATCAAGACCCATCATAACGTTGGGGGTCTGCCGGAGGATATGTCCTTAGAACTGGTGGAACCGCTGCGCTATCTGTTCAAGGATGAGGTCCGAGCGGTTGGGGAAGCGCTGGGCTTGCCAGCGCAGCTGGTTTGGCGGCAGCCATTCCCTGGTCCGGGACTGGCAGTCCGCTGTCTGGGCGAAGTCACCCCGGAGCGAATCGACCGCCTGCGCGCAGCCGACGCAATCCTGACCACCGAACTGAGAGCAAATGGGCTGATCGATCGAAAACACGGCGAGGATGAACCCCTAGCCATCGCCCAGGCTTTCGCGGTGCTTTTGCCGGTGCGCTCGGTAGGCGTGATGGGCGATCTCAGAACCTACCAGGAGACCATTGCTTTACGAGCAGTCTCAACTGACGATTTCATGACCGCAGATTGGGCGCGCCTGCCCTACGATTTGCTGGCCCGCATCGCCAACCGCATCGTCAACGAAGTCCCCGGTGTCAACCGGGTGGTCTATGATATAACCAGTAAACCGCCCGCGACGATTGAATGGGAATAAGCGTATATATAAGAAGATAGGACTTACGCATTTGGAGGAGGGTTGGGTGTGTTTTGGCTGACGTAGCCCCCCAAACAGACCCCTTCTCCTTGAACTGGGTAACTCCTAGAAGATTAATCGTTCGCTCTTAGACAGAAGGAGAATGCAAAATGGATTTCGGAAATGTTTTATCGCGCGCCTGGCGCATCATTTGGGACAACAAGGTGCTATGGATCTTCGGCATCCTGGCAGGCTGCGGCAGCACAAGCGGCAGTTCTGGGAATTTTCAATCCTCATTCCGAACAGATGCGCCGCCCCAAATGCAGCGGTTCTTCAACGGCTTTGCCAACCTTCCTGATTGGCAGATCGCCTTGATCGTGGGGGCGGTCATCCTGGTGATCTTAGTCCTGGTGGTCATAGCCATCTTCCTGGGCACGATCGGCCGGATTGGGCTGATCCGCGGGACCTACCAGGCCGATCAACAAGAATTGCGCCCGGTCTTCGGCGAACTGTTCAGCGGCAGCATGCCGTACTTCTGGCGGGTTTTCGGGCTCAACCTGCTCGTTGGCCTCGCGTATATCCTGTTTATCGTGGTCTTGCTGGTTCCTTTGTTCATCGTCTTGACCGTGATCACCTTCGGGATAGCCCTGTTGTGCCTTATCCCGCTGCTCTGCTTGCTCGTCCCAATAAGCTGGCTGGTTAATGTAATCGTCGAGCAGGCCAACATCGCCATCGTGGTCGAGAACGTTGGCATCCTCGAGGGACTGCAGCGCGGCTGGGAGGTCTTCCGCAACAACTTCGGCTCGATGATCATGATGGCCTTGATACTCTACCTGGGCGTCAACCTGATAGTCGGCTTTATCATCGGACTGCCGCTGGCGTTGGTAGCCGCCCCGCTCGTCGTAGAGGTTGTACGGACTGGCGACATAACCTTCGGTAGTGGATTCTATTTGTCAGCGATCTGCTTCGTCGTCTATCTGCCAGTATTGCTGGTTTTGGGCGGCGCGCTGCGCGCCTATATCGAATCATCCTGGACGCTGACCTATCTTCGCCTGACCGGACGGATGGCGCCCGGAGCACCGATGGGGCTGGACCCCGTAGAACCGGAACCCGTAGAACCGGAACCCGTAGAACCGGAACCCATCGAAGCGTAGCCTTCACCGGAATATCTTCGTGGGAGGACGATGTCATCCATCGTCCTCCCTTGTTTTAATTCCCTGCCGGGCACATGTGCTAAAATTCAAGCATGTTTAAACTGCCGCGCGGGATAATCCTGACGCTGCTTGTTCTGCTCCTCGCGCCGATAACAAGCCATGCCCAGGATAGCGTCGAGGAGGGACATCATGCATTGTTGGCGCCCCTCGAGATGGGATCCTTCCCTCAAATCTCCACATACATCGACGTTCGCGATGCGCAGGAAGGCTTTGTTTTTGGACTCGAACCTTCCAACGTAACGATCCTTGAAAACGGCGATCCCTTACCCGTACAGGAATTGAAGCTGATGCGTCCCGGAGTTCAGCTGGTCGTGGCGTTCAATCCGGGCCCCGCCTTTTCCATTCGCGACGTGAACGGTCTCTCCAGGTTTGATCATCTGTCCCAAACCCTGGAGGATTGGGCCAGCGCCAGGGGCACCACTCTCGATGATCTCAGCTTGTTAGCCAATGAAGGCCCCGAGATTACCCACCAATCAGATCCGAACGACTGGCTCACGGCGCTGCAGGGTTATCAACCCGATGGTCGTGAGCTGGAACCAAATTTTGACATTATGGGTCGCGCTCTGGAAATAGCCGCCGATGAGTCCGCTCGCCAGGGTATGGGGCGGGCGGTTTTGTTCGTCACCACCTTGCCGCCTCAGGAACTGGGCGTTGGCTTGCAAAGCCTGACTGCCCGGGCCAGCCAGCGCGGCGTGCGTTTGTTCGTCTGGTTGGTCGCTTCTGCAGAGCAGTTCAGCTCGGAGAGCGCCAGCCAGTTGGAAACGATGGCGCTGCAAACTGGGGGGAAGATGTTCGCTTATTCGGGCACGGAGGAGATTCCCAGCCCTGACGAATATCTTGAGCCACTGCGCAACACCTATCACCTGACCTACACTTCGCAAATCACCTCAGGCGATACGCACCGCGCCGCTGCCGTCATCGAGACCCCGGATTTCACAATAACCACGCCTGAACGAGAATTCGAGCTCGCCGTGCTTCCGCCGAACGTTGCTTTCGTCTCCCCGCCGTCGCTGATCGAACGCACCAGCCCGGTGGAAAATCCGGAAGAAGAGGTTAAGAACCTGTCCCCCCAGTCGCAGCCAATGGAGGTCCTGGTTGAGTTCCCCGATGGCTTTGAGCGCGCGATCGTGCGGACCAGCCTTTACGCGGACGGCCAGCTGGTTGACGAGAATACCGCCTCACCTTATGTGGATTTCACCTGGGATTTGAGCGACTATGAGGTCAGCGGTTCACATACGCTGAAAGCAGAAGTCGTGGACAGCCTGGGTCTGAGCAACACCAGCGTTGATCTGCCGGTACGCATCTCGATAGAACGCCCAACCCCGAGCCTGTTGGCGACCGTTTCGCGCAACCGGACGGTGCTGGCGGGAGTCACCGTTGCCCTGGCTGGCGCAGTCCTGCTATTGGTGTTGATCGTCGGTGGGAGAATCAGGCCTACTACCGGAAGAATATTCCGCCGGGCAAGACGGAAGAAGGATCCGGTCACACAGCCGGTGGAAATGAAAACCGAAGCGGCGAACCAACGCCTGCCGGGGTGGATCAATCGTTTGCATTGGCCGCAACGCCGGCCGGCGAACGAAGTGTATGCCTTATTGTTCCCGATCGCCGAAGACCTCGACCAAAAGAGCTCGCCTCCGATCCAGATTACCACCAGTGAAGTGACCTTTGGGCGCGACCCGGCGTTGTCCACCAGGGTAATCGAGGACCCCTCTGTGGAAGAGTTCCACGCGCGGTTATTGCGGCAAGAGGATGGCTCGTTCACGCTTTGCGATCAGGGTACCACTGCGGGCACCTGGATCAACTATACTCCGGTCTCCAAAGAGGGGGCGAACCTTCAACATGGCGATCTGATCCATTTCGGACGGGTCGGCTACCGGTTCACCCTGCGCGATCCCGAGAAAGTTCGCCGGCCGGTGGTCATCCCCAAGGAGCCGCGGGCATGATCACGGTCGAGCGTTCTCACCTGCATGTAGCGGCGATCACTCATCCCGGGATGAAAGGCAAGAACAATGAGGACCGCTACGCTGTCTCAGCGTACCAGGTTGGCAGGCGAGATGAGACCCCATCGCTCTTCGCCATCGTAGCCGACGGCGTTGGGGGGCATCGCGCCGGTGAAGTTGCCGCAGAGATCGCCGTAGAATATCTCAGCCGCCGGGTGGCGGAAAGCGACGCAAGCGCGCCGTTGGAGACGCTACACAAAGCGTTCATCGAATCCAGCGAGGCAATTTACCAGCGTTCCGTCACTGACGACCAGCTTCAAGGCATGAGCACGACCTGTGCCTGCGTCTGGATTATCGATGACCGCCTGTACATCGCTGCGGTAGGCGATTCGCGCATCTACTTGCTGCGAGATGGACGCATCCAGCAGCTGACCACCGATCACACCTGGGTGCAGGAAGCGATCGAACAGGGCGTTTTGACGAGGGAACAAGCGCGCCAGCACCCCAACGCCCACGTGATCCGCCGCCACCTCGGTGCCCAACAACCTTCGGAGCCGGACTTCCGCCTGCGGTTGCGTCCTGGAGAAAGGGATGATAGCGCGGAAGGAAACCAGGGAACCCGGCTGCGCGCCGGGGACCGATTGATCTTATGCAGCGACGGGTTGACGGACCTGGTAGAGGATGAAGAGATCCTCGCTACGGTCAGCACAAGGGAGCGCGACCAGGCGCTTCATGAGCTGGTTGACCTGGCGAACGAGCGCGGCGGTCACGACAATATCACCATACTTACCATTCAAGTCCCGGAGCAAGATGCCAAATTTGCCGGCGCGGAACGCCGCCGCCGGCGAAATTCGCTGCTGGGATTTACGCTTGGATTAATGGTGGTTTTGCTGTTGGGGATCGGGTTGATCGCAGCCCTGTTCCTGGCTCAAGATCGGGTTACTGCTGAGGCAACCCCCGCGCAGACGACCGGCGGAGAAACGGTGCTCAATCCGGTGATCCAGGCAACACCGGTATCAACGGTAAGAGGACAAGGGGACAGTGCGCCCTTGCCGACGAGCGCCAGCACGAATCCGGTGACCTTGGCTACATTATTTCCAGAAACAGAAGAACCGACAGAATCCCTGATCGAGGCGACGTATACCCCCTGGCCTACTTCAACCTTAGCGCCGCCGAGCCTGGACCGTTAGCTTGCTGGCTGCATCAGGGCAGGCCGCCGAAGAACACCTGGTTTCCTACTGCCAGGAACAGGGTGTGATTATCGCGATCCAGGCTGAATGCGGTGGCAGGGCCATCCGCGATGTGATTCAAGGGGCGGTACTGCCGCTGGAAGGTCAGCCGTACGCTGAAGTGGTAGATGGACTGGGACTCCGGTTCTAACAGGTACAGTGAAGGATCCGGTGGGGGAGAAAATAAGATTTCATCGAAGCGAGCTTCTGCAACAACCGTTCCGTTCTGCCGTCCTGGGCGCGCGTCGGCATAGACAGCCGGGTCCTCGCAGCGCGTGGGGGATTCGATTAATGCGCTGAAGACACACGTGGTCATATGCCCATCGGCATGAAGCAGGAAGAGGTCATTGTTATTAATCGCCAGATCTATCACATCCGCCATGGGTGGGACCTGTTCGCCGAAGAATAATCTCGGTTCTTCAGAAACGTCTGCGTCCCGGAAAATCCACACGGCGTTCACCTGGGGATCCAGGATATAGAGATCCCCGTTATTTTGCGATGCCCTGATGGGCGTGCCCCAGTTCGTATCTGGAGGGCGCATCTGCACTGCCAGGGGAGCATCAGCCGGGATGCAGTAGAGCAAATTTCCGTTGCCGTCAATAGCCAGCAAATCTGCGTTGAGGTCATTATTCGAGGGCAAAGGAGCGATGTCCACCAGCGCGCCAACGATATAGGCGCCGTAAGGCCCTGGTCCGCATTGGAAGGCAGGGTCCAGCGCATAACCGGTATTGGTATAAGCGGCGCGCAGCACGACGCCGTCGGTGGCATTAAGCATATAGAGGTCGTTGCCGGCCGTGACCATCCGGGAGATGACCACGGTTTCATCGAGCTCGCGATTCAACGCGGGCTGGTAATTTATCCTTTCCACGTAATCGAGCGCATCGAGGATCGAGCGCGCGTGCGACCGCAAAGCTTCGGACTCGGCGGTCGTCTGGTAACCCTCAGCCTGATTGAGGATCTCTAGTGTTTCGGTCCAGGCTTGCCGCTGCTCGTTGGGTTCGGACTGGGCTTCGGCCTGTGCAGCAGATTGCATAGCCTGCGTGAAGTAAATTTCATATTGGGCTGCCCGCCCACGCTGGAAATAAACCAGGGTGGCGACCGTGACGACCAGCAAAGGGATGGCGATGGCAACAAAAGCCATCGTCGAGGCAGGTAGGGTGAACAGGCCTTCATCGGGTAAGGTCTGGCGAAGCAGACCGCCGGTGGCGCGGCCCAGGCTGGCAAAGGTCTTGCTGAACGCGCCTCCCACCGTGCCGAGAACGGACTTCAGCGGTGACAGATCTATGGAGGGCAGACGTGGAGCCGCGCGGCGAGGCGTAGGCGGCTGAGTTGTTCCGGCAGGAGGTGTCGTCACAGCTTGCGATGGGACCGCTGGTCTTTCTACCTCCGCAGGCTGTCTGGCCGGTCGACGGAAAGGTTGGGATCTGGGCTGCGCCGATCCGGACGCGGGCGTCCCTTCTTGCGTGGCCCTGACAGGAGCTGGCTGTGGAGGTTTGGCTTGCGTAGGCGGCGGGGTTTCCGGGCGTACTGGCCGCAAGAGGCGCACCCGGCCATCGCCAACTTCGGCTTGCAGCAGGACGGCGTTGAGATCCCGGTTACCTTGCGTGAGCAGCCGGTAGCGCAAGTTTTCCGGTCCCTGGCTGTAGATGCTTTGCAGCGATGTGGGAGTCCACTCCACCGGCGGATCGGGTGTCAGCAGCAGAGCCTCATTTGGCCTCAGGTTGGACTGGTTGAAGCGAATCGCGGTGGTACGGCTTACACCCAAACCTCTCCCGCCGAGCTGGGGGTCGTAAAGGTCCTGGGTTTCTCCGGAGATGATCAAGAAGGTGTGCGTCGGTCCGGAATGGGCGATTGAAAGCCGGTTTCCGCTAAACACCACCTGGGAAAACAGGCCGATAGCCTGGTGGCCGGTGCTGGCGTTGCGCAGGTTGCGCTCCAGCAGGTATTCGTTGAGCGTCTCGGCTATCCTGCGCTGCGCAGACGTCACCGACCCGGAGGATTGGTAATAGGCCTCGGATAAGCCGCTGAGCAGCTGATCCAAGTATTGCGGCGCCAGGGGGGCATTGCCAGCCAGGTTCAAATAGAGGATCAGTTGTTCTCCCCGCCGGTGGCGTGCAGGACGGCGCGGCGGGGTGGCTACGTGCAGGCCTGGGAAGTCCGTTTGAATCTGTCCGCCGCGACGGATCAGGGGGAGGAGAACGAGGTCAATGGGAGTGCTCATGGGCAGTTCATTTTATCCGTGCAAGGGACGTGCCAGGGTTGGTTGCTCTGATCGGGCTAGCGAGCGATCCGTCTCGGCAATCCGAATCCGTTGAGGCGCACGTCTTCCGGTCGATCGGTCCAAATGCCAGGGATGGCGCGACCGCAGTTGGGGCATTTGCCCTGGGCAGTGATGCGGTAATCCTGGATGGCGTAGCCATAACGCTCGATCAACAAGCTCTGGCAGTCCGGGCAGTAGGTGTTCTCGTATTCCCCAACACGTCCGGGGATATTGCCGGCGTAAACGTAATTCAAACCCGCTTCCTGGCCAATCTCGGCCGCGCGGATCAGGGTTTCGATGGTGGTAGGCGCCGGATCGGTCATTTTGTAATCTGGATGGAAGGCAGTTACGTGCCAAGGTATATCCGTTGAGACGGAAGCGATATAGCGGGCCGCGTCCATCAGTTCTTCGGTGCTGTCGTTGAAACCTGGCACCACCAGGGTGACCACCTCGACCCACAAACCCATGCTGTGCGCCAGGCGAATACCCTCCAGTACATGTTCGAGCACCCCGCCCAATTTGCGGTAATGTTTGTCTTGCATGGTCTTCAGGTCGATCTTGTAACCGACGATATACGGGCGGAGGTACTCGAGCGCCTCGTGAGTAAGGTTGCCGTTGGAGATGTAAGCGCATTTCAACCCGGCCTGCTGGGCGCGCTCGAAAATGGCGACCGCCCATTCCGTGGTAATCAGCGGTTCATTATAGGACGAGGCGACCACGCCGGCTCCGTGCCTGCGCGCGTAGGCGACCATCTGTTCGGGGGTTACTTTTTGGATCAGCCCCGCGGCGACATCGGAGGCCGGATCACGCATTGCCTGGGAGGTCAGCCAATTCTGGCAATATCCGCAGTGAAAATCGCAACCCAGCATGCCGAAGGTCAGCGCATCGGTTCCAGGCAAGAAATGAAAGAAGGGTTTCTTCTCGATGGGGTCGGCTTGCAGCGCGGCGACGTAGCCCCACGGGACGCGCAGCTCACCCTCCACATTAAAGCGCACCTGGCAGATGCCACGCCGACCCGGGCGGATCAAGCAGCGGTGGCCGCAGGCGTAACAGCGCAACGCGCCGCCGGGGAGCTTTTCGTAAAGGTCACCCTCCACGGTCAGGCGGTCGAGGGCTGCTTCCAAGGTTGACATGGCTACATTCTGGCCTCAGGGTTGTCTTCGTACCGTTTCGTCAAAATCAAGGATATCATACCGGCAAAGATTCAGCTTGTGTTTGTCATATTATTCGTCCGTCGAACTCAATTATAATCAATCCGCGCCGTAAATCATCGATTATTCGCAAATCAATCCGGGAGCCTACTATCCACGCAACCAGACAAAATTCCGGTGACCAACTCAGCGTGGTCGTCCAGGCTGGCGGTGAATCGAGCCGCATGGGGCAGGATAAAGCATTGATGACTTTCCTGGGACGGCCGCTGATCGAGCGCGTGGTTGAACGGGTCTCGCCGTTGGGTGATGAAGTGCTGGTGACCGCCAACGATCCAAGCGAGTATGCTTTCCTGGGACTGCCGACTTATCCGGACGTGAGACCGGGGCGAGGGGCCTTAGGCGGGCTGTACACGGCGCTTCGTGTAGCCAACCATCCCGTGGTTGCCGTGGTGGCCTGCGATATGCCCTTCGTCAATATCGAGCTGCTGGCCGCGGCGCGCAGGCGATTGTCTGCTGAGGCGCTGGACGCCGTCGTGCCGCGCACCGAACATGGCTTTGAACCTTTTCATGCCGTCTATCGCTGTGACGCCTGCGTGGAAGCCGTCGAACGGGCTTTGGATGAGGGGCAATGGCGCTTGATTTCGTGGTTCGGTGCGGTCAAACTTGGTGAGTTGGCTGCGGAGGTCATCCAAGAGTACGACCCTCGCCAGATCGCTTTTTGGAACGTAAATACCCCCGATGAGTTTCGCCGGGCGGAGGCCCTGGCCGAAGAAAACCTTTCTACTTGAATCAGGAGGAATAATGACCCTCGACAACGACTTGATCCGCGCCCAATTTCCTGCTTTAGAGCGACCGGCAATATTCCTGGACAATCCCGCTGGTACCCAGATCGCCCAGGCCTCTCTGCAGCGGATCACCGCTTACCTGACCGAGAGCAACGCCAACCACGGCGGCGCCTTCGAGACCAGCCGCCGCTCCGATAAGGTGATCGACGAAGCCCGGGCGGCAGCTGCGGATTTCCTAAACGCTTCCCGCCCGGAAGAGATCGTCTTTGGCCCCAACATGACCTCGTTGACCTTCAACCTCAGCCGCGCACTCGGTCGGCGGTTCAAACCGGGAGACCGTCTCGTCGTCACCCGCCTGGATCACGACGCCAACATTACCCCCTGGACCATGCTCGCCGAGGATCGCGGTTTGGAGGTGCTTTGGGTAGACTTTCACCCCGAAGACGGCACCCTGGACATGGAATCTCTCGAGGCTGCCCTGGCGCGCGAGCCCAAACTGGTCGCTGCAGGGTATGCTTCCAACGCCCTGGGCACGATCAACCCGGTCGCCCGTATCGTCGAGCGCGCGCACGCCGCCGGCGCGCTGGTCTACCTGGACGCGGTGCAATACGCGCCCCACGGCCCGATCGACGTCGGCGCGCTCGGCTGCGATTTCCTGGTATGCTCTGCCTACAAGTACTTCGGCCCTCACGTGGGGGTTCTATACGGCAAATACGCCCTTTTAGATGATCTGACCGCCTATAAGGTGCGCCCGGCACCGGCCGATCCACCTGGAAAATTCGAGACCGGCACAGGCAATTTCGAAGGCTACGCTGGGGTGTTGGGCGCACTCGAGTATATCGAGTGGGTTGGCGCGACTTTTGGTGAGACTTACGCGGAAAAATACCAGGGTCGTTATCAGGGACGCGCCCTGCGCTTCAAACAGGCCCTGTCTGCGATCCGGGCTTATGAATACGAGCTCAGCCGCGCGCTGCTGGACGTGCTGGCGGAGACCCCCGGTGTGACAGTTTACGGCCTGACCGACCAGCGGCGCCTAGAGCAGCGTGTGCCGACGGTCTCGTTTACCTTGAAAGGGAAGCACCCTCGCCAGGCCGCCGAGGCGCTGGATCGAGCGGGCATCTACGTCTGGGACGGCAACTACTATGCCTTATCGGTGACCGAACGCCTGGGGGTGGAAGAGAGCGGCGGGATGGTGCGCGTCGGGCCGGTGCATTACAACACCATCGCCGAGATCGAACGATTTGGGGAGGCCTTAGCGCGCATTGCTGCCGGTTAACACTATTTGGGATTTACGCATTTAGATGAGGGTCAGAAATGTTTTGGCGGGGGAAGCCCGCCAAAACACCCGGTTCCTACTTGAAATGGGTAACTCCTGACCGTGGAAGAAATTTGGAACCCGGCAGGAAAAATTTAATTGTTGAGAAGCGGAAGATAAATCGCTTTGTTGGATCCAGGCGAACCCCCGGCGGCGATCTGGTAGACGTGCACGGCTGGATTTTCACCGTATCGCTCGGTGAGGTAAACTCGCCCGCTGGCCGGATCGTAGGTCGCGCCGGCGATGGTCGCGCCTCCTGAGTTCTCCATCTGGTTCAACTGCCAGATGGCGTAGGGGCGCGGCTCCCAGGGCTGAATCCCACCCTCTTCGACAGCCTGCAGGTCGAGGGCATCATAAGCCCAGACCTGGTGTACGTACGGATAGGCATGGGTGCCTTTGGAAGAGTCGATCGGGTCCTCGCAGGCGGCCCCTTCACCATAGCAGAACTCGCCAATACCCTGCCGTCCGAAGAAGAGCACGCTCCTGGTACCGGGGGGAAAAGCCACACCGACGATGTTGGTGCTGCCGTTGAAGTACATACTGGTGGCGTCCCATTCAGCCAGAGGGTGAGCCGCAGGATAGTAAAGCAGCGGCGTCGCCGGGACGGGGTCCACCATGCCGACGTCATCGGGATCGAAGATCGAGACTGCAGGGCCGTATGAAGTGCGGCTGATGATCGACAAACAGCAATTGCCGGTCAGGGCCGAACCGCCCAAGGTTGCCTGCCACTCCGCCGGAACGGGGGCCATGTAGCCGGAGACAATCCCGGCCCAATCACCTACCTGGAAAGGTCCAGAGACATCCCCGCTTTGGGAAAGATCCAGTTGGGAAACGAAGTGTGAGACAGCCTGGTCCCCATCCGCGTCGTAATACGAGTACGCTGAGACGATCAGGCGGTCGTTAAAGACCAGTGTCCCGCCGAGTTTAATACTGCCCTCGTCGATGTTGCCCAGTTTGCCTTCGGTGACATCCGTGCACTCCTGCAGAACCGGCGCGATCTGGCTGAGATCGATCGCCGCCGGGATGCCAATCTCGCAGAGCTGCTGATACCAGTCGTGCCCACCAAAGAAGAGCGAGTGCATCGCAGGGTTATACCCCAGGGCGTGTCCGCTGTAGCCCAGCGGGTTCCCGTAGCCATCTTGGTTGGGGACGCTGAACGCACCGATGTACGAGAGATCGTCCACGGTGAGCAAAGGCAGCGCGGCCAGCGAGCTGACATAAGCAGTCTGACCGGATTCGGGTGAGATAAATCCGGAAATCAAAAAGCACAAACACAAGAAAATTTTGAATTGAGTAAGCAGGTTGGATTCAGATGTTTCGAAATGCATACGACTCTAGACGGGGAAGCAGCGAACACCTTGACAGGCTGATTGTATCCCATTCTCACAAATTCGAATCGGGGATTAAAAACAACAAGCGTTTGGGTGAGGGGGGCACCCAAACGCTTGTTGGCAGTATCTTACTTGATTTTTACCGAAATTGCAAGCGTAACTGAAGAACTTAACGAACCTTTAACAATTTCCCAGACCTGGTGGATAAAAAATGCAAACGCCTGAGTGAGGGGGGCACCCAGACGTTTGCATTCGTTATCTTACCTTAATTCAACAAAATTTTCATTTTCAAATCGTTACAAAATCATTGTTGAAATGCCTGGATGGTTCCCAAACCGGCTTAAAAGCCAGACGACTGGGTGAGGGGGGCACCCAGTCGCCTGACAGCGCATATATTACTCTAGATTTTCAAACAATGCAAGGTACAGAACATGAAGATTCGATAAGATTTCTGGGGCCGCTTATCCCGGGAAAAGCCCCAACCGGGAGTCGAACCCGGATCTCGGCTTTAGGAGAGCCTTGCTCTATCCTTTGAGCTATTGGGGCGTGTGTCAGATTTAGGGTTTCTGCACTCGGAGAAGCGTTGGGGTAAGCGGTCTGGAACTAGTCCAGCTTTCCCGTGGCGATAGCCTTCTTGACCTCGCCAATGGCGCGGGTGACCTCGATATCGCGCGGGCAGGCCTCGGTGCAGTTAAAGATCGTGTGGCAGCGGTAGACGCCGAACTCGTCGTTGAGGATTCTCAAGCGCTCAGCTGCAGCCTGGTCGCGGCTGTCGAAGATGAAGCGATGGGCGTTGACAATCGCGGCCGGGCCGACGTAGCGCTCGTTAGCCCAGAAGGAGGGGCAAGAGGTGGTGCAAGCCGCGCACAAGATGCACTTGGTGGTATCGTCGAAGCGGGCGCGTTCCTCCGGGCTTTGCAAGCGCTCGCGCTTTGGAGCCGGGTCGTCGTTGACGAAATAGGGCATGATTGAGCGATAGTGCTCGAAAAAAGGCTCCATGTCTACGAGCAGGTCTTTATACACCCGGAAACCCAGCAGGGGCTCGATGGTGATCTTCTTGCGGTTCAGGTCCTGAACCAGCACCTTGCAAGCCAGGCGGTTGACCCCGTTAATACGCATAGCGTCGGAGCCGCATACGCCATGGGCGCAAGAGCGTCGGAAGGTGAGCGTGCCATCGTGATAGGACTTGATGTATTCCAGTAAATCGAGAATCCGATCGGTCGCTTCAGCTTCCAATTTGAAGTTCTCGTAATGCGGTTTTTTGTCTTTCTCAGGGTTGTAGCGAAAGATCCTGAGTGTAATCTGCATGTTGGCTCACCTTTAATATACGCGTTCTTTCGGTTCAAACTTCGTGATCACGACGGGCTTGTAGTCCAGGGTCACTTTTCCATCTTCCTGGAGCCAGGCTAGGGTGTGCTTCATCCAGTTTTCGTCATCGCGTTGCTTGTAATCCTCGTGGGCGTGCGCTCCCCGGCTTTCCTTGCGCGCCAGCGCGGAAGCAGCCGTGACCGTCGCGATATCGAGCAAGTTGCCCAGTTCCCAGGTGTTCAGCAGGTCGGTGTTGAAGATCTTGCCCTGATCCCCGCTGCGCACATGTTGGTAGCGTTCCCTCAATTCGTGCAGCTTGTCCACCGCCTCGTGCATGCCTTCATCGGTGCGGAAGACCCCGACCTTATCTTTCATCACTTCTTTCATCTCGATGGCGATGTCCCGGGCATTTTCTTTCCCATCACCGCTCAGCAGCCTGTCCAACTGCGCTTCGGTTAATTCGGTAGGGTTATCCGGCAGGGATTCAAAGGTGTTTTCGTTGGCGAAGTCTGCGGCATTCAAGCCGGCATGCTTGCCGAAGACGATCAGATCAAGCAAGGAGTTCGTGCCCAGACGGTTGGCGCCATGCACCGAAACGCAAGCAGTCTCTCCGGCAGCGTACAACCCGGGAAGAACTGTGTTTTTTGCATCGATCACAACCTGACCGAAATGATTGGTGGGTATGCCTCCCATGGCATAATGCGCCGTTGGCTGGACGGGCATAGGCTGGTTGAGCGGATCGACTCCCAGGTAAGTCTTGCAGAAATCGATGATGTCGGGGAGTTTTTGAAGGATCTGTTCGCCGGTAACCCGGTAGGGAGAACCATCCGGATTCTTGCGCCCGTCTTGCTCGGCGTACTTGTTGACGATTTCCGGGCGCACGTCCAGGTTCAGGTAGCGCTTGCCGTTGATGCCGCGCCCTTCTTTCATCTCGATGAACATCGCCCGACTGATCACATCCCGGGAGGCCAAGTCTTTGACGTGGGGGGCGTAATGCTCCATGAAGCGCTCCCCTTCGTTGTTGATCAGCACCCCACCCTCGCCGCGCACGCCCTCGGTGATCAGGATGCCCAGCCGGTAGATGCCGGTAGGGTGGAATTGAAAGAACTCCAAATCTTCAGCCGGGATGCCGCGGCGCAGCGCGATAGCGATGCCGTCTCCGGTATAGGCATAGGCGTTCGAAGTGATCTCCCACACACGGCCGTGACCGCCGGTGGCGAAAATAATCGCCTTGGCGTGGAAAACATGCAGCTCGCCGGTGGCCAGTTCCACCGCAACGACGCCCACGGCGACGCCGTTGTTGAGCAGCAGATCAATCACATGGAATTCGTCGAAAAAATTGACCTTATTCTTGATGCACTGCTGGTAAAGGGTTTGCAGGATCATATGTCCCGTGCGGTCGGCCGCGTAGCAGGCCCTGCGCACCGGATTACCGGTTTCATTATTGGTATGACCGCCAAAGGGACGTTGTGCAATGCGTCCATCTTCGGTTCGGGAGAACGGCAGTCCCATGTGTTCCAGCTCGTAGACGGCGTGTACAGCCTCTTCGCACATGAACTCGATAACGTCTTGATCCCCCAGGTAGTCGCTCCCCTTGACGGTGTCGTAGGTGTGCCATTCGGGATGGTCCTCTTCCTCGCTGCCCAAAGCTGCTCCAACGCCCCCCTGCGCTGCGCCAGTATGGGAACGCGTCGGGTAAAGCTTGCTGATCACGGCGGTCGTTGCATTCCGTGATGCGTATAAGGCTGCCATCAATCCTGCGCCCCCGGCTCCCACGACGATGACATCGTGCTGGTGAGTTTTCATGCAGCAGCTCCTGGAACCTCCTTTTCAGGATGAGCGTAATCAGGAATTACGCGGTTCGTCATGAAATTGGAGTCGTTCGATCGAGGCCGAACTCCCCTTTACTCTCCAAGTGCGTAAGTCCTATTAAACAAAAGTAGGGCGAGGCACCTGCTTCGAGGTTGCCTCTGCCCCACTATTATAACCCTTTTACCAGTTTAGCCTCTCTGTGTGGTTCAGGAGGCAAAGATGACGAATACCGCCGTAATCGTGACGAACAACCAGAGCAGGAATAGGACGCCGCGCAAGAATGGCCGCAAGTCCGAACGGCCGATAAAATCTTCCAGAACCACCCTCAACCCGTTGACTGCGTGGGTGACGCCGAGAAAGATGATCAGGATCTGAAGAATTTGCCAGAATGCCGTCCCCCAGCCTATGGCGACATCCGGGATGTTGCTGTTGACCACATGATTGGGGTTCGGGAAAAATGTCCAGCGCATCAGGGTGGGCAGATCGAGCTGCGTGCGAGCGCCAAGAACCAGAGCACCGACCATACCGAACAAACCTAAGGCGACCAGGCTGACGCCGGATATGCGGGTGAAAATCCACATGAAGTACTCGAACGTAAACCCGGGTTGGATGGTGCGGGAGCGCATTTGCATGGGCTACCTCCTCGCTTTATTCTCGCGTTATCCGCCCACCAGGGCGTTTCGGACGAGCACGAAAACCGTCAGACCGTAAACCGGCAAAAAGACCAGCCACTGCAGCCATAAAGCTTCGCGCTGGTAGTTCTGGAACTGCGGCCTGAGATCGAGCAGCGCGACGCGCAGGCCGTTCAGCGCATGGAAGATAACCACGAAGCTGACCAAGATTTGGAAGGCCCAATGCTCGTAAACGATATTGATGGCTGTGGCGATATCGTTGCCGGTCTGCTGCATGAAGAAGGAGGCGACCACGTGTAAACCGACGAAGACGATGATGGCCAAGCCGGTGACCCGGTGCATCATCCAGGCCCACATCGGGCTGCCCCCCTGGTATTTCAGGCCATCAATAAACCCGACTTTTCGATCCAAACTCATAAAACACCTCCGTTTAGGAGTCACGTAGCTCGCGAGGGGTCCGGGTTGTTTAGGTGGGTGAAGCCCGCATAGACATCCCTAACTTTCCTCCAGGTATATAAACCTTATTTTAATTATGTCCGATCCCGTAAATTAGAAAAGTGACAATAATCATGGATTATTAGTATCAGCTATCCTTATAAAGTTGGTTGGTTTTCACCTAAAATAAAATTGGCAGGATTTTGTCAGTGTAGAGAAGAGGCGGCTTCCAGCCGGATCTCCCATCTAACCAACTGAAAGCCTGCCTTCTGAATAAACTCAGTCGATTTGGGAGCGTTGCATGTCTGACACTCATTCCGTAGAACGTCGCGATTTTGTCAAGATCGTCCTGGCGTTCCTGGGCACCGTGATGGGCGCGCTGATCGGACTTCCTGCGATTGGTTACCTGGTTTCACCGGCCACCAAATCACGTCAAAGCGAAGCGTGGGTGCCTGTCGGACTTTTGGAGAATTATCCTGTGGGCGTCCCAACGCTTTTTAGTTTCACCCGCACGACCGTCAACGGGTGGGAGAAGACGGTCAACAGCTTTGGCGCGTACGTTGTCCGTTCGGAAAACGGAGAGGCAAAAGTCTTTTCAAACAAATGCACCCATTTGAGCTGCCGGGTAACCTGGAAAGAGGACGCAGAAGCTTACCTGTGCCCCTGCCACGATGCTCATTTTGCGAAAGACGGTGCGGTAATTTCGGGACCCCCTCCAGAGCCTCTGCAGGCTTACGAAACGAAGATTGAAGACGGCAACTTATTAATCCACGTGACGGAAGGTTAACCACGAGAGGGAAGTAATGGCGGAAAAAGTACTCAGCTGGGTTGACGAGCGCCTGGGTCTGACCGGTGTCTATAATCTGATATTCGATCGCAAGGTGCCCAAGGTCAACTGGTGGTTCACCCTGGGCAGCGCAACTTTGTTCCTGTTCTTCCTCCAGATCGTCACCGGCGTTTTTTTGACGGTTTATTACGTTCCTTCACCTGATCATGCCTATGACAGCATCCAGTACATCATGAACGGGGTCACCTTTGGATGGTTGATCCGCGGCATCCATCATTGGGGCGCCAGCCTGATGGTTGTATTTGTCTTCGCGCATATGCTGCGGACATTCTTCATGGCTGCCTATAAGTTTCCCCGGGAGATCACCTGGTTTACTGGGGTCTTTTTGCTGCTATCGACGGTTGGAATGGGTTTCACTGGCTACCTGCTGCCCTGGAACCAGCGAGCTTACTGGGCGACAACGGTAGGCACCGAGATCGCCGGAACCATGCCACTGGTTGGCGGATTCATCGAGCGCGTCCTGCGCGGGGGGAATGATCTCAGCGCGGTGACATTGGCTCGTTTTTTCGCCGTTCACATCTGGTTTTTCCCGGCGATCATCGCCGGACTGCTGGCGATTCATCTGTATCTGGTGATCCGCATCGGTATCTCGGCGCCGCCCAAGCGGGATGAGTGACGCAGGTAAGCTGGCAGCATCGGTCAGGATTTCAGGAGCATTTTAGTGGATGAAGCACAAAAGAAGGCTTATTTAGAAAAATACAAGCAAGCCAAGACCGAAGGCACTAAGTTTTACCCGGATATTATCTATAAAGACTTACTGGTTTCGTTCGGACTGTTTGTGCTGTTGGTCGGGTTTGCCATCTTCCTCGGGGTTCCCCACGAACCGCCGGCAGACCCGAATGACTCCTCGTACATCCCGCGTCCGGAGTGGTACTTCTTGTTTCTCTTCCAGCTGCTCAAGTATTTCCCCGGGCAGCTGGAGTGGGTTGGCACGGCGGTGATCCCCGGCCTCGCCGTCCTGGCGCTCCTGCTGCTGCCTTTCTACGATCGCAGTCCCTTCCGGCATTGGACCAAGAGAAAATTAGCCGTCGGCGTAATGAGTGTGATCGTGATGGGCATGGCCTTCCTGACCATCGTTGCAGCCGTGACGACCCCTCCCCAGGTGGAAACCAATTTAGCAGCCTCATTGTCGGAGGAGATCATCCTGGGACAGGAATTGTACTCCGTCCAATGCGTCGAATGCCACGGCCCGGACGGGGAGGGCGGCGAGATCATCGGCGTGGAAGGACTGGAGGGGGTGGTGCTCAAGCCGATCAGCGCTGCGGATGAAATGTACACCCGCACCGACGAGACCTTCTTCAACATCCTGGACTACGGCCAGCAGGACCTGGGGATGCCGCCTTTCGGATTGGGGTACGGCGGAGAGCTCTCCCGGGGAGAGCTGCAGGCGATCGTCACCTTCATGCGCTACACCTGGGATGACCGGGCGGAGATCCCGGAAGAGGCTGCCCAGGCGAGCGCGCTGCCGACCCTGGGTGAAAATGAGGTGCCCTCATATGAGGCCCATATCGAGCCCATCGTCAAGCGTTATTGCGTCTCCTGCCACCGCCCTGGGAAGAAGAACAACGATTACTACATGCGCACTTACGAAGAGCTGATGACCACCGGCGAGAATGCTCCAAATGTCATCCCCGGCGACCTCGATAGTAATACCATCCTTATGCTGCATCGTGAGGAGATCGAAGCCGGCGGCCCCATGCCGCCAACCAGGGCGATTAAACCTGATCTGCTGGAGATCTTCGAGCGCTGGATCGCCGCCGGGGCTCCGGAAACTGCTGAAGAAGCGGCTGGTCTTGCGACTGATCCCTAGCGAGGGGCTCAAGGAAAACCAGGCCTACCCAGAATCTAATTTCACGAGAGATCGAAGGTCCCCGACACTTTTCGACGAGCGATGATTGCTCGCTGCTTAAGTGACGGGGGCCTTAAATTCAGAGAATGAGAGACCGGTAAATTACACGCCGCGCACCCCTCCAACGACAGCGATTGCCCCAATTAGCGAAAGCAGAGCCCAGAAACCAAGCAGCGCCCAACCGATCCGCCTGCGTGACTGCTCACCCGGGACGTAATCGTTCAACACCTGGCGCAGCCCGTTGACGCCGTGGGCGAAAGCAAAAGAGAGCAGGGCAAAATCGTAAACCCGCCAGCCCAGCGAAGCCCAGCGCATCGCTACGTAATCGATGTCGATGCCGTGTACGCCAACGAGCACATCCTGGATCGCTACGTGCCCCCAGGCTAGCGGGATCAGCAGCAATCCGCTGTATCGCATCCATTTCCAGGCCCAATTTTCGTAGCCGGTTGAAACTTGAAGTTCTTCAGTCATGTCAGCCATAAGAGATCTCCCGAGGTTTATAGACCGAAGTTGTTGACCAGCATGCTGCGGGTCATCAGGAAAGCCGCCGGCAGCCACAACAGGATGGCGATCGACAGGACCCAAATGGCTGTTTTACGCTGCATCTCGATATTCCATAATTCGGGAAAGAACAGGTCGAAGAGGGCGATGCGTGCGCCGTTGACGCCGTGGTAAATCACGCTGAACACCAAGACGATCTCCCCAAGCATGAAAGGTGTGGAGCGGTACAAGGCGATGGCATGCTCGTAAAGTGCGGGAAAAAAGTAGACCGTGGCGGTATCTAAAATATGGACGGAAAGAAATAGCAGGGTTCCCAGCCCGGTCAGCCTGTGAAGCAGAAAGCTGATTTGTCCCTCCCGGCCGCGGTAGCTGGCCAGCCCGGTCACATTAAGTCTGACGCCATCCATTCTTATTCTCCTTCAGTCATCCATGTGTTGGATGACAATATCGCCGAATTCAGATGTTTTCAGCTTGGTCGCGCCGTCCATCATGCGGTGTAAGTCGTAGGTGACGGTTTTTGCCGAGAAGGCAGCTTCCATGCCCTTGATGACCAGCTGGGCAGCTTCCCTCCATCCCATGTACTTGAGCATCATTTCACCGGAAAGCAGCAAAGAACTGGGGTTGACCACGTCCTTGTCGGCGTATTTTGGCGCCGTGCCGTGGGTGGCTTCGAAAATGGCCGCCCCGGTTTCGTAATTGATATTGCCTCCCGGGGCGATGCCGATGCCGCCGATTTGCGCGGCCAAGGCATCTGAGAGGTAGTCGCCGTTCAGGTTCATCGTCGCCAGGACGTCGAACTCCGTCGCCCGGGTGATGGTTTGCTGGAAAACGATGTCGGCGATCACGTCTTTGATCAGCAGTTTCCCGCTTCCCAGGGCGGCTTTCTGTTCGGCATTGGCAGCTTCTTCCCCTTTTTCCTGGACGGTGCGCTCCCACTGCGCCCAGGTATAGACCCGATCGCCGAACTCTTCTTCAGCGACTTCATAGCCCCAGTTACGGAAGGCACCCTCAGTATATTTCATGATGTTGCCTTTGTGTACCAGGGATACGCTTCTGCGATCGTTATCCAGGGCATACTGGATGGCGGCGCGCACCAGGCGGCGGCTGCCTTCCCGAGACACCGGCTTCAAACCGATCCCGGAGGTTTCGGGGAAGCGGATCTTGTTGTATTCCTGGGGGAAGTGTTCCTTCAGCAAAGCCAGGAACTCATCCCTGGAAGCTGAGCCCAGTTCAAATTCGATGCCGGCGTAAATGTCCTCCGTGTTCTCTCGAAAGACGACCATATCGACGTCTTCCGGGCGTTTTACCGGGGAAGGGACGCCTTCCAAATAGCGCACCGGGCGCAGGCATACGTAGAGATCCAGGGCTTTGCGCAGCGCCACGTTCAGCGAGCGGATGCCGCCACCTATCGGCGTGGTCAGCGGACCTTTGATACCCACCAGGTATTCGGTAAACGCTTGAACCGTCTCGTCTGGAAGCCAAGAGCCGAACCGGTTATAGGCTTTCTCACCGGCGAATACTTCCATCCAAATGATCCGGCGCTGACCCTGGTAAGCTTTATCCACGGCGGCTTCCAGCACCCGGCTGGTAGCTCGCCAGATGTCCGGTCCGGTGCCGTCCCCTTCGATAAAGGGGACGATGGCATAATCTGGGACCCGCAATTTTCCGTTCTCGGTACTGATCTTCTCCCCCACTTCGGGGACCTGGACGGTTTGATAACCCATTAGAGCGCTCCTGTTCGCAGTTTTTTCTTGAGGTCTTACACAGTCAGGGATGCGGCGCCTGGTGATTCCTATTCTACCGGCGCCCAATCGCCCAATGCGCAGAATCCGTTCATCATTTGGTGATGCAAAAATTATAGCACGGCTGGTCGCCGGGCTCAGGCAACCGGTCCTCTTCGCCACGGCAACCCCCAGGGACGATCCATCGCAACAGCGATTGTGAACTGCGCCGCGTGCTATAATTTTGAGCAAGTAAATCAGTTTTTTTCACTGTCAAAAGACCCAGTGTGAAAGTCTGGTCGAAGGCAACGAACCCTTCTAGAATCATTAGGAAAATGAAAACCCTTACATGAGCGTAAGCAAATTTTCTCCTCAGCTGATCCAGTCGGACCGGAATGGGCATTCCTGGCATGCTCTGGATAAAGAGCAGGTGGTAAGCAAGTTAGCCACCCGTTTCGAAAATGGTCTCACCCGGGATGAAGCTGCTTCCCGTCTGGCTGAATTAGGCCCCAACCAGCTCCAAGAAGCGCCGGGCGTTACTTTTTGGGAGATGCTTTGGGAGCAGTTCAATAACTTCGTCGTTATTCTGCTGATCGTCGCCTGTATAATCTCCGCCCTGTTAGGTGAATACGTCGAAGCCGCTGCGATCTTGGCGATCGTCGTACTGAACGCTGCGCTGGGCGTTATCCAAGAACGGCGCGCCGAACAGGCCCTGGCGGCGCTGCGGCAGCTGGCTGCTCCCGATGCTGACGTGATCCGGGATGGCTCGCGGCAGGTGGTCCCCTCCCGGGAGCTGGTCCCGGGCGACGTCGTCTTGCTGGAGTCAGGCAATTACGTCCCTGCGGATTTGCGCCTGCTGGAGGCAGTCAACCTGCGTGTGGACGAAGCTGCCCTGACCGGCGAATCGGTCCCGGTGCAAAAAGACTCATCCGTGAATCTGGAAGCGGACATTCCCCTGGGAGATCGTAAGAACACCGCGTTTATGGGAACGCTGGTCAATTACGGTCGGGGACGCGGGGTGGTGGTTGGCACAGGGATGCGCACCCAGATCGGCATGATCGCCGAAATGCTGCAATCGGTACAGCAAGAGCCGACCCCACTCCAGCGCCGCCTGGACGGTCTGGGACGCACCCTTGGTTGGGCTGCGTTGACGGTATGTGGATTGGTTTTCGCGGTCGGTTGGCTGCGAGGCAACGATCCTTTGGAAATGTTCTTGCTCGCCGTCAGCCTGGCGATCGCAGCGGTACCCGAGGGGCTTCCTGCGGTGGTGACCATCAGCCTGGCACTGGGCATGCGGGAGATGATCAAGCGCCATGCTCTGATCCGGCGGCTTTCGTCTGTGGAAACCCTGGGCTCAGCGACCGTGATCTGTTCGGATAAAACCGGCACATTGACTCAGAACGAGATGACCGTCACACGTTTGTGGGTCGACGGCGAAAACTTCGATATCTCTGGCATCGGATATGTCCCGGTAGGAAAGTTCTCGATCAACGGCAGCGAAGTCAGCTTGGAAGAATATCCCGCCGCGCTGACTGCCCTATGGGTAGCGGCACTTAATAATGACGCTGATCTGGAGATCGGCGGCTCACCGGAAGCCGAGAGCGCCTACCGTATGGTCGGGGATCCGACCGAAGGCGCGTTATTGGTCGCTGTCGCCAAAGCCGGCGCCCATCTTCCCAGGCTGCGTAAGGCATATCCGCGCGTGCAGGAGATCCCTTTCGATTCGGCCCGCAAGCGCATGCTGACCATCCACCTACTGAAGGATATCGACCCGCAAGATATCTCACCGTTCTACGATGGGCACGAGCAAGAGTGGCACGCGGTCACGGTCAAAGGCGCGCCGGATTTGGTCCTGGATTCTTGCGGTTATTACCAACAGATGGACGATCATATCGCTCCCCTTGACGAAGACCTGCGCATGCGTATCCTGGCTGCCAACGATACACTGACCCAGGACGCCCTGCGGGTGCTGGGGGTGGCGTATAAAGTCTCTTCAGAACTTCCCGAGGAGACGGATGCCGATGTGCTGGAGAAAGACCTGGTGTTCGTCGGGTTGATCGGGATGATCGACCCGCCCCGGCCTGAAGTCATACCTGCGCTGGAGACCGCTCGCCGGGCGGGGGTACGCACGGTGATGATCACCGGCGATTTTCCGCAAACTGCCCGGGCGATCGCCGAATCGATCCACCTGCTCGAACCGGGTCACCAGGTGCTCACCGGACCGGAACTGAACCTGATGGACGACGATACTCTGAAGCGGGAGGTAGCCTTTACCGATGTGTTCGCCCGGGTTTCGCCGGAACACAAGATGCGCATCGTCGAATCCTTGCGGGCTCGACAGCAGGTGGTGGCGATGACCGGAGATGGCGTCAATGATGCGCCGGCGATCAAACGCGCCGATATCGGGGTGGCGATGGGCATCACCGGCACGGACGTCGCCAAAGAGAGCGCCGATATGGTGCTGACTGACGACAATTACGCCAGCATCGTTTCCGCGGTGGAACAGGGGCGCATTATCTACGCCAACATCCGCAAGTTTGTCTTTTTTTTGCTCTCTTCGAACGTGGCGGAGATCATGATTATCTTCCTGGCGACACTCGCCGGATTGCCCTCACCGCTCACCGTGATCCAGCTCTTATGGCTCAACCTGCTCACAGACGGCGCGCCAGCCCTGGCGCTTGCCATGGAAGCCGGCGACGCCGATGCTATGGATCAACCACCGCGTCCGCCGGAAGAGCCGATCATCAACCGCACGATGCGGCTGGGGATCGGCATCCAAACGATCACTCAAACGACCGCGGTGCTGTTCGCATTCACGCTAGGATTAATTTGGTATTTGAACGCCAATGGATTAGTTACCGCAGGAATGAACCCTCTTCAAGCTGTTTTGCAATATGACTGGCATGGGGTCGAGGTCCAGACCGCGGAAACGATGGCCTTTGTGACTCTCTCTTTATGCGAGCTCTTCCGGGCTTACACGGTACGTTCTGAGAGGCTGTCACTTATCCGCTTGGGGATCTTTTCGAACCGCTACATGCAGTACGCTGTCGGCCTTTCACTGATATTGTTAGCGCTGGTGGTCAACGTGCCCTTCCTACAGCCAATCTTTAACACCCATTTTCTGAGCTGGTTTGAGTGGGGGATGGTCGTTGGGTTGGCGTTGATTCCAGCGTTATCCGAAGAATTGACCAAGTACCTTCTGCGCCTGCGCGATCGTCGCGTCTGAAATCCCGGTTGGCAGCTCTCAAGCATAGATAACGTGCTGCTGGAGAAACCTAACCACCGCCTGGTAGTAGTTTTCGATGGTCTCCGTCTTTCGGAAGCCATGACCCTCTCCGGGGTAGAGGTGATATTCGTGCGGGACCCCCTGGCGTTCCAGTGAAGCGACAATCTCATCGGATTGAGCTTGCGGGACGACCTGATCTTCTTCCCCCTGGAAAACGATGATCGCGTCCCGGATTTTCTCGCTGTGGAAAAGGGGGGAACGCTCACGGTAGAGATCCGCCGCTTCCGGCAACGGACCCAGCAGAGAATCCGAATACCGTTCCTCAAATTTATGGGTATCCGCCACCAGGGTAAACTGGTTAGCCACGCCATAGGCGCAAACGCCGGTCCGGAAAGTTCCCGGGTAGTCTTCCAGCGCTTGCAGGACGGTGAAACCCCCGGCGCTGCCGCCCATGATCACCAGCCGCTCGCCATCGGCTTTACCAGTGCTTGCCAGGTGGCGGGCTCCGCTGACGGCGTCTTCCACATCGTAAATTCCCCAATTTCCATTCAGCGCTCGCCAGTATTCGCGGCCGTAGCCGGTGCTACCCCGATAATTGACTTCTAAGACAGCGTAACCTCGGGTCGCGAAAAACTGGGCGCGCGGGTTGAAGCTGGCCCGCGCCTGGCTGGTTGGCCCGCCGTGGATGCTGACGATCAAAGGAGGGGTCCCCCCCGGCCCTTTAAAGCGAGGGTTGTGCGCCGGGTAGAACAAGCCGTAGGCGGTTTCCCCGTCCAGGCTCTGCCACGAGATCGCCTCTACCGGTGAGTAGGCTTCAGAGGAGACGTCTTCCGGTGTGCCGCGCTGCATGACCTGCACTCCCTGACCGGGCTGGTAAGTGATCACCCGCGGCGGCGTCCGGTCGCCGGAGGCCACCAGCGCGAGGCGGCCGTCTTCAGGCGAGACGGCGATCTGTTCCAACCAAGTGTAGGCTTCCTCGATGGGCAGTCGTTCCTGCGATCCGCTTGCGATCGCGATACGCCACACGCTGGCGAAGCCTTCCTGGTTGCGGATGAAGTAGATAAATTTTCCATCCGGGCTGAACGCGTGGGTGCGCATACCCTGCACCCAGGCGGGCAGGCCGTGGTCGGCTGGCTCGCTGGTGAGCTGCCGCGCTTCACCGCCATCCAGGGGGTGAAGATACAACTGCCACCAGCCGGTCGCATCCGAAACATAAGCAATATAGCGCCCATCCGGGGAAAATTGAGGTTGGAAAATCGAGACGTGCTGATCCCCGGCAATAGTTCGATTCTCGACCAAACTTGGCACCCCCTTTTCACGGAACTCGAGTTTACCAAGCTGCAGATAGGTCCCTTCCCAGGGCATGTTCGGGTGGTTCCAGGCGATCCAGGCAAAGCGCTCGCCGTCCGGGTGCCAGACCGGCTGCATGTAAAAATCATCTCCCGAGATGAGCTTGCCCGGCCAGAGTTCACCACTCGCGTCGACAATGCCGACGCAGTCCTTGCGTTCGTAGCTGTGTACGAAAAGCAGCCATTTTCCATCTGGGGAAAGCGCAGGGGAGGCAAAATGGCCGAACGCCGGCGTTATCGGCCGGGCTGGTCCGGAATCAATGGCTTGCTTGAAAAGTCTGCCGCTCTCCTCTTCAGCGAAGTAAATTTGGTCATGCCCAACGGTGAAGTCGCCGCCACCGTAACCTACCTTGGCACGGGTGGAATAATCGTTATTCAGATCCCGATGGGCTTCACCTCGAGCCCCTTGGACGACGAGCACGCTCCGATCTGACCTGTTCTCCCGCCAGACTAAGGCGCCGTCCTGGTTCCAGGCGACGTCTGAAAAGCTGATCCCTCGGGCAAGGCTGATCGGGGAAATCGGGCTGTCCCATAATCCATATTGTCGCTGAATAACTTCGCTCATTAAAAGCTCCTTGAAATTGAACTACGGAGTTTGGCTTGCCTGGCCTGGCGCAGCCAAGACGCAAGGGGAGAAGCTCATGCGGTGCACCGGGGAAGGGCCGAATCGGTCCAGGCATCGGAAATGTTCCGCTGTAGCGTAGCCTTTATGCCGTCCGAAGCCGTAGTTGGGGAAGGCTCCATCGAGGTCGCGCATCAACGCATCGCGGGAAGTTTTCGCCAAAACGGATGCCGCGGCGATGCTCAGCGATCGAGCATCTCCTTTGACCAGCGCGGTTTGCGGTCCCGGGTGATCGGGCAGCAGCAAGTAATCCAATAGCAGGTGCTCGGGGTGCGGGTCGAGCGCCGCCAGGGCGCGCCGAGCCGCCAGGTGCGTGGCGGGCAGGATGCCGAACCGGTCGATCTCCTGGTTGGATGCGTAACCGATACTCCAGGCGAGCGCTATGCGCTGGATGCGCTCGCTCCAATGCTCCCTTTGCCGTGGGGTCATCACCTTGGAATCGCGCACGCCGGTCAAGTTGTCCTGCAGGTCAGGACCCTGGAGCAGGATCACGGCGCCGACTGCGACCGGTCCGGCCAGCGCCCCGCGGCCCACCTCATCCAGACCGGCGATGAGTTCGACGCCTTGGGACCACAAGGCGTCTTCAAAACGCAGTTCCGGCACCGCCGGCACCAGGCTGGGGTCAACGCTGAGGCGCATACCTGCCTCGCAGGTCGTTCCAGCGGATCACGAACAAGTCCCAGGCCATCTTCAGGGAATCTTTGAAAACGCTGATGTGGCTGTCGGGATTGAAATACCAGGGTATGGGCAGCTCTTCGATGCGGTAACCGTACTTCTGGGCTATGAAGAGGATCTCGACGTCGAAAGACCACCCGTCGATGGTCTGCTTAGGGAACAAGGTCTCCACAGCCGAGCGGTGAAAGCATTTGAAGCCGCACTGGGTGTCTTGAAGTCCAGGCAGGGCGAAGATGCGGATCAGGGCGTTGAAGGCGCGGCCGACAAAATGGCGATAATGCGGTTCGTTATAACGCACTGCGCCCGGCGCTTCTCGCGAAGCGATGGCGATATCCACATCTTCCAAAGCCGGGGGTAAGAAGCGGTTGATTTCTCCGACCGGCATGGAGAAATCTGCGTCGCACATGAAACGATATTCACCGCTGGCTGCTAGCATTCCCCGTTTGACAGCCAAACCCTTGCCGCGCGCTTCTTCGCGCAAGACACAGAGCTGCGGATACTTTTCCGAGAAGGCTCGGGCGATATCCAACGTCCGGTCCTGGCTGCCGTTTTCAACCACAAAAACCTCGGCTCGATACGTCTGGGTCTCTAAAAAGGCGAACACCTGCTCAAGTGTCTTGGGCAGGCGGTGTTCTTCATTATATGCCGGGATGACGATCGAAAGGAAAGGGCTTGGCAATAGTCTGGCTTCGATCCAAGGTTTACAGGTTGTTGAATACGATGAGTAAAAAGCCCGCCATGAGGCAGATCTCGATCAACCCCATCACGCCTAAAGTCAACCACTGCCAGCGCGGCAGGGTAAGACCGGCAAGTGAGAAATTAAGCTGCCAGGGGGAGTCGGCTCCAGAAGCCATCGTTTCGCTGGGATCGAAGGCCGGTTCTGCTAAAGTCTCGGCGATTTGACTTATTTCGCTCTGATCTAACTCCTGTCGATTCTGCAGGATACCCGAAACGTAGCGGTCGAGCCCGTCGGCCTGTACCACACGAACGGTAGGGCGGATCGAATCGACGTGGATGCCGGGTTGGGAAAGGAATAGCACCGATTCGGCGTCGTCAGTGTGGAAACCCTGACCGGAAAGATAAGTTTCAATCGCGCGAGTCATCAGCAGAGTGCGGGCGATCAAATTGGGTTGGGCCGGTTTGAAGCGGTGGCTGCGGTTATCCATCACCGACCAGGTGTCATTTTTCGCACGGTAAACGCCCTTCAACGCGCTGGCATAGATCACCTGTATACCGGTGGGGCCGACCAGGACCATTGGAATGGGAATCTCGAGCCCCGGTAGGGTGACGTCGGTCACCAACATGTATTTATTGTCCAGGCGCTTACGCAATTCGGCGATCAGCTCGTCTTTGGCTTGTCGGTCCTGTTCCCAGGCTAAGCCGAATTTCCATAGATCGTTCAAACGGTCCAGGATACCATGAGGTTTTTCCTCCGCGGTGTCGGTGACGCCTGTTTCAATTACTCTCATGGCTTCCTCCTGTTTTGTTTTCGATGGCGTGGATGTTCGAGCATCTGGCAACGCAGCTACGGAATTAGCGTGCAAGTATCCTGCCAAAAAACTCGATCCAACTGCAAAGACCTCGACGAAGAAATTATACCAACGCTATGATGATAACGGGCGCGCGTGCATTGTCAAGATAACAGAAAACGTGAGGCATAAACCGTGCATTTTCTTTGGGTCATACACGTCTTATGCATCACGTCTTCATAGTCGGGGTGAGCGGACTTGAACCGCTGACCTCCGCGTCCCAAACGCGGCGCGCTACCATCTGCGCTACACCCCGGACGCTGAGAGTATAATCCTGACCAGGCACACCAGTCAAGGACGAGTCGAAATGCCATGACCCCATCTGAGCCGGTATTCGCTCAATTATTCGACGCTCACCACAGTAATTATTACGAGGATCTGATCTTCTGGAAGGGACTCGCCGAGTTGTACGGAGACCCCGTCCTGGAGCTGGGCTGTGGGAGCGGTCGGGTGCTGATCCCGCTGGCGCGAGATGGTCATCGCGTCTTTGGTCTGGACCGGGATTTCGCCATGCTCCAGTTAGTACGTACCCATACCCCACCGGCGTTGACCGGTTTGGTGAATCTATTTCAAGCCGATCTGAGAGACTTCCATCTGAACACGCATTTTCCGTTGATCCTTTTCCCGTGCAACATGTTGAGCACCCTGTTCGACGAGACACGGCGAGAGGTGCTGATCGTCTTGAGAGAGCATCTGAGCTTGGGAGGTGTTTTCTCTGCCAGCATGCCGAATCCGGCATTATTGGCGCGTTTGCCGGCAAGAGGAGAACCAGAGATAGATGAATTCATCTCTCATCCGATCACCGGAAACGTCGTCCAGGTCAGTTGCGAGTGGCAAAGAACAGACCAAAGCTTCCGGTTGAGCTGGCATTACGATCACTTGTTATTGGATGGGCGTGTTCAGCGGGTTACTTCGATGGCCGAGCACAATCTGGCTTCTATCGACATTTACCTGGCCGACCTGCGCAATGCTGGGATGAAGCCAATCGCCACCTATGGGGATTTCGACGGCGCGGAGTACACTGAAAAATCCCCGCACCTGATCCTCGTCGCCGAACGCTCCTGGTAGCTTTATCGCGTGGGAGCGCGGCTTCAATTCAGCTCTTCCCCAACAGTCGAATAAACGAATTTACGTTCATATATTGCTGATCGAATGTTTGTATTTCTCTGATACTGTGTTTGCGTTAATCTTACATTGACAGTTTACGATTAACGTGCAATCAAGCAAGTGGAGAACCCCCAACCCTCCTCCTAATGCGTAAGATCTGCCAGTATCGAAGTACGAACTATACCAAACAGGAGAAAAGCTGATGATGACCATGTACATTTCCCCCTACCGCAGGATGAACCGCATGCGCGAGGCCGTGAATCGCCTGTTCGAAGAGAACTTCCCGGATAACGAGACCGGTGAACGCGAGATGCTCCTGGCTGTCGATGTTATCGCGCAGGACGATGCTTACGAGATCCAGGCTATGGTGCCTGGGCTGGAAGCCGATGACATCAACGTTGAAATTATCAACAACACGGTGACCATCCGGGGTGAGTTTGATTCCGGCGAAGAGGAGGCCAAATTCCTGGCATGCGAATTACCCTCTGGTCGTTTCAGCCGTGTAATCACGCTGCCCACTGATTTGGACGCGACGAAAGCCGAAGCCAGCCTGAGCAACGGCATCTTCACCCTGCGCGTTCCCAAAGCCGAGGCTCACCGGCCCAAGGTCATTAAGGTCCAGGCAGGATAAGTCCGCCAGGACTCAAGACGCCGCTAATTGCTCGTCAAACTTGCAGTTAGCCATGAAGATAGATGGTATTTGCCGATCCCCTCACAAAAAGGGGATCGGTTTTAATTTACAGGCACAGTTTCTCTTGGTTCTTGCAGCTCCATTCGGGCTTAACTCAGTTTATACTTGTATGACTGGCGCACTTGAGGGAAGAAGGGGGGTGTTTTCGCAGGCGGTGGCTGCCCAAACACCCCTACTTAACCGGAAAGCTGCGTTCCTCCTAACTTGGGTAACCGCTGACGCTGGGATGAGGGTACATGTTTCCGATCCGCGATACAATTCCTTCGCGCCGGACTCCGATCATCAATTACTTGTTGATCGGCATCAACGTATTAATTTTCATATTTGAAATCAGCCTGGGCCCTGCCGGGTTGGAGCGTGTTATCCGTATTTTTGGGATGGTGCCGGCCCGGTACGATTTTGGCAACCTGGCTGCGCTGTTGAACCATCCGATCCTCTTGCTCAGCCTGATCAGCAGCATCTTTTTGCACGGTGGTTGGCTTCACCTGATCAGCAATATGTGGACTCTCTTTATCTTTGGCGATAACGTTGAGGATCGGTTGGGTTCAGGGCGCTATCTGATCTTCTATTTGCTCGCTGGAATTGTGGCTAATCTATTGCAAGCTTTTCTGTTCCAAGGCAGCTCGATCCCGACCGTCGGAGCCAGCGGAGCGATCGCCGGGGTGTTGGGCGCGTATTTCTTATCCTATCCCCGAGCTCGGGTGCTGACCTTGATCCCACTCTTTATCTTCCCCTGGTTCCTAGAAATCCCAGCGATCATTTACCTGGGGTTTTGGTTTGTCTCGCAGCTATATTCGGGTGTCTTCGCATTGGGGATGCCGCAAGGCGCCTCCATGGGTGGCATTGCCTGGTGGGCGCATATTGGCGGATTTATCTTTGGATTGTTACTGGTCGGTGTTTTCGCCTGGCGACCGAATCGCCGGGATGAATACCCCGCTGTGCCCTGGTAACCGGCTTAGAACACGGCAGGCCCCAAGCCCGCTTAAAATTAGAAAAGGAATTGACTGATGAATGACATCGATCGTGAAGCAAATGACGAGGCGAAAATCGCAGAGGATGAGAATGAGGCTCGAGCTGACGAACTCGAGCAACCTACGGAGGAACCCGAATCCCGCCTCCAACGTTTCGCACGGCTATCCGTTCGCTGGTTAGCAGGACTTTTGATCGTGTTTGCCCTGGGGGTGCTGGCGACAGTGTTCGTCTTGCTTCAGCCAGCGCGCCAGGACCTCAGCCAGACACGCGCTGAATTAGAGCAAGCTAACCAACGCATTACGGAGCTGGAGGCCGAGGTTGAGCGACTATCGACTTTCGAACGATCCAACCAGAAACTGAGCGAGGATCTGGATACAGCCAACCTGCACATCACCATCCTGCGCGCGCTCTCCGACGTAAATGCTGCCCGGCTGGCTCTGGCCATGGACGATCCCGCCAGCGCTCAGGTCCACCTGACGAAGACGAACCAGACACTGCAAGAACTCGAAGGTCTGGTAGATGCGAACTCACAGGATCTGGTTGTATCCATGCAAGATCGACTTGAGTTGGCATTAAGTGAAATTGGGGAGGATAAATTCGCCGCCCAATCCGATCTGGGAGTCCTTTCGACCAACCTGGTGCAGATAGAAAACACCTATTTCACCGGTCAATGATTGAGAATAGGGCTGCTAATTAAGACCGAGCTCTTGATCAGATAAGAGCCTTGATCCGGAACACCGCCGCTCTCGACCGAGAGCGGCGGTGTTTTCTCAAGAAGTATGGGCGCGATGAGGCCTAGTATCGCAAGATTGCGCCGATTTCGCCGTGTTCTTCCAGCGCGTCAGCATTGTGAACGACTTCGACCTCGCCGCCGCTGCGCATCACCCGCCGGACAGCCAGTTCCACTGCATCTGCGATTTCCTCGAATTCATTGTTGCAAAACGGGCAGGCTTCCAACGCTTCATCAGTGAGGTAACCGCAGCCCGTGCAGCGGTAGCCTGGGGCTCGGAAACCTTCCTGGATAACCAGAGTCTGCACCCGGCCTTCGTGCACAGCGCTCAGGGTGTCGTTCAACCCGACGACGCCGCCACGGCTCTTAGCGGCATTGGTAATCAATGTGTTGACGAGATGAACTTCGCGGCGTCGCTCGGAAGCTTGACCGATCTCAAGGGCTCGATCAAGTACGTCTTGTTCATTAGCGGTCATGCTGATCGGGAAGGTCCCCACGACTAGACTCTGCCATGATTTGGGCAATTGGCTGCGAAAAAGTGAAACGTTGTCTTCAGTCCCGCCGATAACGACTCTGCGGACGTTGTTCTCCTTGAAAAATTGGGCCGCGAAATCCGCCGAATCTTTGATATTGCGGTCGGCGACTTCCTCTGCGTAATTGGTCTGTCCCGCGGCTCCGCCGCGCCGCCCCTGCGCCTGCGACCCTCCGCCTCGCTTGGTCCGCCTGACAGATTCACCCAGCATGCCTTCCTGCTCGCGCAGTTCCCCAAGATGAAAATGGAACAGTCGAGTTCCTTGCTTGTCAACCAGCGCAACCCCATATCCGCCGTAGGAATCCAGGAGATCGGCCAGCGGTTTCACATGCGGCCGGTGGTCTATCCGGACGCGGTCCCGTACCGGAAACACCAGGGGATAACTGCGGAAAAAATCATCCGGCTCACATGAGAAAACGGCGACGCTGCGTCCGGACCAATCGTACTCATGCTCGAAGAAAAGTTCGACGGCTTCGGCATCTGCTTTTAAGTCCACCTCTTTCAACATACTGCGCAGGCGCAACTTATAAGCGTCCGCGCTGCTTGCCGTCGGGTCGGTGTTCAGATAAACACTAAGCACAGGATGCTCAGATTTATACTCCAGCAGTTCCCGTAGTTCGCCTTCCGTGAACATGTTTGTCTCCTCATCTTTTCGGGTTATGGGTAGCAGACCTGCGCAGGGATTTACCTGCGTAGATTGCGAGACAGCCCTGTTGCGTGCTGCTTAGGGACGGCTACCGAGGGTTAGGGGGATTTCCATTTCTTCGCCATTGCGCAAAACGGTAAGCATAACCGTGTCCCCGGGAGATTTGTAATTGAAAATGTAGCTCAAAAGGTCGCCGAATTGTCGGACCGGTTGATCATCGATGGCGATAATTAAATCTCCCCCACGGCTTCTACCCGGTAAATTGGTAGGTTCCGTACCGGCGATCAATCCGGCGCGGTCGGCCGGGCTGTTCGCGGTGACGGAGAGCACGTAGGCTCCGCTGGAGCGCGGCAGACCCAGCACCTCCTGCTCGATCAGGCTTATATCTGGCAGACTGGAGATGCCCAGATACGGGTAATCGTATACCCCTTCGTTGATGAGTGCAGGAATAACCCGCTTGACGATATTGATGGCAACGGCAAAACCTACGCCTGAGTTGATCGGTTCATTATCAGTGTTGAAATTGACAGTGCGGATAGCGCGGTTGATCCCGACGACCTCACCATTCAGATTGAGCAAAGGCCCTCCGGAATTACCGGGATTGATTGCCGTGTCAGTCTGGATGACGTCCCCGGCGGAAAACGGCTGGCCTTCCGGCGAGTCGCGCAAAGAATCCAGAGTCCTCCCGAGCGCAGAAATGATGCCGACGGTCATAGAACCGTTCAGACCGAAGGGATTGCCGATTGCGATGACCGTTTGCCCGATTTTTATCTGCGCAGAGTCGCCGAGCGCCAGCGGGTGTAATTCTTCAGCAGGGACGTCGATCTTGATGACTGCCAGGTCCGAATCCGTATCAATGCCTAGAATTTCACCGCGCGTTTTCAACCCTGAAGGGAAGTCCACTTCCAGATCAGTCTGGCCTTCCACAACATGGTAGTTTGTTACGATGTGACCTTCCCCGTCGTACACGAAGCCGGAACCCAACCCGCCGCCGCTAGGTGACAGGACCTGAATGGCGACCACTCCTGGGTTGACCTGTTCGTAAAGTTCAACCAACCGTTCTTGCTGGTCGACGAGATCGGGAGCGACCACCGGTGCATCCTGCGGTGCGGTGCTTGAGGGAGCTGAGGTTCGGGGTGGGCTCGTAGGCGCGGCCTGCGAAACTGGCGGTTGAGTGATGTCTAGCGCAGCCGGTGAGTCAGCCTTGGACGGCGTTGTAGTGGCTGCAATTGAAAAAGCGCTGGTCAGCGTTTGGCATGAGAGCAGGGCCAGAAGGATTAGCGGAGCCAGGACCAGGACGAAAAGACTATGCTTCGAGAATCGAGGCTCCTGAGTAGGTCCGTTCATAAATAGATGCCTTTCCGCGACAACCACTGATAAAGGCGGATGAGTTTAGCCGGCATGGGAGCCTGATTTTTCGGTATGCGCTAATTCTTCAAACAGCTCACGTTGCCGGTCCGTCAAATTGCGGGGAATTTTTACGTTTATTCGCGCTAGGAGATCCCCGAACTTCTCGGGGTGTCTTAAATGAGGCATCCCCCGGCCGGATAGGCGGAATGTCTGGCCCACCTGGGTGCCTGGGGGGATGGTCAGAACAACCTTCCCACTCAGCGTGGGGACGGTAACTTCGCCTCCCAAAACCGCAGTATACAGGTCAACCGGAAGGTCGGTGTACAGATCGTTTCCCTTGCGCTCGAAACGGGGATCATCGGCGACTTCGACGACCAGATAAAGATCCCCTTTTTGGCCGTCAACGCTTGTGGGGACGGCATCAGGAACGCGGATCTTCGTGTTGGTACGCGAACCGGGTGGAATTTTAACTTCCAGGTTGCGCCCATCGATCTGGATGCGCCGGGTTGACCCCTGGTAGGCTTCCGTCAGGCTGATCTGGACTTTTTGTTCGAAAGATTGGGTTCTGGGGCTTGGCGAGCGGCGTCCTGACCAACCACCCCGGCTCCCGGCAGCGCGCTCTTCGGGCATTCCGCCGAAGATGCGGCTGAAGAATTCGGAGAAACTCCCTAAGCCGCCGCCTCCGAGGATATCCCCGAGGTCGCCGTATTCCACGCGCACGTTGCCTCCACCCGAGGGTTGGGTAAACCATTCATCCCAGTTAAACCCACCCGGAGCGCCGCGCTGCTGCCAGCTCGAGTAGGATTCGCCGAGTTGATCGTAGCGTTGCCGTTTTTCCGGGTCGCTCAAAACCTGGTAGGCTTCGTTGATCTCTTTGAATTTCTCTTCTGAAGCAGAGTCATCTGGATTTCGATCGGGGTGGTATTTGAGCGCTAGTTTCCGGTAAGCTTTCTTGATTTCGTCTTCTTTTGCTTTCCGATCAACCCCCAAAATCTTGTAATAATCTTTATATTCCATAATTGGCTCTTGATTTGTTCTTGGGACAGGAGCGCGCCTACCTTACCACGCTCTGTGAAGGTTGTGAGCATTCAAAGGTGGATGTGTGATTGGGGCGATTCTGCCTAATTGATTGTATGCGCGCCGGGCATTCCAAGTCAAGCTATATCGGAGAAATATTATACGATTCTAACGCCTTGGGCTTGACTGACAGATTACTCTCTAGCCACTGCCTTACCAAAGCGTAAGCCTCGCGGGGGCTGCGCGTCTCCCTTTTTCAAGTTATCCATGCTATGATTATCTCATGAATGTCCCGAGCGAGCGTATTCTCCTCGTCGAAAATGATGCGGAGATCTGTGATTTGATCCTCCGGCAGACGCTGCAACCGCTGGGATATGATGTCGAGGCGGTTGGAGAGGCTGGCGTTGCCATTCAGAGAGCCGTCAGGTTTTCTCCAGACGTGATCATCGCCGATCTGGAATTGCCCGGTTTGAGCGGCAAAGACTTGCTTGTGGCCCTTTCATCCCAGCGCATTGAAGTACCCGTGATCGTTCTCGCCGGGCAAGGTCGCGAGAAGGACGTCATCCAGGCTTTTCGGTTGGGCGCCTCAGACTACCTCGGTTGGCCGGTCCGTGAGACGGAAGTCGTCTCCGCAGTCGAGCGGGTACTCAAGCAAGTGCGCGCCCGCCGGGAACGGGAGGAGTTAGCCCGCCAGCTCAAACAAATAAACCAGGAACTCGAGCACCGCGTGCGTGAACTGTCCACGATCCTGGCCATTGGCAAAGCCGTGACATCAGTTACCGACCAGCGCACGCTTTTCGATAAGATCATTGAAGGCGCCGTGTACGCCTCCGAGGCGGATTTAGGTTGGCTTTTGCTGCGCAGGGACTCCAGCCGTACCTATTTGCTGAGCGCCTATCGCAACCTGCCCGATTCCGTCTACCCGCGTATAAACCAGCCCTGGGATGACGGGATCAGTACGCTGGTGGCGATCTCCGGTGAACCCTTATCCGTCCACGGCCAACCATTGCGGCGCTTCAAGGTTTCTAGACTTGGCAAAGCTGCGCTGGTTGTCCCGGTTAAAGCCCGGGAGGAAGTGATCGGATTGCTGGTCGTCATGCGGCGATCCTCAGCGCCTTTCAGCGCCAGAAACCAGGCGCTGCTGGAGGCTGTGGCGGATTACGCCTCCGTATCCTTGATCAACGCCCGGCTTTTCAAAGAGTTGGAAGAGCGGGCTCGCTCTCTGGAGGACGCTGCCGCACGCGCCCAAACGGGCGAACGATCCAAAGATGAGATCCTGGGAGTCCTTAACGTAGAAGTCCGACAGTTATTAATGACGGCAGTTGGTTACGTTGGGATGCTTGTAGACGGTCAACTGGGGGGGTTACAGGCAGACCAGCTCGATGCTTTGAATATCACCCACGAGAAGCTTCAACGGGTGGTCAACACCTTAGACAAGAAGCTGACTAACGGCGCACTGAAATAAACCCAGGGTAGCGAGCAAAGATGCCCGACCCGCAAATCTACATTCTCCATTCCGATCCCGAGACCGGACAGCTGCTTGAACGGGCCATATTGCGCCCGGCAGGCTACGCCGTGCGGACATTTACCGACCAGCAGACTATCGAGCCGTCTCTTTCAGGCTATAACCCGGATGTCTTGTTACTGGAATATCGATCTCCAGAAGGCGACCGGCTGGTCTGGATGAATGGGATCCTCGAGCGTTCTCCGGCCTTGCAAGCTATCTTGATCGTCGAGAAGGATGATGAGTTTTCCTTCGTCCACGCATTGCGCTCGGGCGTCGTGGATATCCTGACGATTCCGCTGCGGGCGAACGAGGTGTTGGAAGCGGTCCAATCTGCGATCCGCCGGAGAACGCGACTGCTTGGTTGGATGGATTTCGAAGCCCGGCGTAATACCAAGTCACTGCAGCACCGCCTGGACGAGCTTGAAGTCCTCGAAAAAATCGGTCGTACGCTGACCTCTTCCCTGGACCTGGATGAAGTGCTGCGCCTGGTAGTCGAGGCTGCCGTGAAACTCACCGGCGCGGAGGAAGGCAGCTTGCTCATGTTGGAAGAAGATTCCGGCGAGCTGTACATGCGCGCGGGGCAAAATTTCCAGGAAGATTTCGTGCGTTCTTTCCGTTTACCGGTGAGAGATACCCTTGCAGGGCAGGTGATGCGCACCGGTAAACCGGTGCTGCTCAACCAGGATACCCCACAAAAAATAAAAACAGCCTACCTGGTGCACACGTTGATCTACGTGCCCATCCAGATCCATGGCCGCGTGATCGGCGTGCTGGGTGTTGATAACCGGAAACAGCGGGTCAATTTCACCGACCGTCACCTCACCCTGATTGCCGCTCTGGCGGACTACGCGGCTATCGCGCTGGAAAATGCCAGCCTGTATACTCGCTCGGAGGTTGAACGTAACAAGCTGGGAACCATTCTGAAAGAAATTGAAGAAGGGGTCATTGTGGTCGATCAGCGGGGTAAGTTGATCCTGATCAATCGCATCGCCCGCGAGGCTTTCGGACTGGGTGAGGACCAGGCAGTCGTTGATCGGCCTGCCCAGGAGGTCTTCAAACATCAGGATCTCATCGACTTGCTCAGCGACGAAGATATCGCCGAACCATTCCGCAGCGAGATCAAATTTGGAGGCGGCAGGGTTTTCAATGCACAGCTCACCCCGATACCCGGGGTTGGGCTGGCGGTGACCATGCAAGATATCACTCAGCTAAAAGAGATCGACCGCATAAAAAGCGATTTCGTCAGCGCGGTCTCTCACGACCTGCGCTCCCCATTGACCGCTATCCTCGGGTACGTCGAATTGATCGAGCGGGTTGGTCCGGTCACCGAACAACAGCTGGAGTTCATCCGCCGCGTGCAGGTGAACGTCCGAAGTATCACCACCTTGATCAACGACTTGCTCGATCTGGGACGGATCGAAGCCGGCTTAGACGTCCGCAAAGAGATCCTCTCCCTACCGGCGATCGTCGACTATGCCCTTGACGACCTGCGAGGACGTCTGAACGAGAAGAACCAGGATTTGAACTACGATGTTCCAGAAATTATCCCCTCCGTTCTAGGGAACCCGGTGCATCTCCGCCAGCTGATCGGCAACCTGGTCGGCAACGCTATCAAATATACCCCGGAAGGCGGGCGCATCGACGTTATGGCTCATTCAGAGGACGGGCAGGTGTTCGTTGAGGTCGGCGATAATGGTCCTGGGATCCCGCAGTCCGACCAGCCCTATATTTTTGATAAATTCTACCGGGGCAGCAACGTGCCCACGGAGAGCGCAGGCACCGGACTAGGCTTGGCGATCGTCAAGTCCATCGTCGATAATCATCAAGGTCGGATCTGGGTTGAATCCTCGCCCGGCAGCGGGACGAAATTCACGGTTGTGTTACCCGTCGCCAACCAGCGATCCTGATCTTCACTTCTATTTCTCTCTTAGAACAACCCGCCCCGATTTAGGATCGGGGCGGGTTGGGTTAAATCAGTCTCCGCCGGGACGGTGAGGTAACCCAGCGGAGACTTTCGCCAAAGGAGGAAACAGCGATGAGCATCAGGAGAGGAGGTGTCCTGATTCCCGTCTTTGTTCTGTAGTTATGTTACCGAATAATTGACGATTTGATGATTGTCAAAGGTCATTAGATCCATGTGATCTTAATCCTAGTCGATCAAACGCCTCGCTGGTTTGTTCAAATGAAGAAGACTTTAACCTGCAGAGGAAAACTTCTTCAAAAATCGTTTGACGATCACCACCGCGTCTTCGGACGTCTGGTAAGTCTGCACGCGTAACCCGGGGTGCGTGTTGCCGGTGATCATCTTCGACACAGGTTTGTCCTGCAGGTAGCAGCATAAGACCGGTTTGCCAAGGCTCAAAGCATAGGCGATCTCGTAGCCTACACCATGGGAGGGGGTGGAGACTTCGGCGATCACTGCCTGGGCGTTATCTATCCAGGCGATATCCCGTTCGAATACCTCAACCGGATCAACGACGGCTTCAAGTGACAGCACATCCGGTGAGGCCAGGTGCGCAGTAGGGACGGTATGCCCCTCCTCTTTGAGACAGCGAACGATGGCCTGGTAAACGGTTTCATCTTTGCGTCCACCGGTGATGGAGCAGGAAAAGTATATGTTCATGGTTTGCCAAAACAGTAGAGAAGTGGTTAGAAATAATTCGGGCCGAACCGTCCGCTGGTGCGGCGGGCTTGTTCCTGGCGCCAAGCGCCCTGACGGGTGTCGATCTCGGTGCTCAACGCCACCCAATCCGCGACGAGCATGACCAACCCGGTGGTCTGAGGTGAAAACATATGGGCAGGCAGGAAGAGACGCAACAAGCTGGGGTGCAGGGGAAACGTATGCAGATCGACCACGAGTACCGTAGCCCCAAGGAACGGCTCAAGGAAATTACGTTGCGCCCATCCGGTCTCTTGAGGGGGAAAAATTTGTGAGAAGCTGGCAGAGTGCACGCTGCGCACGCGCCGGTAAGAGATTTTCAGCCTCAGGAAGGGCGTCGCCAGGCGGATGTGGTGGCGATGCGCCTGGACGTATGCCATGGAGCGGGCGAGCAGAGCGAACAACCCAATTCCACCGGCAATCACACCAGCGACCAACAACCAGGTGCCTCTTTGCGTTTCGATCAGGGGGACGTCGCTACCGGTGATCTGCCACCATAAAGCCAGGCAAATCAGGCTGAAGGGCAGCGCAGCTTTCCACAAGCGGTCCATCGCTCGCTTGTACAAGACTAAGCTATGCCGTTTGCCCGGTTTTAGCGCTTTCATGGCGTATAAACCGCTAACGTGAACCAGAAGGTACTGCCTTGATCGAGCACGCTGTCAACGCCGATCTCTCCGCCCATCAGTTCTACCAGGAGCTTGGTAACATGCAGACCCAAGCCCCATCCGGTTTCCTGGCGCACATCCGGATCTTCAGAACGGAAAAATTGGGTGAAAAGCTTAGCCTGGTCCTCAGGGCTGATCCCTACTCCGTTATCGGAAACTTCCAGCCGCAGGCTGCCATTGGAGGGCCGGACTCGGACCGAAATTTGCCCTCCCGGAGGGGTGTACTTTTCGGCGTTGCTGAGCAGGTTGGTGAGCACCTGCACCAGTCGACTCGGGTCCGCGTGAACCGGGGGCAATGTCCTGGGAATGTCTATTTCCAGGTGGTGGTTCTTTTCGTTGTATTTTGGTCCTAGGCTGGCAACTGTCTCCTGGAGACAGTCGTCTAATTGCACCTTCCCCATCTCGAGCTTCAATCGCCTGGTTTCAATGCGGGAAATATCGCTCAGGTCGCCGACCAGGTCCGCCATGCGCTCGGTATTGTTGCGGATGACGGTCAAAAATTTTTCCTGTCCCTCGGTGATCGGTCCGGTAATACCTTTCAATAACAGGTCGGTATAGCCCTTGATCGAAGTCATCGGGATGCGCAGTTCGTGTGTGACCACCGAGATGAACTTGGATTTGTACTCATTGGCGGCTTGTACAACCTGGTAAAGCTGTGCGTTCTGAACCGCGATCGCGCTGCGGTTTGCCAGGCGTTCCAGGAATGGCAAGGCGTCATCGTTGAAGGGTTCAAGCCGCCGGGCGATCAAAACCCCGGTTGTCCTGCCGGCGATCATTAAAGGCGCAGCGAGGTGGTAAGGCGGCGGGGTGTCATAAGGCGAGGCTAATCCGATAGCTTCAGCAAGGGCTTGTTCCACCAGCGGGTGGTTGAGTGGGGCATCCGGCGGTCCGCTAAAGCGCACCATCTGCTGGGTCTCCTCATCCCGCAAGGCGATCCAGCATTCAGCCGCGTGAGTGCCTTTCAGCGCCCAGCGCTGGGTGAGTTCCAACACGGCGTCCAGCTCCAGGTGAGCGCTGAGCTGACGGTCGATTTGGGTCAGGGTTTCCAGTTCCGTTACCCGCCTGGATAGAGCCTGATCGGTCTGGGTGTACAGGCGAGCGTTTTCGATGGCGATGGCTGCCTGGATGGCAAACGCTTCCAGGAGGTCGAGATCAGCCCGGACAAAGTGTCCTTTTTGAGCGCGGTTGTCTACATAGATTGCACCGATCACCCGCCCGCGCGCCCGCAATGGCGCACACATGATCGATCGCAGAGCAAAAAATATTACGGATTGGTGCTGCTTGAAGCGCGGGTCGGTTTGGGCATCGGTCGTGACCACCCCGTCGCCGGTCTCCATGACAGTTTTGATCAGCGTCCGGCTGACCTCCATATCCTTATGTTCTAGGGTTTCTTGCTCGATATTGCGACCGGCGCGCAGCTTCAATTCTCCGGTGGTCGGCTCGGCGAGAATCAAGAAGCCGCGTTCTGCGCCGGTCAGGTTGATTACCGAATCCATGACCTGGTTCAAGACTTCGTCCAAATCGAGGGAGCTGCCTAAGGCAGACGAGACGCGGTACAGAGCGAAAAGTCGGCTGTCCTCGTCGTAAGCTTTGAGGAAAGCGCTGGGATCTTTATAACGGTTAGGGAATTCAGGAGTAGTTTTCGGCATAATATTCACAGAACTCCTGCAATGGGCAAACCGGGCAGTCTGGCTGTCGCGCCTGGCAGATCTCTCGCCCCAAGCGGATTAGGTTCAAATGCGCCGAGTAGTAAGCCTCTTCAGGGAACAGCTCGGCAAGGTAATCGTGAGCCCGGTCTGCGCTCATCTTATCAGGACGCAGACCGAGACGCCCGGTGACACGGTGGATGTGGGTATCAACCGGGAAGGCGGGCATTTCCAGCGAAAATTGCAGTACGATGGCTGCGGTTTTAGGTCCCACTCCTTTGAACTGCATTAACCACTTGCGCGCTTCGCTGGGCGTTTTCTCCTTCAGGAAATCCAGGCCGAGCGCGCCACGTTTTTCGGTGATCTGGCGTAAGGCATTCTGGATGCGCGGGCCTTTCTGATTCGCCAGCCCCGCGACGCGGATCGCCTCGATGACCACTTCCGGTTCGGCGTCGCGAACCTGCTCCCAGGTCTCGAATCGCTCCGTCAGGCTTTTGAAGGCGCGATCGCGGTTGGTATCGTTGGTGTTCTGGGAGAGGATCGTGGAGACCAGTTCGTCCACGGGAGGCAGCGGGTTCCGCCACTCGGGAAAGCCGAAATAGTCGATCAGTCTTTGATGGATGGCAATGGCACGTTCGCGGAGATCCATGGGTTTATGCGATCGTCAGCTTGCTGCGGAAAAATCGATCGACCAGTTCTGTTCAGGTGGGGACTACTTGCGGCTCATCCTGATAATACCGCGGCAGCCCAGCCGGTTCCATAACGGTTTTGCAAGGAAGGTAGCCCAGCACTGTCGAGTCGATCCTTGGGACGATCTCTTTAGGAATGGCGTTCAAGCTCAAAGGATGGGTGTGCAGCGCCTACGACCAGGTCCCGCCAGTTGTGCACCGGGGAGTACGGCCCATAATTTTTCAGCTGCGCCAGTTCGTCTTCGTGGAGGGCGCCTAATTGGCGCAGCGTTTCCAGCGTCACAGCGGCGCGCGCCCTGCCCTTGGAGTCCCCATCCGAAATTTTAATGGCGATCCCTACAGCGGGGGATCCTGAGCTGAGGGTACCCGGAAGTATCCCCAAACCCTGGTAGCCTTCGGCGCCGCCTTTGGCGACGATTCGACCCTCGGCGACCTCCATTAAGCGGGTATCGAAACGATCCGGACCAGCGACCATGCGTGAGTGAGAGGTCATCGCCTTGGTGATGGTCTGACAGGCGCTGGCCCTCTCCATAGAAAATTCATCCGGCTGACACAAGCGCGCATAGCTCAACGCAGCGTTGTACAGCGGCAGAGCGAAGTTTGGCGCCGAACAGCCGTCGGTGCCAAGCGCAACCTGCTCGATGGGAAGGCTGCTCATCTCGGCGAGTGTTCTCAGGATGACCTGCTGGACAGGATGGTCGCGGTCGAGGTAAGTATCCAGCGGCCAGCCCTTCATCCGGCAGAATGCCAACATACCGGTGTGCTTTCCCGAGCAGTTATGCCGGTTGGGAGAGGGTTCTTCCCCACGCTTGCGCAGCGCCTCAGCCGTCGCTTGATCGTACGGCATGTGTACGCCGCACAGCAGGTCTCCTTCGCTGACTCCGGTCTTGGCTTGCAGTCCCTGGAGCACGCCGAAGTGTTCGTCGGTGCCGGAATGCGAAGCGCAGATCAAGGCGATCTCCTTGGCGGTCAGATCGAAGTGCTCCGGGCCGCCCGCTTCTATAAAAGGCAGCGCTTGAAAGGGTTTGGCCGTGGATCGCAGGAAGGTTACCGTCTGCGGTTCCCCGTATGAGGCGATTAACCCGCCTCCTGCAGCTACGACGGCGATCGCCCCAAAATGGATTGATTCGACGGTCTCACCACGGATAAGCGTATAGACGGGCCGGTAAGGGGATGTGGGCATCTGGTTTATTTGAGCGAGTTGGGAGGGTTTCGATCTGGCGATGCGCCTACTCGTCCGGGTTGGTTTCTTCGATCGGATGGTAATGATGCGTATAGTAATGGTAGAGCCCATAGCGCAAACGCTGGGCATAGCGCTCGCGTTGCATGTTGGTGAGCGAGAAATCCTTAAGCAGGCTGGCGATCAACCCCTCGGTCATCTCCGGAGGGGCGTTGCGCTTCGCCAAGCGCTCCAGGCCTTGAACGATCTTTTTAAGATAGCGTTGTTGGGTACGCACTTCGTCGCTGCCGACCGGCCCGCTGCGAGCGCTGATGATCAAAAATTCACGGTAGGTGGACAGCAGCACATCCAGGGATTCGATCCAGGCATGCAGATCGGATTGGGCTAAGAAAGGAGGCTGGTCGGCGATGATGGTGTCGCCGACAAAGACAACTTTCCCTTCAGGGATGATCGCCCATACAGATCCTTGGGTAGGGCCGGGATGGTGCTCCAGTATCACTTCGGGTTTGCCCCAGTGGAAGTACATGCTGTCGGAGAAAGTGATATCCGGAGGAGACCAGCGCGTACCCACCATTTCATTGTTGATCTCCCACTCGGCGCCGCTCTCCGAGGTCTGGCCTTTGAAGATTGTGGGACGGTCGTGAAATACCTGGGCTGTTTTCTCGTGCGCGACGATTGGGCAGTCCAAGGCGCGCGCTCCCAACGTACGGTCGGGGTGGGCGTCCAGATTGATCAAAATGCGGTTGGTGCTCCCGCCCATATTGATCAACGCTGCTCTCCAGGAGCGGGCGTCATCCGGCCGGAGCGGCGCGTCGATCATCACGGTGCCATGATTGAAAATTAACGCGCCCAGGGTAACGCCGTGATAAGCGTCCTCGTAATAAACACCGGGTTCGATTTGCTGCATGGTCTCTCCTAAGTTCTAACGCGACGCCATGTCGCATGCTGCGCCTCAAGGGGTGATATTCCCCGCTGTTGGTAAAGTGAGGTTGAAGCGTGCACCGGCGTCAGGCCTGTTTTCGACCCAAATCTTGCCCCCGTGCGCTTCAACGGCCAAGCGGCAGTAAGCCAGGCCTAACCCCAGCCCTTTCGGCCCGTCCACGGCATGCAGGCGGGTGTATTTGTCAAAGATACGTTCTTTCTCCGTCTCGGGAATACCGGGTCCGGTATCTTGAACCCAGTACAGCACCGATGCGCCTTCTCGACGGGCGCCGATAGAGAGATCACCCCCAGGTGGAGAGAACTTCACGGCATTCTCCAGCAGATTGGAGAGCACACGGCGGATCATATCCGCTTCTACCAGGACCTCGGGAAGATCATCAGGCAGCGATTCGACGATGCGCTGATTTTTGTTGGTCGCGATAGGGGCGATAATTTCGACGGCGTCCTTCACCAACTGGCGGGATGGAGTGGGCGCGCGGTTTCCTATCGGCTGACCGGCTTCCAACCGGCTCATATCCAAGAGTGAGCTGGTCAAGCGCTGGATGCGTTCCGTCGATCTCCCGGCGATATCGAGCAAAGAGCGCAGCGTATCATCGGCGTCGTCAGGCAGCATCGAATCGAGTACGTCCAGGCTGGAGACAACATTGCCCAGCGGAGCGCGCAGGTCGTGATAGATCATGTTGATCAGATCTTCGCGCAGGGTATCCAGGTTCTTGCGCTCCGTGATGTCGCGGATGATCCACTGCAGCTGTGGCAAGGCATCGATCTCCACTTGCCGGACATAGACCTGTACGGGAACCTCGAGCCCGTTCTCTGCGTACAAGGTGGACTCATAGGAGACCGTTTCCCCAGTAGACAGGTTGTTCAGTTCGCCTTGAAATGCTGCGCGCTTGATCTCGTGCAGCTGGCTGATGGGAATATCACGTAAGGACTGCCGGCTTGTTTGCGTGGTCAGCACAGCCTGGCGGTTGGCTTCCAGGATGCGACCTTTGAGATCGGTGAGGAAAATCGGGTCGATGCTGTCCTCAAACAGTTCGTGATAGCGCTGGTGGGCGGACTGCAGCTGCTCGAAAAGCTGGGCATGGCGGATGGCAGTGCCTGCCAGGCTGCCAATGCCGGTCAGCACAAGCAGCGCGTCCGGGTCAAAACTGCCTTCGCGCGGGTTGACCGCCTCGAGCACCCCGATCACCTTCCCCTGTGAACGGAGCGGGGCGCAGGCGATGGCGCGGATCTCGATCCACCTAAAACGATTGACTTCCGGTGAATAGCGCGCGTCTTTGCTGACGTCGGGGACGATCAAGCCGCGGCCCGTCTGGGCGACCCAACCGGCGACGCCTTCGCCCATTTGCAGACGCAGACCAAGAACGCTGTGTTCACCGGTTATCGTTGAAGCGCGGTAAACAAGCTCGCTCTTGCCCGCATCGATCAACGCCAGGGAAACCACCTGAACTTGCAGAGCCTGGCTGATCTGTTCCAGGATGCGCTGCAAGACTTCTTCCAGGCGCAGGCTGGCGGTGATCACGGCAGAGCTCTCCGCGACGGCGGTCATCACGTGTGCCTGTCTTTGGCTTTCGGCATACAGCCGGGCGTTAAGCACTGCAATACCGGCCTGGTCGGCGATCGCCTGGACAAGCGCCAGATGATCGTCGTTGAAGAAGCCAGGGTTGGGATGCACGAGCGTGATCACCCCGACTACCTGGTCGCGCACGGTGAGTGGGGCGCTGACTGCGGATTTTGGCCCGGTGCGGTTTTCGGCATCGTCAGGCCGGCGCAGCCAGCGGTCGTCCTGGCTGGTGTCTGGGACGAGCACGGCTTCGCCACGTTGTTTGACCCAGCCTGCCAACCCGTGCTCGACGGTGGCGCGCAGCTGCCTGGTGGTCTGGTTGTGGACTTGTGCGCCTACAATAATGGCCGATTCGACCGGTTCGCCATTGTCGTCCATGACGACAAGGCTCCCGCTGATCGCGCCGACGTTGCGCATGGAGAGAAACAGCACCCTCTGCAGCACGGTGCGCAAATCCAACGCCGAAGCCAACTCGCGGCTGATATGGTAGAGGAGTTCTAAGGTTTCTCGCGTGCTCTCGTTTGCCCTGATTTTAGACTCCATTCAGGCAACCTCATTGATAAGCGTATCGGTATTCGAAAAAGTATGAGGGTGAGAGATGAGCGTTTTCTTCCCCTGATCGTTGTTATTCGTTCGAGACATCCCGGAAGGATCTGGAGAGCCTGAACACCGCTAGCGGTTAATTTTCGTTTGAGTATAGCATAATAATTCCCCCTTACGCTTCAATAGTTATGGCCTCTTTGATGATTGTTGTCGTGGGCGCTTGGTGTGGGGGGCTAAGGTGGAGTTTGCCTCCAGTAATCCTCACTTTTCCGATTCATGGATCACGGCGCCTTCATACCGCAACGGGTATGTTCGGTAGATCGAGCAGGAATACTTCTGCTGCCAGACGAGCATTGACGTTGCGGTCGAGCAGTTGCTCAGTGCGCTCGATTTGATCGAGAACCCGTTTGGTCGTTCGCAGTCCAACGTGGTTGGCGACGATGGCGATCTCGGCTGCCCGGTCTGGGTTGGTCAACGGCGTCGAAGCCTCGCCGGCCTGCAGCAGCACATCCCGCCAGAAAGACAACCAGACTTGCAGAGCTGCCCGCAGCCGTTCTTTGTCTTTGGCGAGCTCTTCCGCATAGGCAAACCGGACGACTCGGCTGGCGCCTAATAATTGGTCTTGTTCGTCCAGCCAGGCATTGCGCTGTTCGAGCAGTTCCGGCTCCTGGTGCAGGCGCAGCGCGTACCCGGGGCGGCCCCCGGAAAGGTGCGCCAGCAAGCGAGCCTGATCTGGGGGCAGCGACCAGCGGGACTCCAACCCTTGGGTGGCTGTATCCAGGGAGAGCGGGCGCAAGCGCAGCACCTCGCAGCGGGAAACGATGGTCGGCAGCAATCGCTCGGCGCTCTCGGCGGTCAGCACGATCACCACCCTGGGAGGCGGCTCTTCCAGGGTTTTCAACAGCGCATTCGCCGCGCTCAAATTCGCTTCCTCGAAGCGCAGCAGCAAAGCCACCCGGTAAGGCGCCGCGTATGGGGAGAGGGAAACCATCCTTTGCAGGTCGCGAATTTGATCTACTTTGAGCACACCGCCGACTTCTTCGGCCTGCACGACCGCCAGGTCGGTATGCTGCATGCGTTCGATCTGGCGGCAAGTCTGGCAATGCAGACACGGTTCTCCTGGCGCTTCTTGCTGGGGGCAGTTTATTGCCTGAGCCAGGCGCAACCCAAGGGTGCGCCGGCCCACACCTTGCGGGCCGGTGAGCAGGTACGCATGCCTGGGGTTCTCCCGCGCGACGTGTTCTTGGAGCAGGTCCACCGCCCACTCGTGTCCAAGGATGTTCCAATTCATAAGATGATTGTAGCGCAAGGGCCGCGCGTTGGCAACAAAATATCTCCCGTATTGAGCGGATTCAAACTCGAGTTGACATGCCTACCTGCAGACATTACAATCCACCTCATGGATCTTATTGAGGGCTTAAACCCTCAACAGCAGCAGGCGGTCACGGCTGAACTCGGTCCGGTTTTGGTTATGGCAGGGCCCGGGTCAGGCAAAACGCGCGTGCTGACCCACCGCATCGCCTTTTTAATCGCCCACCTGGGGGTGCAGCCGTACCACATCCTGGCGGTCACCTTTACGAACAAAGCCGCCCGGGAGATGGAAGCGCGTGTCGTGGATCTGCTTGAAGGGGGTTCGCGCGGCCTGACGTTGGGTACTTTCCACGCGATCTGCGCCCGCATCCTGCGCCGGGAGGCCGAGCGCCTGCCCTTTGGATCCAATTTCGTAATCTTCGACAGCGACGACCAGATCAACGTCGTAAAAACTGCACTGGGCGACCTGGGCATCGATGAGAAGCGCTATCGCCCGCACAGCGTCCACGCCTCGATCTCGAATGCCAAGAACGAGCTCCTGCTTCCGGATGATTTCCCCATCCAGACGTATCGCGATGAAGTGGTCAAACGCGTTTACAGTCGCTACCAGGAGCTGCTCTTAGCCAGCAACGGCGTGGACTTCGACGACCTGTTACTGTGGACGGCCTTTTTGTTGGAAGAATCGCCGGCAGTGCGTGAGAAGTACGCCCGGCGCTACGAGCACGTCTTGGTGGATGAATTCCAGGACACGAATCTGGCCCAATACGTCCTGCTCAGGCATTTAGCCTCCTTTCACCATAATATCTTCGTAGTGGGCGACACCGACCAGTCGATCTACCGCTGGCGGGGCGCAGATTACCGAAATGTGCTGCGTTTCGAAGATGATTTCCCGGATGCCCAGGTGATCTTGTTGGAACAAAACTACCGTTCTACGCAGACCATCCTGGATACGGCCATGGCGGTGATCGACCAGCATCCTTACCGGACGCCAAAACGGTTGTTCACCGATCGGGGGCGCGGCCAGAAGATCGTGGTGAAAGAGCCTTATGATGACCGGGAAGAAGCTTCCATCGTGGTCGATACCATCGCCGGACTGGTCGCACGTGCTCAGGCTCAGCCGGGGGATTGCGCCATTATGTACCGCACTAACGCGCAATCCCGGCTACTCGAGGAGGCATTCTTGCGGCGCAGCCTGCCGTATAAACTGGTCGGCGCGCAGCGCTTTTACGGCCGGCGCGAGATCAAAGATGTGATTGCATATTTACGCCTGGTTCAAAATCCGGATGACGATATCAGCCTGAGCCGGGTAATTAACGTCCCCTCAAGAGGCATCGGCACTAAGACCAGCGCGGCCCTGCGCACCCGCGCCCAGCAGCTTGGCCTTACCCCCGGTCAGCTCTTGCTCGAACTGAGCAGCGGCGCCAATCCTGGGCGCGCAGAATATTTTTCAACCCGCGCCGCCTCGGCGCTGGTCAATTTTGGAAGCATGCTGCTCAATTGGGTTGAGCAGCGCGAGCAGTTTGCTCCTCTTGACCTTTTGGACCGCATCCTGGTCGATACGGATTATCGCGATTATATCGATGACGGCAGCGAGGAAGGCGCGGAGCGTTGGGAGAACGTGCAAGAGCTGCGCCGGCTGGCTATGGAGCATAAGGAGGAGAGCCTGTCCGCTTTTCTAGAGGATATCGCGCTGGTATCCGACCAGGATACCATCGACGCCTCTGCCAACGTTCCGACCCTGCTTACACTGCACGCCGCCAAGGGGTTGGAGTTCCCCTATGTGTTTATCGTTGGTCTCAATGACGGCACTTTGCCGCATTCTCGGTCATTTGATGATCCGGAGGCTATGCAGGAGGAACGCCGCCTGTTCTATGTGGGCATCACCCGTGCTAAGGATCGTTTGTTTTTATTCAGCCCGATCAACCGAAGTTTTTACGGGTACAACGAGCCCTCCGACCAGTCACGCTTCCTGGGTGATATTCCCGAAGAGTTGTTCGATCAAGAGGAAGTCAGCGGTTATGGCCGCCGTTCGCAAGCTCGAGAAATCTACCGACCTGACCGGTGGGATTCAGGCAACGCCGGTTCGGCGCATCTGGTTAAACCGCAGTACCAACCCGGCGCGCGAGTGGAACACCCTGTCTGGGGTGAAGGGATGGTGCTTAATTCCCGCCTGGAGGACGACGATGAGATCGTCGATATTTTTTTCAATAAGGTTGGCCTGAAAAGGGTGGCGGCTTCGCTGGCCAAGCTGGAGATGTTAGAAGAATCATAAGAGGCCGGGGGCAAATTCACGCAGGACGCTTCCCGCAAAGCGCTTCACGGCGTATAATCGACCAGACATGCCGATCCTCAACGCTCATTCCGTCGAAGTGATCAGCCGGAGCCCAGAGCAAACCCGCCGCGTGGGTATGCGTTTGGGCGCTTTGCTTGCCCCAGGTGATGTGATTTGCCTGGTTGGCGATCTGGGGTCCGGCAAGACGACTTTTGTGCAGGGCGTCGCCTCCGGTTGGGGCTCTCTCGATCAGGTCACCAGTCCGACCTTCGTCCTTGTCAACCTTTACCGTCGCCCACAAGGTGAGCGTTTTTACCACCTCGACGGTTACCGCTTGAGCGGTCCGGAGGAAGCTGAAGACCTGGATATCGATACGCTCGTGGCTGGCAGCCCCTTGATCGTCGAATGGGCGGATCGAATTAAAAAAGCTTTGCCGGCTGAGAATCTGTGGGTCAGCCTGCGAACGATTAATAACGATCAGCGCGATCTGATTTTCTCCGCGAACGGCGAGCATTATCAGGCTCTCCTGGAGAAATTTCGCAAGCGGGTGTATGGGAGTGGTTGATGCTGCTGGCTATTGATACCTCTACTCGAACGGTGGGCCTCGCCCTGTACGATGGCGTCCAGGTACTCAGCGAGATGATCTGGTCGAGCTCAAATTATCACACCGTAGAGCTAGCGCCGGCGATCAACCAAATGCTCAACCGGGCGGATATTTCGATGCGGGCTCTCAGCGGTATCGCTATAGCGATTGGCCCCGGGTCGTTCACGGGGATACGGATCGGACTGGCGGTCGCCAAAGGCCTGGCGCTGGCTCGAGGCAAACCGATCTTCGGAGTGCCCACCCTGGATGTCCTGGCGGCAGCACAGCCAGCTCAGGATATGCGGCTGGCTGCTGTACTGCGAGCGGGACGCGCCCGTCTGGCAGTCGGCTGGTACCATCGTGAAGGGGATGCCTGGTCATCCTCGGGAGATGCAGAGATACTTACCGCCAGGAATTTAAACGCCAGGATCAATGAGCCGACCATGATTTGCGGCGAGCTTGATGAGGAGGAACGAAGGTTGTTAGCCAGGAAATGGGTGAACGTTGTGCTCTGTTCTCCAGCGCAATCGGTGCGGCGACCGTCTTTTCTTGCCGAGTTGGCCTGGGATCGTCTGCAAGCCGATCGCTGGGACGATCCGGCAACCCTGGCGCCAATATACCTGCGGACGCACAACAATATCCCCGAATGATCAGCTCAGACACCTTTACGCTCCATTTTCGTCCCATGCAGTTGGAGGATATCGAAGCAGTCCAGGCGATCGATCGTGCATCGTTCAGTACGCCTTGGCCGACCCGCGCCTATCATTATGAATTGAACAGCAACTCGAAGTCGATCTTATGGGTTGCTGAGATCGACTCGCCGAGCGGCGAGAAACTGATCGTCGGCATGACCGTGATCTGGTTGATCATCGATGAGGCGCATATTGCCACCATCGCCGTCCATCCGGATTACCGCCAGCTGGGGATTGGCGCTCACTTGCTGGCTAAATCCTTGGAAAGCGTGATCCGGCGAGGCGCAGAGCAAGCGACGCTCGAAGTGCGCGCTTCCAACCATGCCGCGCAATCCCTGTACAAACGTTTTGGTTTCGAGGTGGTCGGCAGACGGCCGCGCTACTATAAAGATAACGCCGAAGACGCGATCTTGATGACGGTGAATAACCTGGATCAGGATTATTTGGTCTGGATGGAAAGCCGTTTAAATGAACGTGGATCTTCTTGGAGGTACTCTTGAATTCTGAAGAAATCTTGCAGCAGGTTGCCAAGGAGACCAGGGTTTGCACCAAATGCGAACTGCAATACTCTCGCAAAAACGCTGTCCCAGGGGAAGGCCCGACCAACGCCGAGATCCTATTCATTGGTGAAGGCCCGGGGTTTCATGAAAACGAACAGGGGCGCCCATTTGTTGGGGCTGCCGGCAAGTTTTTAGAGGAGTTGTTGGCTAATATCGGGATGAGCCGTGAGCAGGTTTTTATCACCAATGTGGTCAAGTGCCGCCCGCCGGGTAATCGGGACCCCAAACCCGAAGAGGTGAGCGCCTGTACGAGCAACTATCTTGAGAGGCAGATCCAAGCGATCAACCCGAAAGTGATCGTTACGCTGGGAAGATTTTCAATGGGGTATTTCTTGCCGAACGTCAAAATCAGCGACGTGCACGGTCAAGCCAGGCAGGTGCGCGGCCGGCTGATCGTCCCCATGTACCACCCAGCGGCTGCGCTTCACCAAAGGTCATTGAAACCGACCATCGAAAGCGACTTCTCCAGGCTTCCTGAAATGATCGCTACCGCTGGTGAAGCCCCGGAGTATGTCGAACCGGCAAACGGGAAGAGCGATAATCCCCAGCAGTTGAGCTTGTTCTAACCTCTGATCGCCTCTGTAGCTGAGACGCTTGGCGCGTACCCTGCAACCCCTGTGTTACGGGAGTGCGCTACCTAGCAAGGGCAAATGCAACTGTCCTGCGTATTTGAATGATACCTCTTGAATTCGGGGGATAAATTTGATATAGTGGAAATGGATGTTGGGATATCTGAATGAGGGGGAAAGAGGGTGTCCTTGAGTCAGTTCTAAGCTCGGTTGATAAGGAGGCTGAGATGGACGACTCGATTGGTAGGATCCACTCCATTTTGCTGGCAATAGACGGTTCGGACCATTCTTGGGCAGCTACCCAATTTGTGCACGATTTCCAATGGGGTGCAGATACCGTCATCACGATCGTGACGGTTATGTTGCCGCGCAACGCCTCGAACTACGCCGCTTTGGAAGCTATGCTGGCGCGCGCCGGGGATATGTTAAGCGACGTGGAATGTGCGGTAGAGACAAAACTTATCACCGGGTATCCTTCACACGAGCTGCTGGAATACGCCGAGATTAATCACCCTGACTTGATTGTGCTTGGCGCGAAAGGATTACGCGGGACCTTGGGTATTCTTTTAGGTAGCGTGGCCCAGACCCTGGTCGAGCATGCGATTTGTCCGGTATTGTTGATCCGGGCGCCTTATCAAGGTCTTCATAAAACGCTGTTGGCGGTGGACGGTTCACCGGAATGCCAGGAAGCAGCTTTATATCTGGCGAGATTTCCACTACCAGCAGAGGTTGAAGTTTATCTAATGCACGTATTGCCACCGATTGGTCTGCCGCCAAATTGGGCGCAAGCCTGGCCTCTTGAGATGGAATCTGCCCGACAAGCTCAGATTCGTGAGGTTGAACTGACCGAGGCGCGCCAGGGGGAAGATGAGGAAAGAGCTGGACAAGAGATGCTCGCCAAGATGGAGCGATATTACTTAAGCGCACACTCCGGAAAGGTGGATTTGAAAAGTGTATTGGTTCGGGGGGATGCCGCGACCGAGTTGATCGAGTATGCTCGGGTAAACGAGATCGACCTGATCGTGGCCGGTTCGCGCGGGTTAGGACCGGTCGAGAGCTTACTTTTAGGTAGCGTCTCACGTAAGCTAGTTCATTACGCCGATCGGTCTACAATGATTGTACGATCCATGGGCGGGTGAGGGTTCTATTTTGGTCGCAAAACAATTTGCCGATCTGCTGACTTGCTCTCGTTTATTGTTGGGATGCGGGTTGGTGTGGTTAGGACTATCCCGTGGCAAGGAGGGGTTGGAGATTGCGGTCTGGGCGATGATCTTGGATTGGACTGGCGATATCCTAGACGGTCCCTTGGCGCGCCGTAGTCGACGAAAATACCACTCATGGTGGGGAGAACACGATTTAGAGATTGATATGACTGTCTCTGTTGGACTGTTGGTTTACTTGTTGGTCTCGGGACGGATTAACGTCTGGCTGGTGCTTGGGTATCTTTTGTATTGGGCGGTGATTTTTTGGCGTATCGGCATCCCGAGATCCTTAGGGATGCTTTTCCAAGCACCGATCTACGCATTGTTTATATTTTTTGCATACGTGCAAAATCCCATCGTAGCCTGTTGGTTGGTGATCTGGCTGATTGGAGTGGTGGTGATCACTTGGCCTCGCTTTCCGCAAGTTGTGATTCCCCAATTCCTTGCTGGTTTGCGTAAGATTAAGATTCGAGAGCAAGATAATACAAAAATCGGATAGTGAACGAAGTTTTGTGGGTTCAGTGCTGCCACCCAAACACACCGACTTCGCTGGCGAACTGCGTAACTCCTAATAGTATTGAAATTGGAACGACTATGGGGGATATGGTATAAATGTTTTTGTGGGGGGCGATTTCAATCCCTGGAGCCATATTTGACAAAAGAAATTCCGCAAATAATTGATATTGGCAATACCTATAAATTTAAGAGAAATTCAACCAAATTTCGATGGATAAGCAGGCTTATAAGCGCCGTAACGCGTATCCCCGGCTTGCATTCTCTGAAGCCCGCGATACGAAAAGCGGCTGCCGTAACCAGACCTGTTGGCCAGTTCTCGATGATCAGATCTCCGTTGAAAGGGTTACGCTCTGGCAGCGACAGCCTCTCCGTGATGAGCGCTAACCTATGCCATGATTGGCCTCGACACCGACGATTGCGCCAGCGCTTGGAAGCCTTTGCAGAACTCGTTGAAAGGGAAAAAGCGGACATATTACTTCTCCAGGAAGTGGCGAGAACCGCAGAGGTGCATGTCGAGAAATGGTTGGCTGAACGTTTAGGTATGGCTTACGTTTATGCCAGAGCTAATGGGCACCGGCAGATTGGTTTTGAGGAAGGGTTAGCGGTTTTCAGCAGCTTTCCGCTCGAAGACCCACAGGTCCTCGAATTGAATCAGGGGAATGACCTTTTGATTAACCGGTTGGCCTTGACCGTTAATATTAAAGCGCCTGGCAGGGAGTTCTTAGCAACCAGCGTCCATCTGAGTTTGAGAAAGCGTCGCAATATTCGTCAGGTCATGTTGCTGCACCAATGGATCGAGGCATCGGCGCAGGGGCGCATGGCGCTGGTGGGCGGCGATTTTAACGCCTCCGAGAATAGCCAGCAGATCAGGAAGATGCAAACAGTCTGGTTAGACACCTTTCGCAGCACACGTCCCGGGCAGCAAGGCGCGACTCATGCCTTGGATGGGGTCTTGGGTCGTCTAATCGGTAAACGCCGGCTTGATTACATCTTTTTACAGCCAGGGGATCAACCATGGAAGGTGATCGACGCCCAGCATTTAGAAACTCAGGATCTCAAACATTCCGATCACCTCGCTGTGTTGATGAGGTTTGCCCCAATTTGATGAAGTGGTATGATTGTCGGCGATGCTGCTAAAAAAGTTAGAAGTTACGCAGTTCGCCGGGAAAGTGGGGGTTTTGTCTGGCAGTTTGCCGATCTATAATACCTGCCACTCACCTGCTTAGACAAAGAGGACCACATGAATCCAGCAGTTCAATCTATGTTAGACCGGCTAGACCGCCGTGAAGTGAAGATCGCCGTTTTGGGTTTGGGCTACGTTGGCCTGCCCCTGGCGACCATTTTTGCCGAGTCCGGTTTTGAAGTGACCGGCATCGACCCGGACGTACGCAAGGTCGAGGCCATCAACCGGGGTGAAAGTTACATTCAGGATGTCCCTGGCGAACAGGTGGCACGACTGCTTGAGAGTGGTCGTTTGAGAGGCACCACGGAATTCTCCGCCATCCGGGAGACGGACGCGGTAAGCATTTGCGTGCCCACACCTTTGCGCAAGACCGGCGACCCGGACCTGTCTTACATCCTGACGGCGACTGACGACCTGGCGAAATACATGCACTCAGGGATGGTGATCGTCCTGGAATCTACCACCTATCCCGGCACAACTCGCGAGATCCTGCTGCCGAAGTTAAGCGAAGCCTCCGGTCTGGTCGTGGGGGAGGATTTCTTTCTGGCGTTTTCCCCGGAGCGGGTCGATCCTGGACGGACGGATTGGACCACCTACAATACGCCCAAGGTTATCGGCGGGATCACGCCCGAGTGCAGCAAGCTGGCAGCTGCCTGGTACAGACAGGCGTTGGAGACGGTTGTACCGGTTTCCTCCACGGAAGTGGCCGAGATGGCCAAGCTGCTAGAGAACACCTTCCGGATGATCAACATCGGCCTAGTCAATGAGATGGCGATCATGTGCGACAAGCTGGGGATCGACGTCTGGGAGGTGATCGACGCTGCGGCGACCAAGCCCTTCGGATTTATGAAGTTCACCCCCGGACCGGGTTTGGGGGGTCACTGTATCCCAATCGATCCGCTGTATCTCTCCTGGAAGCTGCGCACCTTGAATTATTCAGCGCGCTTTATCGATTTGGCCTCCGAGATAAACACCAACATGCCGCGCTACGTGGTCGGCCGCGTCCAGGATGCGCTGAACGAGGTTTGCAAGCCTCTGAAGGCCAGCAAGGTGCTGGTCGTCGGCGCGGCCTATAAGCCCGATATCGACGATTTGCGAGAATCGCCTGCCTTGGACGTCATCGGCCTGCTGCGTCAAAAAGGCGCTGAGGTCTCTTACCATGATCCGTACATCCCGCGCATTCGACACGAGGATTGGGGTTTGGACAGCGTAGACGATCTTTATGAGCAGGCGTCCCAGGCAGACTGCGTTGTGATCATCACCGATCACCAGGTGTATGATTACGCCAGGCTGTTAGCTTCGGCCGAGCTGATCGTCGACACCCGCAATGCGCTCAAATTGAACCGGAACCAGGAACCCAAGGTCGTGCGTTTGTAAACCCGAGGAACGAACCGCTTACGCACCTGGCGGGTGGATAAGGTGGTTGAGCAAGCTTTAAAGAAGCCATCGTCCGCAGTACCTGCAGGATGCGTAACTTTAAAAAGTATGAGGTAGAGTATGGCGCAGTATCTTGTCACCGGCGCGGCGGGGTTCATCGGCGCCCGGGTTGCCGAAATGCTTCTCGAGGACGGCCACACCGTTCTCGGGTTGGACAATCTCAATGACGCGTACGACGTGCGCATCAAGCACTGGCGCTTGAAGCGCGTCCAGGAGCATCCAAACTTCACTTTTCACCAGGTCGATATCAGCGATAAAGAGGCCTTCGAAGCGCTCGATCTGGAGCCCCTCAAGCGTGCAGATGCGCCTTTATTCGATGGGGTCATCAATTTGGCGGCGCGCGCCGGTGTGCGCCAGTCGGTGGAGGATCCCTGGGTTTACGTGAACACCAACGTCACCGGCACGCTGAATTTGCTGGAATTGTGCCGGAAAAACGGGATCCCGAAGTTCATACTAGCTTCCACTTCCAGCATTTACGGCGCTGGCGCGCCGCTGCCGACTCCCGAGGACGCGGACAGCGATCTGCCCTTGCAGCCCTACGCAGCCAGCAAAAAGGGCGCCGAGGCGATGTGCCACGCTTACCACTACCTCTACGATCTTGACGTGACTATTTTCCGGTATTTCACCGTTTACGGCCCGGCCGGGCGCCCGGATATGGTCATGTTCCGCTTTACCCAGTGGATCATGGAGGGCCAACCGCTGATGATTAACGGCGATGGTGAACAATCGCGCGGTTTTACCTACATCGACGACATCGCCCGCGGCACGATCTTGGGCCTCCGCCCCATGGGCTTCCAGATCATCAACCTGGGCGGGCACGAGACAATCACGATCAACGGACTGGTTGATCTTTTTGAGGAAAAAACCGGACGGAAGGCTGTCGTCGAGCACCGCCCGCGCCATCCCGCCGACATGCTGGCAAATTGGGCCAACGTCGAAAAAGCCGAAGAACTCTTGGGCTGGCGACCCGAATTTACCCTCGATCGAGGCGTCGAAGAGACGGTTGCCTGGTACAAAGGCGAGCGTGAGTGGGCGCGCCAGGTCAAAACGGGTAAGTAGCAGTCTCCCCGGCTTTTCTTACACCTATCCTTTGCATGATCCAGTCGGTATATTCCCGGGCGCGGGAGAGATTCGACCGTTTTTTTGATAATCCCCTGATCCGGCGGATACTCAAAAATTCCGGTTATCTTTTCAGCGCCACGGGGATCTCAGCCTTTTTGAGCATGCTCCAGGGTATTCTGGCCGCGCGCTTGCTGGGGCCGGCGAATTTCGGTGTGCTCGGCGCGGTTACCACGTTTACCAGCACCCTCAACCGGTTGGCTTCCTATCGTATGAACGAGCTGGTCGTGCGTTATGTCAGCCATTTTCAAGAGCAAGGTGAACCATCCAAAGCCGCCGCTGCTTTCAAGACCGCCAGCCTGTTGGAAATGGGCGGCTCAGTCCTGGCATTTGGCCTGGTTTGGGCGCTGGCTCCGCTGGGGGCGCAGTATTTCGCTCATGATGTCGGCCTGGCGATCTGGTTCCGCATCTACGGCGGCATCGTACTGGCGAACCTGATCTCGGAGAGCGCCACCGGTTTGCTGCAGGTTTTCGATCGTTTCCGCTCTATCGCCGTTATCACCGCCTTGCAGAGCGCGGTGACGCTGATGTTGATCGCCGCCGCCTTTTTTTCAGGGGCTGGGTTGTTTGCGATCATCCTGGCCTACATGACCGGGAAGGTCCTCGGCGCGCTGGCTTATACGATTTCGGCGTTGGTGCTCGCCAGGCAAAGCTGGGGGGCTGGCTGGTGGCAGGCGCCTTTCCGCACGCTTGCAGACCAGCGCCGCAGCTTGCTGACCTTCGCTTTCAGCACCAACCTGAGCGGGACGGTCAGTTTGATTGCGAAAGACAGCGAAGTGTTATGGGTTTCCGGGTTTCTAGGGACGGTTCCGGCCGGATATTACAAACTGGCCTTAGCCCTGGCCAATATGCTGCAGTTGCCGGTCAGTCCGCTGCCCAAAGCGACCTATCCGGAACTGTCCAGAGAGATCGCTCGCCGTAACTGGGAAAACGTTCGGTATATCCTCCGACAGGGATCGCGGCTGGCGGCGGCTTATTCCGTGCCGGTGACACTCTTCTTGATCCTTTTCGGGCAGTGGATCATCTCCTATGTTTACGGAATCGAATACTTGCCTGCATACCCGGCTCTCGTGGTCTTGTTGATCGGTTATACCTTCGTCAATATCTTCTATTGGAACCGGGTGGCCTTGCTCTCCCTGAGCCGCCCGGTTTTCCCGACGCTGGTCAATTTTGCCGGTATGCTCTTGAAAGTCGCCGCAGTTTACTGGCTGGTGCCGGTCTTAGGTTATACGGCTTTCGCCGGGATTTTGTCCGGCTATTACCTCTTCACCGTGGGCATCGCGGCCGCGCGTGTATCCTTGGACGTGCGCCGGGGAACAGCCTCGGCGGGCGCGGCTTCCTGAGATGGTCAAGATCGTGGTCGTCGCCCCAACCCGGGTTCCCTCTCGCCGGGCGAATTCCTTGCAAGTAATGAAGATGACGCAAGGGCTGGCCTCCATCGGACACGAGGTCGTCCTTCTCGCGCCGGAGGTGAGTACCGAAGGGGATATGCCTGAAGAAGCGCGCGACTGGGATTCCCTCTCCCGCCATTACGGCTTGCAGGTTCGCTTTCCGATCGAGTGGATCGCCGCTAAACGTGCCTTGCGCAAATATGATTACGGCTGGCGGGCGGTAAACAGGGCACTAGCTTTGAAAGCTGATTACCTGTATACCCGCCTGCCGCAAGCCGCCGCCCTGGCAAGCTGGCGCGGCATCCGGACTATTTTTGAAGTCCACGACATGCCCCAAGGCTCCGCGGGACCCCTACTTTTCCACCGCATGCTCCGAAGCCGTCGCATCGAGCGGATGGTGTTGATCTCCGCGTCGCTTAGGGATGACCTCTCTCACCGATTCGAGGTCGAGCTGCGGCCGCCACGGACGATCGTAGCGCCCGATGGCGTGGACCTGGGACGATACCGAGAACTGCCGGGACCACAGACGGCGCGGCGGGCGCTTAACCGCAAGCATGGCCTCTCCCTTCCCGAAAGCGCCTTCACCGCCGGTTACAGCGGCCATCTATATGCCGGCAGAGGCGCGGAAATGCTCTTGGACCTGGCCGGATTGCTTCCCCGGATATCCTTCATAATCGCTGGTGGGGAGCCGGAGGCGGTAAAGCGCTTGAAGACCCAGGCGCAGGCTCGGGACCTGTCCAACGTCCACCTGACCGGATTTATCCCCAACGCTGACCTGCCGGGTTACCAGGCGGCTTGCGACTTCTTATTGATGCCCTACCAACACAGGGTGGCGGCTTCTTCCGGGGGAGATATTGCTCGTTATTTAAGCCCGATGAAATTGTTTGAATACATGGCCTGCGGGCGGGTGATCCTGTCGAGCGATCTGCCTGTACTGCGCGAGGTGCTCTCTCCGGAGAATGCCGTGCTCTTACCTCCGGAAAACATCGCTGCCTGGCGCGCGGCAATCACCAATTTGTGTAGCCAGCCGGAAGCGCGCGCCGGTTTGTCTGAGCAAGCGCGCCAGACAGCCCAGGCATATTCCTGGGAGGCGCGCGCTGAACGGCTGCTTTCCGGCCTGGAGGAAGCGGAATGAGCGCGCCGAAGTGGTTACGCTGGCTGTTCGGGGCTTTCGCGCTGGCCCTTCTCAGCTTATTGCTGACCTGGGCTTCGTTAGGCGCATTGGATTTCCGCTCGTGGCTCTCCTTCGTGCTGGTGCTCCTCTTAGCTGCGCTGATCTTGTTTGCCGGGTGGCGCACCGTCCGCCTCGACGCGGCTCTCTCGCTCCCAAAGTGGTTGTTCTGGCTGATGATGAGCGCGGCCGGGTTGCGGCTCGCGTTGGGTTTGTTCTTCTATTTGGCCCTGCCGGCCTGGGGCTATGGCTCGCCGGTCGAACAAGCCGGATATGTGATGGCGGACGCGCACGCCAGGGATACGACCGCCTGGCAGCTGGCAAGCAGCAGTGAGCCTTTATGGACGGCGTTTCGAGACTATCGATTGGCCGACCAGTATGGCGGGTTGTTGTTCTTCAGCGCGCTGGTTTACCGCTACCTGGGGGGCGCCGTGCACCTGCCGCTGCTCATGGTGGTGATCGCGGCATCGTTTTCTTCGCTGGGGGTGCTCTTCACCTGGGCCTTTGCCCGTCGGGTTTGGAACGCGCCTGCCGCCAACCTTGGCGCCTGGGCGTTTGCGCTCTACCCGGAGGCTATCTTGTTGGGCAGCTCGCAGATGCGGGAGGCGTTTACTGTCACGCTAGTGATGGTCGCTTTTTACGCGTTGGTGTGGTTTTGGCAGGATCGCGCCGGGGTCGGATTTGCCTTGCTGCTTGTCGGCCTGGTGCTTAGCCTGCCTTTCTCGCCGCCTTTCACTGCTTTGATGCTCGGGATGCTGCTGATCCTGGCGCTGGCTTTGGGTGGGCAGCAGGTATGGAGGCAGCGCAATTTTTGGTACGCCTTAATCGGCCTGGCAATAATTGCCGCGGTTGGCTTGTGGTTGTTTTGGGGACGCATCGCCCCTCAGGGGATCAATAACCCCGTCGCCCTGGCCGGATGGTGGCTGCGGGAAGCCGTTAAATGGCAGACCCATGTCGCCAGGCAGGGTTCTGGGTGGCTGCAGAAGATCTTCCGCTCCACGCCGGAATCCGTTCACGTCTGGTTTTTGTTAGGATATGGTATTTTGCAGCCTTTTCTACCGGCTGCCGTGCTCACCGGCGGGAATCCGGTTTGGAAAGCGCTGGCGATTTGGCGCGCGCTGGGCTGGACATTGCTGCTTCCTTTGCTGCTCTATGCGCCTTTGCGGGTACTCCTGTCCTGGGGGAGGGAGCGATCCAGGCAGATACGTGTTGCGGGAGGTCTGAGCCTGATTGTATGGTGGGGGGTGTTGCTAGCCTCCTGGCGCAGCGGCGGTGATTTGTGGGATAACCCACGCTACAGGGTGGCTTTTGCAGGCTTACAGATCGCGCTGGGCGCCTGGGCCTGGGTAAGCCAACGCGAAAGCCGCGATCCCTGGCTTACGCGGACTTTAATTGGATTGGGTTTCATCCTCGCCTGGTTCGTGCCCTGGTACCTGCGCCGGGTCACCCCATTGGAGTGGCCGGTGCAGGATGTTTTTAAAACCGTCGGCCTGGGTTTAGCCAGCGCGGTATTGTTCTTCATGTGGGATTGGTCTCGCAAGAAAGCAGACCGTCCAAGCTGAAGGGTGCACTCGCGGAAACCTTGACCCGCTGGGGGGAAGGGTTATAATTCAGCGACTGAATTTTATAAGAGGGACGGTACAATGATGCCTACTGCATTGATCACCGGGATCACCGGCCAGGATGGGTCTTATCTGGCCGAGTTTTTGCTGGAAAAAGGATATCAGGTTGTTGGGATGGTGCGCAGGTCAAGCACCGTGACCTTCGAGCGCATCAACCACATCCAGGACGACATCATCATCATTCAGGGTGACCTTCACGATCAGAGTTCGCTGGTCGATGTGATGGAGAGCTACCATCCCGATGAGGTCTACAATCTGGCGGCGCAGTCTTTCGTGCCGACCTCGTGGAGCCAGCCGGTGCTCACCGGCGAGGTGACGGGTCTTGGCGTCACCCGATTGTTGGAAGCCATTCGCCTGGTCAACCCTGTCGCCCGCTTCTACCAGGCTTCCTCCAGCGAGATGTTCGGGAAGGTGCGCGAGGAGCCGCAGAACGAGGGTACGCCGTTCTATCCCCGCAGCCCCTATGGGGTAGCGAAGGTTTACGCCCACTGGATCACGGTCAACTACCGGGAATCCTATGACCTGTTCGCCGTCTCAGGCATTCTCTTTAACCACGAGAGCCCCCGCCGGGGGTTGGAATTTGTGACCCGCAAGATAACCCACGGCATCGCCCGGATTAAATTAGGCCTGGCCGACGAGCTTCGCTTGGGCAATCTGGATTCGCGCCGAGACTGGGGCTACGCCGGCGACTATGTCGAGGCGATGTGGTGCATGCTGCAGCAGGACGCACCCGAGGATTATGTGGTCGGCACCGGCGTAACCCATTCGGTCAGGGAGTTATGCCAGACCGCTTTTGATTACGTTGGCCTGAACTACCAGGATTACGTTGTGCAGGACCCTCGCTATTACCGCCCGGCGGAGGTCGATCTGCTGGTTGCCGACCCGAAAAAAGCCAATGAAGAATTAAAGTGGCGCCCTCGAGTCGGCTTCGAAGAGATGATCAAGTTGATGATCGACGCCGATTTCCAGCGATTGAGCAAGGAAATCTAATCGTGCGAGCCTCAACGCGCCTGAGGACGTTCCTGTCGGACCGGCGTCTCCCGCTCGGTCTGGCCTTTTTGGGAGCGTTGGTTTACCTGATTCAAGCGTGGTATTACTCTCGTTTCCAGATCTCCTTACTTGACGAAGGCGCCTATTTGCTGAAAGGTTTGCTGTTCGTCAATCGCCAGTATGTTCCTTACGCGCCTAACGGTCCCTGGTCGAACCATATGCCCCTGTCCTTCCTGATCCCGGGATATGTACAACAGCTCTTTGGCGCGGGGCTCAGGACCGGGCGGTACCTGATGGTTTTCAACGGCCTGATCGCCCTGGCAGGCGTCTGGGTGCTCGCCAGGCGGTTGGGCAACCTGTGGTGGGCAGCTCTGGCGGTGGGGGCGATCGCTCTAAACCCTGCGTTGATCAAACATTACAGTCTCGCTAATTCGCAATCCCTGGTGGCGGCTTTCTTGATTTGGTCCCTGGTCCTGGTTCTGGGTCGAGATCGACCACTCTGGCAGCTCTTGTTGGGGGCCGCATTAGCGGGATTGTTGATGATGACACGGTTGAATATGGCGCCGGTCGTTGGCCTGGCGGTTCTTTACATCGCCTGGGAATACGGCTGGCGGACCGGTCTGATGGCGGCTATCGCCGGGTTAGCCCCGGTAATCCTGCTTCACGCGCTGTACTGGCCGGGCATTCTAGTCGTGTGGGCTCGTTTCGTGCCGGTGAGCCTGGCCCCCTTTTTGTCTCCATGGGCGGAACCTGCCGGCCTGCCCAGCTGGAACCCGCCGATCTCGTGGGACACTCGCATTTTGAGCTTCTTGCACGGCTTCCGCTTCCATTTCGTCGCTCTCTTCGGATCGCTCAACGCCTGGCTTTTGTGGCCTGGTAAAAAGCAGTGGGAGGAAGCCTGGCGTTATCGCGCAGCAATTTTCTTGTCGGTCCTGTTCGTCTTATTGCTGCTGCTCCACATGGTCGCTGCATTGGGGTTGAGCTATTGCGTGTTTTGTTATCCTCTGTATATCTCTTTCTTCTCCCTCTTGGGCTTCTTGATCGTCATCGTCTCCTTTCCGGCCTGGATGCGCCGCCTCCCGGCCTGGCGTTCGGTTTTGATCGCGGTGGTGGTGTTCGGGTTCTTCGTTTTGATCGCATACGGCGCCTCGACCAGCGTAGGGGAAAGAGCCTTGTCGATATTGTACCTGCAGGTGCCCCGGGTGCGTCTGTTCGAGATCCTACCGGGGACCACGAACCTGGGGGCTTACCCTCAAAGCCTGTTCAACCTCAGCCATCTCGATTTGGAGCGTTACGCGCGCCGGGTCATCCCGACGCTGGCAGGCCTGATCGCCGGGGGTATCTGGTTATCCCTAGTAGGGGTGATGCTGCGCTGGGCCAGGCGGAAGAATGAACACCGCCAGTATCCTTCTTACGGCGCTACGCTGCTGACCGCCAGCCTGGCTTTGGGCTTCGTATTTTCACCATCGGTGGTGCTCGGTGGGGGCTACGACACGTACGATTGCGACCATGATGTGTTACGCAGCTACGAGGACATCGGCATTCAATTGAATGCCGCAATCCATGCCGGTTCGAGCGTCTTCTGGCGCGGCGGAGATTCCGCTGTGCCTCTATTATATTTGCCTGCCGTTCAACTCTTCCCGGCGCAGATCAACGGTGATTACGCTTACCGCCTGGGCGGCGATCCTGCAGCGCTTGTCGCGTACGGGTACTGGAATGAGCAAGTCGGCAGGGAGTGGATTCAACAGGCTGATTACGTGCTGGTCGATGTGGAAAACAACGATGGCTGGATCGAAGCCCAGCTGACCAATGGGCCGTTCATCGAGATAGCACGAGCTTCTCGCCCGGCCGAGGGATGTCAAAACGCTTCACCGATTTACGTATATGAGAGGCAAAATTGAGGACAGCTCTCTATGCCTCGGTGGATCCCAATGATCCGCTGTCGAAACAGGCATATGCGTTGGTGTTTTCCATTACAATTGGAGCTTATGTCCGAATACCGGGATATGTCTAGGAAATGAGTGCAGGAAGACCACCAAAGGAAAATAGCGCCAAGATGAAAGATCAAATCCGTAATTTGATGAAGGGGCGCGCGGTCTTCTTCATCCGCTTGTTTGGAACGCTGCTGGCGGTCGTGCTGCTGATCTATTTGCTCAGCCAGCAAGGTTGGGACGAGATCGCCGAGGCAGTCCGTTCGATCCCGCTGTGGCGTTTGCTCCTGGCGTTGACTTTGATGTTTGTATCGCGGCTGGCTGTTTGGGCCCGCTGGCATGTGTTATTGCGAGCTTCAAAACTGGAGATCAGCCCGTTACAGAGCCTGCGGATCACCTTCGCAGGTCTTTTTGCTTCAAATTTCCTACCCACCACGATCGGCGGAGACGTCATCCGCCTGGCCGGTGTGCTGCAGTTGAACACCGACGCGGTAGTGAGCGCGGCCTCCTTGATCGTGGACCGGCTGGTGGGAATGGCGGGGATGGCGATGGCGGTACCTTTCGGGTTGCCGAGTTTCCTGCGCGCCAATCTGATGACGAACCCCGGCCAGACGCTGGATAGCCTCGGCTGGATTGACGGCTATTGCTCGAAGGACGCCCCGGCTTATCTGGCGGTTCTGCCTCTGGGCCGCTGGTGGCGGCTCGCCTGGGAGAAAGGCCACAGTCTCCTGCGGCGCTTATTGGAGGCGTTATCCCTGTGGTTCGGACAGCCGCGCGCCTTACTGCTTTCTCTGGCACTGACCTGGGTCCACATGTTGTGCTTTTTTGCCATCTTGAGCATATTTTTCACAGGGATGGGCGAGAGCGTATCCTTCTGGCAGGTAGGTGGTTTGTACAGCCTGGTTTATTTCATCACCTTGATGCCTTTCTCGATCAACGGGTACGGCATCCAGGAAGTATCCCTGACATACCTCTTTTCTGCGGTTGCAGGGACTTCCTTGCAGAGCAGCCTGACGGCAGCCTTGCTTTTGCGCACGATGATGATGTTCGCCAGCCTGCCGGGCGCGATCTTCGTACCCGCACTGATGCCGGGCACGCGTCGCCAGGCGGAGATCGCCGAACACCCCGGCCTGGGGGAATAGGTGCATCCTTGATGGAAGCAAAACCTGCCATCGCTGCTTGGCGCCTCCTTCTCGCGGCCTCATTTCTGCTGCTCGGTGCATCGACGGTGAAGATTGCACAGCAGGCCGCAGACCTCGGGATGTTGTTCGTCTCACGCAAGTGGACCGCATTGTTCGCTTTGGCGCTCGCCGGGGCTTTGATGTGGCTGGGTGTGCTGGTCCTCACCTGGACTCGGGGCTGGAGTCGTTCTTCCGGTCCCATCGCCGGTTTACAGGAGCAACTCTCCAGGTTAGGCGCCTGGAATTTGCCTCTGTTTCTGCTTCCTTCAGGTGGATTCATCGCTCTGGTATTCGGCCCGTTCAGGGAACAGGTCTCGCCGTTCGTCGTGCGCCTGGGGTTTTTCTGGCTGGCTGCTTTTGCGGGGACGATCTTCTTAGCTGCCTATTTGGGAAATATCTCGGGCTCCACAACGTATACATCCCGTTTGGAGTTATGGCTGCGGAACTGGCCGGGGGTCATGCTACTCTCCGGGACGCTGACCGCTTTGGTCTTTAAATTGGCGACGTTTTGGCCCCAGGTCTCTACTTATCCCTTTTCCTTGACCTGGTCGGAAGCCAGCCGGTATTATTATGCTTCCTTGTTCTTTGCCCCCCAAATATACGGGGTTTCCGTGCCGCCTTCAGCGCTGCATCCCACGCGCTATCTCATGCAGTCGATCCCCTTCATCATCCCCGAACTACCGCTCTGGTTCCACCGCCTGTGGCAGGTCATCCTTTGGGTGGGATTTACGCTAATCACGGCCTCCACGCTGGCCAAGCGCTTGTCGATCAATAAAGAACGTTCGAAACTCGTATTAATCTTTTTCCTGTCCTGGACGTTCTTGTTTTTATTTCAGGGTCCGGTGTACTACCATCTGCTCGTTTGCGCCCTGATCGTCCTGTGGGGCTTTGACAGGGACAAATTCTGGAAGACTCTCGGCGTGGTTATCGTAGCCTCACTTTGGGCGGGGATCAGCCGGTTGAACTGGTTTCCTGTGCCCGGCTTGCTGGCAGCCAGCCTCTATTTACTCGAGGTTCGGGTTGGTAAAGAGGTTGCAGACCTGCGCTCGTTAAGCCGTTATTTGCAGCAGCCGGTCGCCTTCTTCCTGGTTGGGACGTTGACGGCCCTCGGCGGGCAGCAGCTGTACTTTACATTCAGTGGCGCAGATCGCAGCGCCTTGACCTCCAGTTTGACCTCGGACCTGCTCTGGTATCGGCTCTTACCCAGCGCGACTTACCCGCTGGGCGTCCTGCCGGCTGTTGCTCTGGCCTCTCTCCCGCTCATTTGGTTGATCGTTCGCCGGCTGCGCGGGATCAGCTGGACCCGGCAGTGGGGTCTGGCAAGCAGTTTGCTCGTCCTTTTTGCCGGCGGCGTGGTGGTGAGCGTCAAGATCGGGGGCGGCAGCAATCTGCACAACCTGGACGCATTTTTGACTTTGCTGCTCGTCGTAGGCGCTTATGCTTGCTTTGGAAAAATCCATGGCAGCTCAGCTGCGCTGGATGCAAGTGAAACCCCAGCCTTTTTGCTGGGGTTGATCGTGCTGGTCCCGGTGATTTTTACGCTGACCGAAAGCGTCCCGGGGTCCTTGCCCGACAGCCAGCGTGCTCAAGCAGCGTTGAGTTCATTAAGGGGGATGACTCAGGAGGCGGTTGGGGACGGAGGGGAAGTGCTGTTCATCTCGCAGCGCCATTTGCTCACCTTCGACCAGATCACGGACGTGCCGCTGGTCCAAGATTATGAAAACGTGTTTCTGATGGAAATGGTCATGGCGAACAACACGGAGTATCTTCAGGCGTTTTACGAAGACTTAAGTCAACACCGTTTCGCTTTGATCGTCACCGATCCCCAGCGGATAAACTACAAGGGCCGTGAATTTTCTTTTGGCGAAGAGAACGATGCCTGGGTGTCCCGGGTCACAGAACCTTTACGCGCCTATTACCACCGGGCAAAGTCCTTCAAGAATCTTGGCATTGAAGTTTACGAGCCCAAGCCATGAGGTCGGCGTCTGGATTAGTTGGGTGAAATTTGCGCAGGACTTTCCCGGCGTTCTGGTAATTCCTGAGCAACCGGATACGCCCTTGATCTTTTCGAAGCAACGGTTATAATTCAGCAGTTGAATTTTGGAATATATGATGGATACTTCACCTGATCCCATCCGAGAACTGAACCTGCTCGAATACATCGAGAACGACCCCGATGTAACCCAGGCCTCCTTAGCCGCCAAGGTCGGCGTCGCTGTTGGTACGGTGAACTGGCATTTAAAGCGGTTCGTCAAAAAGGGGTACGTCAAAGTCAAACGCGCCCAACGCAAGAAGCTGCGCTACATCATCACCCCCGAAGGCTTGGCGTTTCGCGCCCGTTTGACGGTGAATTACATCGATCAATCGATGCGCCTTTATCGCCGGACAAGGCTGCGCGTTCAGAACGTGCTCTCGGAGCTGGATAAGGAAGGCTACTCCGCGGTGCGCATCCAGGGCGAAGGCGATATCGCCGATATCTGCAGGCTCACTTGCCTGGAACAAGGTTTCGCCGTGGTGGAGGAGGATAACTTTCCCGCACTGGAAGTTCGAGGTATCAAGCTTTTCCTGCACAAGGACGGCGCGATTAAAACCGCCGAACCCGGAACATCAGGTCCGGCGCGGAGCAGCCTCGGTGGCGCTGGGGAAGAAATCCTGTGAGTGGAATGGCATCGAACCAACCCAGGCATATCCTCATCACCGGTGGAGCGGGCTACATTGGCTCGGCCCTGACCGCCCGGCTGCTGCGCGAGGGCTGTCACATCACCGTCGTGGACGATCTGCTCTTCGGAGGTGAGTCCCTGACCGCTTTTTTCCACCACCCGCGCTTTCATTTCGTCAAAGCCAACGTCTGGGAAACTCGCGCTATCCGCCTGGCCCCGCGGGAAGGCTGGACCCCGGTCGAAGCAGTGATCCACCTGGCTGCGATAGCGGGTTTCCCCGCCTGCCAGGCCGTTGGGCGACAGGTAGCCTGGCGTTATAACGTGGAAGCGACCCAAAGGGTTTTCGAACAGGCGAGCGACCTGGGCGTCGAACGTTTCATTTACGTGTCCACGTACAGCAATTACGGGCTTTCCACGGACGGCAAACCAGTGACCGAAGACTCGCCCCTCAACCCACAGTCTTTATACGCGGAGACGAAGGTGAACGCCGAACGTTATTTACTTGCGCACGCTGACGCCGCTTGTTCCCCCGTGATCTTCCGGGTGGCGACGCTTTATGGGCTTTCGCCGCGCACCCGCTTCGACATGATCGTCAATCAATTCGTGCTTGAAGCCTATACCAAACGGGCGCTGTTGATCTACCAGCGCGGCTATTCTCGCTCGTTTTTGCACCTTCAAGATGCCATGCAGGGTTTGCACCTGGGCCTGACGGCCCCGCGCGAAGAAATCTCAGGGCAGATATTCAACCTGGGCACCGACCGCGGCAACCATACCAAAGACGAGATTGTGGCGTTAATCTTGAAAAGGCTCCCGGAGACGGTCGTGCGCTATAAAGACATGACTTTCGGTGGGGATATGCGCGATATCACCGTTTCTTATCAAAAAATTCAGGAGCAGCTGGGTTTCGAGGCGCAGTACAGCGTAGACGACGGCGTGCGAGAGGTGCTCCACGCGCTGCGGGACGGCGTCTACAACAATCCCGAGAGCCAGCGCTACCGCAACGCACAGTTTATCGTGCAGTAAGCCTGACGAATTAACCGATAGAATTCACAAGGATACAAAACGAAGCAGATGGTTGAAATGGACGTAAATTTTTGGCAGGATAAGCGTGTCGTCGTCACCGGCGGCAAGGGATTCCTGGGCTCTTACGTGGTCGAGAAATTATCCGAACGCGGCGCCGGCGAAGTGATCGTCCCTCGGTACAAAGACTACGATCTGCGCGATCGCGCCGCCATACAGAAGCTTTTGGATGACGTTGCCCACGGTGGTCATGGCAATCTGAGCGATATGATCTTGATACACCTGGCAGCCCTGGCGGGGGGCATTGGCGCCAACCGGGCGCGCCCGGCAGAGTTCTTTTACGATAACTTGATGATGGGCGTCCCATTGATGCACGCAGCCTGGCAGCGTGGGGTGGGCAAGTTCGTCGCTCTGGGTTCGATCTGCGCGTACCCCAAGTTCACCCCGGTGCCGTTCCGAGAAGAGAATTTGTGGGATGGTTATCCCGAAGAGACGAACGCGCCATACGGACTGGCGAAGAAGATGCTGCTGGTGCAAGCCCAATCCTACCGAGCGCAATACGGCTACAACGCCATTTACTTACTGCCGGTCAACTTATACGGCCCTCGCGATAACTTCGACTTGAAGACCTCCCATGTCATCCCGGCGCTGATCCGCAAGTGCATCGAAGCCCAGCAAGCCGGCCATGAGGAAGTGGTGGTCTGGGGGGATGGATCGCCCACTCGTGAATTCCTCTACGTCGAGGACGCCGCCGAAGGCATCCTCTTAGCCGCCGAGAGATATAACGGCAGTGAACCTGTCAATCTGGGATCCGGGATGGAGATCAGCATTCGAGAGCTGGCCGAGTTGATCGCCCGGCTGACCGGGTTCGAAGGCCGCCTGGTGTGGGACGCCAGCAAGCCGAACGGCCAACCGCGCCGGGCTTTGGATACCTCCCGTGCCTGGGAATACTTCGGCTTTCGCGCCCAAATGCCGTTCGAGGGTGGTTTGCGCAGGACCATCGAGTGGTACCGGTCGTCGCTCCAAAAGGAAAAGGCCAGCTGATGAGCGAGACTTCTCTCATCCCCGGTTCCGGCGAAGAAGTGATCATCCTGCGGCCCTCGCGCGGCTGGAGTTCGATTAACCTGCGGGATCTTTGGCTGTATCGGGAACTGATCTACTTCCTCACCTGGCGCGATATCAAGGTGCGCTACAAGCAGACCCTGCTGGGCGCCGCCTGGGCCATCCTGCAGCCTGTGTTGTCAATGGTGGTCTTCAGCGTCTTTTTTGGCGGGCTGTTAGGCGTTTCGTCCGGTGAGGTCCCTTATCCGGTATTTTCCTACGCCGCCCTGCTGCCTTGGGGGCTCTTTTCGAAGGCGCTCTCCGACGCCGGGCGCTCGCTGGTGATCAACCGCAATATGATAACGAAGGTATATTTCCCCCGGTTGGTGATCCCGATCTCTTCTATCTTATCCGGGGTGGTAGATTTTGTGATCGCCTTCTCCGTGCTCCTCGCCTTGATGTGGTATTACCATATCGTACCGACGGCTGCAGTATGGGCGCTGCCCCTGTTCTTGCTGTTGACCCTCGTTACCGCGCTGGGCGTTGGCTTGTGGTTGTCAGCCTTGAACGTGATTTACCGGGATGTGGGTTATATCCTCCCGTTCCTGACCCAGTTCTGGTTTTATTTGACGCCAATCGTTTACTCCGCAAATGAGGTACCGGAACGCTGGCGAGTGCTTTACGCGCTCAATCCCATGGTTGGCGTGGTGGAAGGTTTTCGTTGGGCGCTGTTTGGCAGCGCAAACCAACCGGGTCCGGTCGTTGCAGTTTCCGCCCTGATTGCCATGCTCTTGCTGATCAGCGGGCTGATTTACTTCCGCCGTATGGAACGCAGCTTCGCGGATATGGTGTAAGTCCGATGAACGATGTAGCAATCCGCGTGGAAGGGTTGGGCAAGCAATACCGCATTGGGGTAGCCCCCGAGCGGTACCGCACGCTGCGAGACAACCTGGTCAACCTGCTCAACTGGCCCTTACGGCGGCTGCGCAGTAACTTATTTTCTGAGAATAGATCCGATGACGAGGCAGCCACGATCTGGGCTCTGCGTGATGTGAATTTCGAGCTCCACAAGGGGCAGGTCCTCGGCATCATCGGCCGGAACGGCGCTGGCAAGAGCACGCTCCTGAAGATCCTATCCCGGGTGACCGAGCCCACCAAAGGGTACGCCGAGATCCACGGGCGTGTGGGCTCGCTGCTGGAGGTCGGCACCGGCTTCCATCCCGAGTTGACCGGCCGGGAGAACATTTTCCTAAACGGCGCTATCCTGGGTATGAAACGGACCGAGATCGAGGCTAAGTTCGACGAGATCGTCGATTTTGCGGAGGTCGAGAAGTTCATCGACACACCGGTCAAGCGCTATTCCAGCGGGATGTACCTGCGGCTGGCGTTCGCCGTCGCCGCTCATCTCGAACCGGAGATCTTGGTGGTTGATGAAGTGCTGGCGGTCGGCGATGCGGAATTCCAGCGCAAATGCCTAGGCAAAATGAGCGACGTGGCCCAAGAAGGGCGCACGGTGCTGTTTGTCAGTCACAATATGTCGGCGATCCTGCGGCTGACGGAGGAGACCATCGTCCTGGAGAAGGGTGAGATCGTCCTGCGCGCCCCGACCCCTGTCGCCGTGGATCACTACATGGCCTCCGGTTATTCCCAGTCCGGTGAACGCACCTGGGACACCGAGGAGGTTCCTGCGACAGCCGCGCCGTTCTGCCCTGCCGCCGTACGGGTGAAAGACAGCCGCGGGCGGGTGGTGGATACGGTCCGCTCCGCCGAGCCGGTCACCATCGAGGTGGAATACGTGTTAGACGAAGCGGTCACCGGTTTGCGCGTGGGCGTCTATCTGCTCACCACTCGTGGGGAATACGTGTTCACCTCCTTCGATACCGACGATCCGCAGCGTTACGAGGCGTACGGCGTCCGCCCGGCAGGGCGCTATTACAGCCGGTGTGAAATCCCGGCCGATTTTTTGAACGAGGGCCGTTACGTGGTCAGTCTTAACGCCAGCGCTTTCCGGGTCAAGCGCTATTTCCAGTCCGATCATGCCCTGGCGTTCAACGTGGATGGCACCGGCGCGCCGGGGATGCAGTGGCCCGAACCCCGCCAGGGATTGGTGCGGCCGCGCCTGGACTGGCAGATCGAACGCAACTGACCGCCGGCTTTGAGCCGATCGGATAGCAATTTGCAAATTACACGATGGGATTGATTAAGAAAGACGACCTGAAGGAGCTCCTGGGCGACCTGCCGCTTACTGCGGAGCTTTACTGGTACCTGCGCCAGCATGGGCAGCCGCTCAAGAGCAATTTTAAGTTGGAGCAGTTGGAAAAACACCTGCCGGCTTTCCGGAGACAGCTGAGGTCACACCTGCGCTCCCGCCCGCCCGCCGAACGGGGCAAGCGGGTGCTGATCTTCAGCGTGCTGCATTACTGGATCGAGCACGCCAGCATTTTGGGGCTGGCTTTGGCCGGCCAGGGGCACCCGGTCGAGCTGGCCTTCCTACCCTACGGCCGCTGGCAGGACCCGATCAAACGGTTTGACCTGCGCCGCCAGAACCTGTACGCTCAAACGATCCTCAACGAACTGGCGCCGCACGTCCAGGCGACTTCACTCCTTGAATTCAGCGGCGAAGAGGAAGAACTCCCGGCGGCGATGCGCCGCAAGGTTGAAGAAATCACGCTGCGGGATACGCAGTACACGCTGCAAGTCGAAGAAGTTGACCATCAAAGCCATCTGTACCAGCTGCGCCGCGACCGCAACCTGGCCGCCGCCCAATCCTCTTGGCGCTTATTGACCGATCGCTATCCGGATGTTGTGATCGTGCCCAATGGAAGCATCTTCGAGTTCGGCGTTCTATACCAGATGGCGAGCTACCTGGGGCTGCCCGTGGTCACGTATGAGTTCGGCGAACAACGCGAGCGCATCTGGGTTGCCCAAGATAGTGAGGTCATGCGCCAAAACACCTCGGGGATGTGGTCCGAGCGCGGCGGCGTCGATCTCCTGCCGGAAGAGCTGGAACAGGTGCAGACGCTGTTTGCCTCCCGCCAACGGGGCAGCTTGTGGGAGAACTTCGCCCGGCGCTGGCAGGGGGTCCCATCCGCCGGCGGAGAACAGGCGCGCGCCGATCTCGGGCTGGATCAGCGCCCGATCGTTTTGTTAGCGACCAACGTGATCGGCGACAGCCTGACGCTGGGTCGCCAGGTGTTCAGCGACAGCATGACCGAGTGGTTGAAGCGTACCGTGGCTTATTTCAGCCAGCATCCCGAGTTCCAGCTGGTGGCGCGCATTCACCCGGGCGAACTGATCACGCAGGGTCCCTCGGTCGCCGGGTTGATCCGCGGTGAGCTGGACGAGATGCCGGAGCACATTCACGTTGTCCCGGCCGATGCCGAGGTCAACACTTATGACCTGGTCGAGATCGCCGATCTGGGATTGGTTTACACCACGACGGTCGGTTTGGAGATGGCTATGTTCGGCGTGCCGGTGCTGGTCATCGGGCAGACTCATTATCGGGGTAAAGGTTTCACCCTGGACCCGACCTCCTGGGAGGAGTATTTCGCTACCCTCGACCGGGTTTGCGGCGATCCAGAGGCATACCGCCTTGCCGATGCACAGGTGGCGCGCGCCTGGGAGTACGCCTACCGGTTCTTCTTCGAGTACCCGCACCCTTTCCCCTGGCATATCGTGCATTTGTGGGAGGATGCGAAAGTTTGGCCGCTGGATCGGGTGCTTTCTGCGGAGGGCCGGGCTCTCTTCGGCAATACCTTCCGCTACCTGACTGGAGAACCGGTCGATTGGTCCGGGTACTTACCAGGGGAAAAATTCCTGGCGCGTGAGGTCGATGAGCGGTGAGGCTGGGATGACGGCGATTAAACAGCAGGTGCGCGAGTTTTACGATCGGGTCGGCTGGCAGGAGGTCGGCGAGGGCATTTACCAAAACGCGCGCTACGAGGATCTGCGCCTGGTCTCCCGAGACTATATCCACCGGTGCCATCTGCGGGTCAGCCGCTACTTGAAACCCAGCGGAAACTACCTACTGGATGCCGGTTCCGGGCCGATCCAGTATCCGGAATACCTCGACTATTCACGTGGTTACCGGCGCCGGGTGTGCGCGGATATCTCGATCGTGGCCTTGAGAGAAGCCCGGCAGCGGATCGGCGATCACGGCCTGTTCGTCGTGGCCGACATCGCCAACCTGCCCTTCAAAATGGATACCTTCGATGGGGTCGTATCCCTGCACACCATTCATCATCTCCCGGAAGAGGAGCATCTCAACGCCTTCGCCGGCCTGTACCGGGTGCTGGCACCCGGCTGCTCAGCCGTGGTGGTTAACGGCTGGCCGAATTCGACCTTGATGACCCTGGCAGCGCCGTTCATTCGTCTGGCGCAGCTGGCTAGACGCCTGGCTGCGCGCCTGTCCCGCCAGCCAAAGCCATCGGACCCGGATGAAGACGAGGGGCATTCCCCAGAGCAGAAGCAAAAGGCAAAACAACCCAAAGGCACCTTCATCAACCGTCACGACGCGCTTTGGGTCAAGCAAGAACTCGGAGCGCGCATGCCGGTAGAGATCCGGGTCTGGCGCAGCGTCAGCGTGCGCTTCTTGCGGGTGTTGATTCACCCTCGCCTGGGCGGGCGGCTCTGGCTACGCGTGTTGTACGGGCTCGAGGAACGTTTTCCGGGCTTCTTCGGTGAGCAGGGACAATACCCCTTACTCGTGCTCCGCAAGGAAACGAATGGGAGTTGAGCGAGAAAGGTGGTGCGATCGTATGCGTTGCAGCACCCTTGTCTGGGTTGGGCTTTGCGACGACTGTTTGAGGAAAGCTGTCATTGGTATCAACAGGTTGAGCGAATTCCCTTATAATACGGCTCGTTTTGCTTACCGTCGGACGGGAGCAAGGATGATGGGTTTATGATCTGGAACGAACAGGTGATTCTAGTCACGGGCGGCACGGGTTCTTTCGGCAAGAAGTTTGTCGAGATCATGCTGGACGAGTACCACCCGGCGAAAGTGATCGTCTTCAGCCGGGACGAACTGAAGCAGCACGAGATGCGAACCAGCGGCTTCGATCATCCCGATCTGCGCTATTTCATCGGTGATGTGCGCGACGTCACCCGATTGCGCCGGGCGATGAACGGCGTCGATATCGTTGTGCACGCCGCGGCGCTCAAACAGGTCCCGGCCTGCGAGTACAATCCGATGGAAGCGATCAAAACCAACATCCTGGGCAGCAGCAACGTCATCGAAGCGGCGCTGGATACCGAAGTAAAGCGCGTGTTGGCCCTGAGCACGGATAAGGCCGTCAACCCGGTCAATTTGTACGGCGCCACGAAACTGGCAGCCGAGAAGCTCTTCGTGCAGAGCAATTCCTACGCCGCCGGAGGGAACACTCGTTTCAGCTGCGTGCGCTATGGCAACGTGGTAGGCAGCCGGGGGAGCGTAATCCCGGTGTTCCTCAAGCAGCGCCAGAACGGTAAACTAACCATCACCGACGAGCGCATGACTCGCTTCTGGCTGACGTTGGAACAGGGTGTCCGCTTCGTCATCCGCTGCCTGGACGAGATGCTCGGCGGGGAGGTGTTCGTACCGAAGATCCCCAGCACGAAGCTCACGGATCTGGCCCAGGTGATCGCCCCTAAAGCAGCACTCGAAGTGATCGGCATCCGGCCCGGCGAGAAACTGCACGAAGTGTTGATCCACGAGGATGAGGCCCGCTCCACGTTGGAGCGCGAAGATATGTATGTGGTCACGCCCACCGCTACTTTGTGGCAGCGCGACCTGCACTACCAGGGCCGACCGCTTCCGGAAGGTTTTCGCTACGGCAGCGATACCAACCCGCAGTGGTTGAGCCTGGGCCAGATAAAAGAGATGATCGCACCGATCGAAACCGAGTTTCTGCAGGGACAATTGGGTTGAGTCGAATCCTAGTTACCGGCGCCAGCGGCTTGCTCGGGTTGAGCTTAGCGCTCGAAGCAGCCGAGAACCACGAAGTTTACGGCACGGTAAAGGACCATCCGATTGCCCCCCCCTCCTTCTCGGTGCTCCGGACTGATCTGCTTGCGCCCGGCGCAATCGAGCGGCTTTTGGAACGGACCCAGCCCGACTGGGTGATCAACTGCGCCGCGCTGGCGCTGGTGGATATCTGTGAGAAGCGACCGGCGCTGGCGGCGAAACTGAATACAGAATTCCCTGGAAATCTGGCCAGCCATGTCGCCAGGGGCGGAGCGCGCCTGCTGCATCTCTCTACAGACGCGGTCTTCGACGGGCAAAAAGGCGAATACACCGAGGAGGACCTGCCCAACCCATTGAGCGTTTACGGGCGGACCAAGTTGGCGGGGGAGCGCGCGGTGGCCCAGGCCAACCCGCAGGCGCTTATCGCCCGGGTAAACCTGTTCGGCTGGAGCCTGAGCGGCAAACGCAGCCTGGCTGAGTTCTTCTATTACAACCTGCTCGCCGGGCGTCCGGTGATGGGTTTCACCGATGTCTACTTTTGTCCCCTGCTGGTCAACGATTTAGCCCAGGTTTTCATACGGATGCTGGCGGCGGGGTTGAGCGGGCTGTATCACGTTTTCAGCCCAACCTGCACCAGCAAGCACGATTTCGGGCTTGCGATCGCGAACCGTTTTGGGTTCGACGAAGGCTTGATCGAGCCCGTTGAAGTAGAGCGTTCAGGTTTACAGGTCGCCCGCTCGCCGCGCCTGACCATGCGAATAGATCGCCTGGTTGACGATCTACACGGTCCGCTGCCCACCTGGCGAGAGGGTATCGAGCGCCTGTACAAGCAGGAGCGAGCCGGTTATCCGCAGTTTTTACGGTCTCTGGCTCAGGAAAACTAGCGAATTATCCACAGTTTCTACACTATCTTTTTTCGTCCTCCACAAGTTTTCCACAAGGTTATCCACATATGGAGATTCATTTCGGCAGCCACACCATTGGTGAAAATCACCCGACTTACTTTATCGCCGATATCTCAGCCAACCACGATGGCGAGCTCGAACGGGCTAAGCTGCTCGTCCGGCTGGCCAAAGAAGCCGGTGCGGACGCGGCGAAGTTCCAGAACTTTCGCGCTCCAGAGATCGTTTCCGATTACGGCTTTCGATCGCTCGGGGGGCAGCTTTCCCACCAATCCAGCTGGAAGAAGCCTGTCTTCGAGGTGTACGCCGACGCCTCGATACCCTTTGAATGGACCCCCATCCTGAAAGAGGAATGCGAGCGAGTCGGCATCGATTATTTCTCCACGCCTTACGATTTCGAAGCGATCGATATGCTCGATCCGCACGTCCTGGTCTACAAAATCGGCTCCGGCGACATCACTTGGCTGGAAGCCCTCGAGCATATTGCTCGGAAAGGCAAACCGGTGATGCTGGCGACCGGCGCTTCGAACATTGGCGAGGTACAGCGCGCCGTGCACACTATCTTGGCGATCAACCCACAGTTGGTTTTAATGCAGTGCAACACGAACTACACCGCCAGCCTGGAAAATTACGACCACATCCACCTGCGTGTGCTGGATACCTACCGGACGATGTTCCCAGAGGTCGTCCTGGGCCTCTCCGATCACACCTTTGGGCACGCGACCGTGCTGGGCGCGGTCGCCTTGGGAGCGCGTGTCGTCGAAAAGCACTTCACTGACGATAACGACCGCGTAGGTCCCGATCATCCCTTTTCGATGACCCCGAAGACCTGGCGGGACATGGTTGGCCGCACACGTGAACTGGAACGCGCGCTGGGCTCGGCGGATAAAGTCGTCGCCGAGAATGAGCGGGACACGGTGGTGGTCCAGCGCCGCTGTTTGCGCGCCGCCCGCGACATCGCTGCCGGGGAAAGCTTAACCCGGGAGATGATCACCGTGCTGCGTCCAGCTACGCCGGGGGCGATCACCCCTCCGCAGATCGAAGCTGTGATCGGCTGTAAGGCGCTGCAGGACCTGCCGGTCGGGAAAGAGCTGCGCTGGACGGACGTGGGAGCCTGATCTTCTGCGCGTTCTATACTTTTCACGGGATTACACGCCCCACGATTATCGTTTTTTATCGGCGCTGGCGAAGACCGAACACGAAATCTTCTACCTGCGCTTAGAGCGGCGTCCGCACCAACTGGAAGACCGGCCTCTGCCCGAACGAGTATGCCAGGTCGAATGGGCCGGAGGTTGCGGCCCTGTTGGTTTCGGAGATGGGCTGCGCCTGCTCGGCGACTTGAAACGGGTCATCCGGGAGGTCCATCCGGACTTGATCCAGGCTGGTCCGATCCAGCGGGCTGCCTTCCTGGTCGCGTTGAGCGGTTTCCGGCCCCTGGTCAGCGCCTCCTGGGGCTACGATCTGCTGCACGACGCCCACCGCAACGCATTGTGGACCTGGGCGACTCGCTTTACGCTGGCGCGCAGCGCAGCCATGGTGGGGGATTGCGACACCATCCGCAAGCTGGCAGTTTTCTACGGCATGCCGGACCATCGCATCGTCACCTTCCCGTGGGGCGTGGATATCGAGCATTTTTCCCCGGGGGAAGGGGGTGAGAATAGCGCTTTTCGCCTGTTATCCACGCGCAGCTGGGAGCCGATTTACGGGGTGGAGCTCATCGCAAGGGCGTTCGTCCGCCTGGCGCGGGTCTACCCGGAAGTTCGCTTGACGATGCTGGGCAACGGTTCGCAGGCCGGCGCCTTGCGGAAGATCTTCCAGGGCGATGGGGTGCTGGAGCGGGTAAGTTTTCCTGGTCAGTCGCGCCGGGCAGATCTGCCGCGCTTCTACCGTTCTGCAACCTTGTACGTCAGCGCCTCGCACAGCGATGGTTCCTCGATATCTCTTTTGGAAGCGATGGCTTGTGGTCGCCCAGCGCTGGTCTCGGACATCCCTGGCAACCGGGAATGGGTGGAGCCGGGCGTTCACGGTTGGCTGTTCACTGACGGCGACGTTACCGGCCTGGCGCAGGCTTTAAACACGGCGCTGGACCAGCGCAGCCAGCTGCCAGCTATGGGGCGCGCCGCCCGGGTTCTGGTTGAACGCCGCGCCGATTGGCGGGCGAATTTTCCGCAGTTATTAGACGCATACCAGCTGGCGATCAAACATACCAACCGCTAATCGACGACCGATGCTTGGCAAGGGGTTCAAGATAAAGGGCAAAAGATGAAGAGAGTCGCCATCATTCAGGCGCGCATGGCCTCCAGCAGGCTGCCGGATAAAGTGCTGCTCGATATCGGAGGAGAGCCCATGCTTGTGCGGGTTTATCAAAGGACCCAACGAGCTCGCTGGGTAGACCAGGTTGTCGTGGCGACAACCACGGATCCGGGGGACGATCCCACAGCGGAATTATGCTCCTCGCGCGGTTACCCCTATGTTCGCGGCAGCGCCACCGACGTGCTGGACCGCTATTACCAGGCGGCCCGCCAGTTCGACGCCAGGGTAATCGTGCGCATTACGGCGGATTGTCCGCTGATCGACCCCGACGTGATCGACATCACGGTAGCAGCGCTTTACGGGCGCAAGCCGGCTGATCTCGAGCGCATGGGCAACGATACGCCGCTCCGGGATTTCGCTGCCAACCGGCTGCCGCCCCCCTGGAAACGCACTTACCCAATCGGTTTAGATACCGAGGTTTGTACGTTCGAAGCCCTGGAGAAAGCCTGGGAGCAGGCCGACCAACCCCACCAAAGAGAACATGTTATGCCGTACCTGTACGAAGAAGAAGGGCGCTTTCGCGTCGTGGTGGTCAACCACGAGCCTGACCGCGGGTCGCTGCGCTGGACGGTAGACACCGCTGAAGATTTAGAGCTGGTGCGCCGGTTGTTCTCCCACTTCGGAAACCGGGACGACTTTTCCTGGCAGGATGTGCTGTCCCTCTTTGAGGAGGAGCCCGAGCTGGCGGCGATCAACGCCGGAGTCCTTCATAAGGACGTGTTCGAAGTGGACGACCGCGCCAGCTGAACCTGCTACCACCCTGTATCGACAATGAGCCTGATCACGTTGTTCACAACGCCGAAGCCATTTACCAATCCCCATATCGCCACCATTCAACGCAACGCGCTGCGCTGCTGGTTAAGCCTGGGTGATGATGTCGAGGTGCTGATGATCGGCGACGAGGCCGGAATGGCGGACGTCGCCGCCGAGTACGGCATCAAGCACCTGCCGCAGGTTGAAGTTAACGAATGGGGAACGCCGCTGGTAAGTTCGATCTTTGCGTTGGCCCGGGGCAACAGCGACTCGCCCTTGTTGGCCTACCTCAATGCTGACATCCTGGTCCTGCCTGATTTCGTGAGCAGCGCACGCCGTGTGCTGCGGCAGGAAGCGAGTTTCCTTCTAGTAGGCCAGCGTTGGGATCTCGATATTCGCCAGCTTGTGGACTACTCCAATGGGTGGACGGAGCGGCTGCGCACGGATGTCCAGGCGCGCGGCCGGCTGCATTCTCCAGCCGGCAGCGATTACTTCATCTACCCGCGCGATCAGTTCGCGAAGCTGCCTGATTTCGCCATTGGGCGCGCTGGCTGGGATAACTGGATGATTTACCACGCTCGCCAGCAGGGCTGGCCAGTGATCGACGCGACGAATTCGGTCACGGTGATCCACCAGGATCATGATTACAGCCACCTTCCTGGCGGAAACCCGCACTATGATCTGGTCGAGACGGACGTCAACGTGGAGAAGGGCGGCGGATTGGGACATATGTACATGCTCCTGGACGCCAATCACGAGCTCGTGGCCGGGAAGGTACGCGCGGCCAGGTTGACGCTGCCCCGGCTGCTGCGCCGTGCGGAGCGTTTTTTCGCCCCGCGTGATGGCAGCCGGGAAGGACTGCGCTGGTCGGTGGCGCGCCGGTTCCGGCGCGCGCGGCGGCGATTGGTTTAGCCAATGCCGGAACAAGTTCAGAGCTGCCCTCTCTGCGGCGGTGGGGCCAGCGAGCTGTTTGACCGCAGGACTTTTCTGGGACAGCCGGTGATCAACCGCCTCTGCAAGGGCTGCGGGCTGGTCTACCAATCCCCGCGCAAGACCGATCCTGAACTGGAGGCGTTCTACGCCAGCGAATATCGCCAGGTCTATCAAGGAACCGAAGGGCCTACCGCGAAAGACCTGGCCGTTCAATCGGCTCGGGCGGCTGCGCTGGCCAGCTACCTGGAGCAGTACGTGGACCGCTACGACCGACATCTGGACATCGGCTGCTCGGCAGGGATCTTGCTGGAAACCATCCACGCCCGTTATGGGGGCGAGATGGTCGGGATCGAGCCTGGTGAGACCTACCGGGCGTTCGCTCAAGAGCGCGGCATCCAGGTTTATCCATCGCTGGAGGCTTTCGAGCAAGCTGGAGAAGAACGCTGCGATCTCATTACCATGGCGCATGTGCTGGAACACTTGCCCGACCCGGTGGGCCATCTATACCGACTCAGGGATAGATTTTTGTCCCAAGAAGGCTGGTTATTGATCGAGGTGCCGAACCTGTACGCCCATGATTGCTTCGAGATCGCCCACCTAGTATCTTTTAGTGAACATACCCTTCGGCAGTCGTTCGCCCGGGCCGGATATGAGGTCCGCACGCTGAAAGCACACGGGGCGCCGCGCTCGGAGCTACTGCCCCTCTATCTCACCGCCCTGGCGCAGCCAGCGGGGAAACGCCATTGGGTCAACGAGGTGCAGCCAGAACGCGGCGTGGAATTGAAGCGTCGCTCTGGGATGCTTCGCCGGCGGGTCATTCAGCGGTTATTCCCCCGGCAGGCCTGGATTCCGTTCTAATGACGAAGTGCTTCAATCTCAATCCAATTAGGACTACGCGCTCGAGGGAAGAAAGGGGTTGTTTGAAAACTACCACTTTCCCGGAAAACTGCGTAGCTCCTACCAATTTCTGACGCCAGGAGAACGCTGCCGAGGGCAGCGCAAGCCTATGTCCACGCGAAAACTCTCTCCCCTTCAAATTGTCCTTTTCGTGCTGCTGATAGCGGTGAGTGCATCCTGTTCTCCCGCCACACCAAGTCCGACTGCTACGTCTATCCCGCCAACTTCTACCGAAACGCGCGTGCCTGCCACGGAGACCGCAACGGCGGTACCAACTTCAACGGATACGCCCACCCTGGAACCCACCGAGACCACCACGCCTTCATCTACCGCAACGTGGACACCCACCCTGACGCCCACCTTGGAACCCACAGAGACGCCTGCGCCTCAATCTGCCGGTTCTTCAGGATGGATCGTCAGCTACCTGATCAGCAAAGATACCGGAGGGTACGCTGGCTGTGGCGATACCTTGATCCCGTTGAGCACCGGTATGGTTCGCTCCGGGGACGTCGTCGCCGATACAACCGCCGCGTTGAACAACCTGTTTTCCATCGGCGTTCAATTCAGCGGCGGTTTCTACAACGCCGTTTACCAGTCCTCCCTGAAAGTAAGCAAGATCGACTTCTCCGCCTCGGACGGCTTGATGATCGTTTATTTGAGCGGGAAATTCACTAAACCCAAAGATGGCTGCGAGAAAGAGCGCTATCGCGATCAGGTGTGGGGGACGATCTACCAGTTCTCTGAAGTCAGCAAGGCCAATATCTGGGTGAACGATAAACTGCTCGGCGACTTCCTGTATAACCCGTGATCCTTCACAACCTATACCGACCATTTAATCGATGGCTAGGGTTGGCATAAACCCGGCGCGGGGCAAAGACTCCGCCTACCAGCCGGCGAGGGTGAGCGCGGCGGTGCTTACCTATATCCCGCACCAGGCGGGGTATTTCAAACACCGGCTACAGGTGCTGCAGCTCACGCTGAACAGCCTGCGCGCCAACGCACAGCTCCCGTGCGACCTGCTTGTCTTCGATAACGGCAGCTGCGCCCCGGTGGTTGAGTACCTTACCGGGATGCGGGAGGCAGGGCAGATCGATTACCTGATCCTATCCAAGGAAAATGTCGGCAAGATCGGCGCCCTGATGATCCTCTTCCAGGCAGCCCCGGGGGAAGTGATCGCCTATTCCGACGACGATATCCTGTTCTACCCAGGCTGGCTGGAGCCGCAGTTGGCGCTGCTGGACGGCATCCCCAACGCTGGGATGGTCAGTGGGGTCCCGGTGCGCTTCGCCGGGACTTATGCGGTCAGCAGCGTGGAAAGGTTGCTGGAGAACGGGCCAGCCGGGCTGGAGGTCACCCGGGAGCGCTTCATCCCGGATGGATGGGAGATCGACTGGGCGCAAAGCACGGGGCGCGAACCGGGCGAGCATCTCCAAGCGATGAAAAACTGGAGCGAGTTCGTCCTACGCTGCGGCGACCTCACCGCAGTTGGCTCAGCGAACCATTTCCAGTTCGTCGCCCGCAAGGAAGTGATCCTCAAGGCTTTGCCGGAAGTTTGGACCGGCCAGTTGATGGGCGCGATGGTCGAGATGGACGAAGCTATCGATAGGCGCGGTTATTTGAGGTTGTCCACATCTCAGCGCTACACGCGCCACCTGGGTAACGTACTCAGCCCCGGCGTGATCGAGGAGGCGGAAGCGCTGGGCATTCGGGTGGACGGGAATGGGGTGACGCTGCAGCGGCACCCGCACTGGCTGATGCGCCTCCCAGGCAGCCGGCGCGTCCTGCGGGCGCTCTACGACCACTTGTTCCGGGTGCTGCATTAAACCCCTCGCATCTGAGAGACCGATGAGACGCTATTTTCAGCGGCTGAGAGCAGCGGCGCGTGTCTTGCTTTACGGGGACTCGCCCTTGGGGGCAGTCCGGGAGGTCCCGGCGCTCTCCCCGGAGGAGGCTTTAGAGGCGCGGGCGATTTTTCCGGCAACCAAGTTCTTCATCTTTGGCCACGCTCGCTCCGGCACGACGCTGCTGGCCAGGCTCTGCCGCCTCCATCCGGAGGTGCACTGCAGCTGGCAGGCGCATTTCTTCACCCGTGCACCCCTGCTCCAATCTCTGGTCAGCGATCCGGAGGTCGCAGATTGGTTGAGCCAGCGGAGCAACCGTTGGAACCGGGGCTCGGATCTTTCGCCCGTGGTGCTGCGCGCTGCCGCGGATTTCATCCTGGAGCGGGAATCCCGCCGGCTGGGCAAGCGCATTGTCGGCGATAAGAGCCCCAACAGCCTGATGGACGGCGAGGCCGTCCGCTTATTACACAAGGTGTATCCGGATGGGCTGCTGCTTTTCATCGTCCGGGATGGGCGCGACACGCTGCTCTCCCACCGCATTCAGCAGTTCATTGACGCTCCCCAGCACCTAAACCAGGTCGATAAACAAATTCGTTTGGCGTTTTCGGAAGATCCGGAACCGTTCTTAAAGGGCGAAACCTCCCTCTTTACCCCTCAGGCGCTGAGCCAAGGCGCGGAGGGCTGGGTAAGTAACCTGCGAGAGACGAGCGCCCATGCAAAGGCCCTCTTCGGAGAGCAGTATCTCGACCTGCGCTACGAAGATCTGCTCTCACGGCCGGCGACGGAAATGGCGCGCGTATGGGGTTTCCTTGGCGCGGAACCCGCATTCGCTGGATGGCAGGCACAGGTTCAAGCCGAAATGGCGCGTAACCCGGACGCTGACTGGCAGCAGGAGAAGCGAGGCGACCTTGCCAAGAACATATCAAAAGGGCAGGCCGGGTCCTGGCGAGAGCTGTTCACCGCAGCCGATAAAGCGCTGTTTAAATCCATCGCCGGACAAACCCTCATCGATTGGGGTTACGAGCAGGATTTAAATTGGTGAAAGGCTTTGCGGCGCGTGCGTCCTCGCCGGGCACGTTTTACGTGCTACTGGCATTATTAGGTGCGCTGAGCAGCGTCTTGTTGTGGGTGAATACCCCTTGGGGCATCGGCGTTGGCTATGATTCGATGTTTTACCTCAGCGCGGCCGGAAACCTCGTCGACGGCCTGGGTCTGAGCCGCACGGACGGGTTTGGCAACCTGATCCCGCTGACTCATTACCCGCCGCTTTATCCCATAATCTTGGCGTTCTTTCACTGGCTGTCCGGAATCCCGGTCGATTTCGTCGCTCGCATCCTCGCGGCTGGTTTAATCGGGATCAACGTCGCCATGATCGGTTGGCTGGTGTACCGCTTCACCGGCTCAACCTTGGCAGGGGGGCTAGGCGCGCTGCTGGCTGTTTCCTCACCGGTGTTGATTGACGTGCACCTGATGGCGATGTCCGAGCCCCCGTATCTGCTCGCCATAATGATGCTCCTGGGGGCGTTGTTTGCTTATCTGGCGCGCGGCGACATCCGGACTCTGGCGCTGGCCGGGTTGCTCGCCGGGACGGCCTACCTGGCTCGCTATGTCGGTGCATCGGCTGCCGGCGCCGGGGGACTGGCCGTGTTGATCTTGGGGCGCAAACCCTGGTGGAAGCGGGTGAAGGACGCCTTGCTCTTTGGGCTGGTCGCCGCAGGAGTGATGGTCGCCTGGTACGTACGCAACAGCCTGCTCACGGGAGGAGGCGCTAACCGGGCTTTTCTCTTCCACCCGCCTACGGCAGCCCAGCTGCGCCAGGGATTGGTCACAGTCTCACTCTGGTTGCTGCCGCCCTCAGTTCCCGGCCTCTTGAGACTCATGTTTACCGCTGTAGTGGTTTTGGCTCTGGTTGGCGCGGCGGTTTATGCCGGCACGCGCGGGCGCACGCTCGCGGCTGGCGGCGGTAGAATCAGGCGAGCTTGGATTGCCACAGGGCTCTTGGCTGTCTTTATCCTGGCTTACGTGGTGTTATTGGGCTTCTCGCTCACCTTCTTCGATGCCTCAACCCGGTTAAACGACCGCATCCTGTTTCCTGTGTACATTTTGGGGATGATCCTGGCGCTAGTGATACTTTGGGCAGCGCTCTTCCTGCTGGGTTCGCGCAGATTACGTACCGCCGTCGTCCTCGCCGGCATCCTCCTAATCGGCGTAAACTTTGTCCGCTCTCAAGGTTTACTGGCTGTCGTCCGTGAAGAGGGGCTTGGCTTCAACAGCCGTGACTGGCGATCCTCCGCAACCATCCAGGCGCTCCGGGAGCTCCCTGAAGATACCCTGATCTATTCCAACGAAGCTTTCCCGATCACCTTCCTGACCGGAAGGCTGGCAAACTGGATCCCCGAAAAGGTCGACGTGGTCAAGGGTCAGGCGGCAGTGGACTACCCGGCGCAGCTGCGCGAGATGCACCTGACCATTGCGCAGCAGGGCGGCGCCCTGGTGCTTTTCGACACTAACCTTCATTCTAGTTCGTATCCACCCATCGCGGAGCTGGCCGACGATCTCGTGCTCTGGAAAACGCTCGAGGATGGTTGGATTTATCTAAGCCAGCAGTAAAAAGCTCGGCTGGAGGCGGGTTCGCTGGAGGAGGTGGTTTGTGGTACACTTCGCTCCGCTTTATTTTGTTTAGTTTGTAGTTGCAGGAGATATCTGATGAAAAACATAATCCTCAAAGCGGGATTTTTTGCCCTGATCCTGAGCTTCTTAGCAGCCCGACCGGCTCAGGCGGCTTATATCGATCCGAATACCGGCGGTATGCTCTTCCAAATCTTGGCGGTGGCGATCGGATTGTTTTCCGGTTTTATCTTGTTCTTCTCCAGCCGGATCAAGAAGGCTTTCTTCCGGGGCATGCGCTACTTGCGCGGCCAAGAAGAAGAGCAAGAGGACCTCGCCGCCCCCGAGCAAGCCGAAGAGAACCGCTAAACCTCCAAAACAGTTAATCCTCCATGCGAACACTTATCCTCGGCCTGGACGCTTTCGATCCGGGAATTTTCGAGCGGCTTTCCGCGTCGGGCTCTTTACCGAACCTGACGCGTTTCCTGGACGATGGATTCTACGCCCGCTTCGAAGTCGCAAACCCGCCCCAAAGCGAGGTCTCCTGGACGAGTATTGCCACCGGGCTGAACCCGGGCGGGCACGGGATCTTCGATTTCGTCCACCGCAACCCGAAGAACTATGCGCCTTTTGTATCCCTGCTGCCGACAAAACAGGGCCTGGGAGGTTCACAGTTCGTTCCACCGTTCAACGCCAATACATTGTTCGATCAGGCCGTCCGGCGGGGATATCCCGCCTCGATGATGTGGTGGCCGGCAATGTTCCCAGCCCGGCTGGGTTCGCCGCTCAATACGCTGCCGGGGCTGGGCACGCCGGATATCCACGGCAAGCTGGGGGTGGGGATCTTCTTCACCTCTGAAGCCGGTTTTGAGGGCGAAGACCTGAAGACTCCGGTCGAGCATCTGACCTCAACCGGGAAGGGCCGTTTCAGCGGAACCCTGAAAGGGCCGATCCGCAAGTCGCGCTGGAACGTCAAGGAAACCGGCCTGCCGCTGGAGATCGATTTGATCGATGACCGCTCGGCGCGCGTAAAGCTGGACGACCAACAGATCGACTTGACCATCGGTGAGTGGAGTCCGATTTTGGAGCTGACTTTCAAAGTCGGGTTTTTCGTAAAGATCCGCGCGCTGACGCGGATCATCATCACCAAACTTCAACCGGAAATCCGCTTGTATTCGCTGCCGCTGCAGCTGCACCCGCTGCAATCGCTCTGGCGTTATGGCACGCCGGGCGGTTTCGTTAAACGCGCCTGGGAAGCCGGTGGGCCGTTTTTGACCATCGGCTGGCCGCAGGATACCACCGGGCTCGAGGAAGGTTTCATCGACGACCAGCAGTTCTTGGACCTGTGCGATTCGATCGTCGAAACCAGGGCGAAGATCCTGATGGACCAATTATCCGATTTCCGGGAAGGCGTCATTGGCGTCGTTTTCGATTCGCTTGATCGCATCCAGCACATGTTCTGGCGCGATCGGCAGGACGTGATCGAGCGCTGGTATACGAAGCTGGATGGGCTGGTGGGGCAGGTCGCCAAGCAGTTGGGCAAGGGCGGGATGCAGCTTACCCGAGTCCTGGTGGTTTCCGACCATGGGTTCAACCGGTTCGATCATAAAGTACATTTGAACCGCTGGCTGATCGACCAGGGCTTTTTGACCCCGCATAACGAAAATCCCTCCGCGGATCTGCAGTACGTGGATTGGTCGCAGAGCCGAGCCTATGCCCTGGGACTGAACAGCATCTATTTCAATCTGGACGGGCGCGAGGGCCAGGGCATTGTCGAAGCCGATCAGACGGACTCGTTGCGCCAGCAGCTCGCCGCCCAGCTAGAAAGCTGGCGCGGTCCGGACGGAGAACCGGTCGTCACAAAAGTCTACCGCAGGGACGAGGTTTTCGCGGGTTCGTTGAGCGAATACGCGCCTGACCTGCTGGTTGGCTTTGCGCCGGGATACCGGGCTTCTTCTCAGACCGGATTGGGCCGCTGGGAACCTGAAGCAATCGAACCCAACCGGGATCACTGGTCTGGCGACCACTGCTTCCACGCCGCGGCTGTGCCCGGTGTATTGTTCTCTAACCAGCACCTGGGCGAGCTGGCAAGCCCTTCCTACCGGGATATCCCCCGGTTGTCGATCGGGGAAGACCTTGTCGATAGCGGCGCGGCGCCGCCGCCGAGCGGGGGAGACGAAGACCAAGAGGTGGTCGAGGAGCGATTGAAAAGCCTTGGCTATCTTTAGGGACCGGCTGCCATCCGGCCCGGAGCTGCTTGCCACCTTCGTGGTTTGCGTGTTTATCACCCATATCTGGTCGATCTATAACGTCTTGCAGGAAGTGCCGGCCTGGATTCTGTACATGAACATCTGGGAGTTACTCGGCGGGATTGCCTACACCCAGTTGTTCGCCCTGGTCGATAGCCTTCTACTGCTTGCCGGAGTCCTCGCGCTCGGCTTTATCCTGCCGAAGCGCTGGTTCCTGGACAGGTTCGTCGCCCAGGGCAGCCTGGCCGCGCTGGTCGTCTCCGCCTGGGCAGTGCTGGCTCACACTCAGGGCGGCGCCGGGAACATGTGGTCGGTCAATGGGCTGCTGCTTGGTTTTGCTGCGATCCTCGTCGCCATCGCAGTCGGTTCATTCTTGATCCAACATTATAAGAAACTAGAAATGGCGCTATCCGGCGCTGCTGAACGGCTCATGGTGCTCTCGTTTATTTACCTGGGGCTGGACGCGCTGAGCATTTTTATCATCGTGCTGCGCAACGTTTGAACGATCGGGTCCTATAGTTCCCATGCACTCAGATTTAAGCCGACGTGATTTCTTAAAATTATTGGCGCTGCTGCCGCTCCTGAAGGTGCCTTTCGATCTCTTCAACGAACTGGGCGGTGAGCCGCAAGGTCCCTCGCAGAATCCGAATGCGCCGAACATCCTGGTCCTAGTTTTCGATGCCTGTTCGGCGACGAATCTATCGCTGTACGGTTACCCGCGCGACAATACGCCCAACCTGCGCCGCTTCGCCGAACGCGCCACGGTGTTCAACCGGCACTACGCCGGCGGTAGTTTTACCACCCCCGGCGCGTCTTCCCTGTTGACTGGTACCTATCCCTGGTCCCACCGCGCCTTTCACGTGTACGGCCGGGTGATCCGGGATTACCTCCGACAGAACTTATTCAGCGCTTTTCCAGCGAATACGTACAACCGCATGGCGTACACTCACAACGACCTGGCAGGGATGCTGTTGTACCAGTTCAGTGAGGACATCGACCTTTTCAAGAAAACCAAAGAGCTGGCCCTGTATTACGAGAAGATCCTGGCCGATGGGCTGTTTGTAAACGATCACAACGTCGAGTTCATGGGTGAACGGTTGGCGCTGCGCGGCAAAGATCACAAGATCCCCAGCACTTTATTCGTTTCTACCCTGCACCGGCTGTGGCGCACGAACAAAGGCAACGATCTCCAGCGCGCCTACAAGGAACTATTCCCTCGCGGGATACCGTCCGCTAACGCGGCCCCGCTGTTATTTCTGCTTGAGGACGCCATCGACTGGATCGCGGGGCAGGTTTCCAATTCGCCGCGCCCGTACCTGGGCTATTTCCATATGATGCCGCCTCACGAACCCTACAATACCCGCCGTGAGTTCTACGATATGTTTTTGAATGACGGTTTCCACACGCCAACCAAACCTGCTCATCACTTTACACAAGGCCATCAACAGGAGCAGTTAGAAGAGAAAAGGCGCGAATATGACGAGTTCATCGCCTACGCTGACGCCGAATTCGGACGCCTTTATGATTTCATGGCTCAGAACGGCTTGTTGGAAAACACATACCTGGTGGTGACCTCCGACCACGGCGAGATGTTCGAACGAGGCATCCTGGAGCACATCACCCAGACGTTGTATGAGCCGTTGACCAGGATACCCCTGTTGATCTCCAGCCCGGGTCAGCGGAAACGAATTGACGTAAGCATGCCCACCAGCTGTGTGGACCTGCTGCCGACCTTATGCTACGTAAGCGGCTTGCCTGCGCCGGCGTGGAGCGAGGGACGCATCCTGCCCACCTTTAGCGAGAACAGTTCTGCCGACGACCGCAGCGTCTTTACGATGGATGGCAAGACCAACCCGCGCATAGCGCCTTTTACCAGGGGGACGGTCTCGATGGTCAAAGGGCCGTATAAGCTGATCCATTACTTCGGTTACGATGACTACACCAGCGTCTACGAACTCTACGACCTCGAGAACGACCCCGAGGAATTGGAAGATCTCTACGATACGCGCGGTGCGCTAGCAGGCGAGCTCAGCCAAGAGCTGCAGACCAAGCTGCAGGCGGTCAACGAACCTTATCGCAATTCATAACGCTTGAACTCCCCGCAGAGCATCAACCTGTGAGATTTCTAATCGCCGGTCTCGGCTCCGTTGGGCGCCGCCACCTGCGCAACCTGGTTGCCTTAGGGGAGCGCAACGGCGAAGCCCACGAGATCCTGCTGTACCGCACCCATCAAAGCACACTGCCCGAGGCCGATATTGCAGGCTTCCAGGTGGTGACCGACCTGGACGAAGCACTCGACCTGCAGCCGGATGGGGTGATCGTTTCCAACCCGACCGCCCTGCACCTGGATGTCGCCATCCCTGCCGCCAGGAGGGGCTGCCCTCTGCTCCTTGAGAAGCCGATCTCCCACTCGATGGCGCGAGTGGAGGAGCTGGCAGACGCCGTAGAACAGGGAGGCGGTCAGGCGCTGGTCGGATTTCAATTTCGATTTCATCCGGGCTTGCAGCAGGCGGCGCGCTGGCTGCAGGACGGCGAGATCGGGCAGCCCTTGTCCCTGCGGGCGGTCTACGCGGAATACCTCCCCGGGATGCATCCCTGGGAAGACTACCGGGTCGGCTACAGCGCGCGAGGCGACCTGGGTGGTGGTGTGATCCTTACCCTGTGCCATCCGCTGGATTATGTCCGCTGGCTGCTGGGAGAGGTCGAGGCGGTTTGGGCTTTCAAGGATCAACTGAACGAATTCGAACTGGCAGTCGAAGATACCGCCGAGATCGGGCTGCGCTTCGAGCAAGGACAATTGGGCAGCGTCCACCTGGATTTCAGCCGCCGCCCGACTGAACACTCCCTGGAGATCGTGGGCAGCAAAGGCGTGCTGCGTTGGGACAATTACGACGGCAGCTGTGCCTATTATCGGGGGGAGGACAGCTCCTCACCAGTGGAAGGGCAATCTGGACCGGGTTGGGTGCGGTACGAACCTGGCCCGGATTTTGAACGCAACGATATGTTCCTGGAGGAGATGGCCCACTTTTTTGGGGTAGCACGCGGCGAATGTGCGCCGCGCTGTACGCTAGGTGACGGCATCCAGGCTTTGAAGTTGGCGCTGGCAGCTCATCTTTCAGCCCGGGAAAATCGGCTGGTACGGTTGATTGAGACCGGTCGCGAAGGACTGCTCTAGGCGAATCGTTGGGTTTTTTTACCTCTACATTCTCCCCGGATTCGAGCACAACTGAAATGATTCTGCTCCGGCTGCGTTAAAGAAGGGTGGGGGAGGTACTGAATCGTGCGGTGAACGACATCGCATGAAGAATGACGCGCGATGGACGACCTTTGATCGGCACATCAAACGCCCCTTACCTCTCGCTGACCGCTTAAATCACCGGACTTTACGGCGAACTGCGTAAGCCCGAATCCTGTCGGATAAATTCATCGTAAGGAGAACTGTCGTATGACCACGAAAATCAAAGAAGGCAAATTGATCGCTCCCTATGGAGGTAAATTAGTCAACCTGATGGTTGAAGGAGAGGAACGGGAGGAATTGTTGGCAAAATCCAGCCGGCTCCCCTCGGTGCAAATCTCTGCACGTGCTTTATGCGACCTGGAGTTGCTAGCGATCGGCGCCTTCTCTCCGCTTGATCGTTTCATGGGTAAAGCGGATTACGAACGCGTGTTGACCGAAATGCGGCTGGTGGATGGCACCTTGTTCCCCATCCCGATTACGCTTCCGGTCGACGAAAAAGATCTGCCCAGCTGGGGCGAGCAAATCACCTTGAGCGATGCGCGCAATAACACCATCGCCGTGATGCAGATCGAAGAGGTATACCATTATGACCCGCAGCGGGAAGCGCGCCTGGTATTGGGCTCCACCGACCCACGCCACCCCTTGATCTCCGAGATGGGGCAGTGGGGCAAAATTTACGTGTCCGGAGAGCTGAAAGTCATCGACCTGCCTCGCTACCACGATTTTGTCAACCTGCGTTTAAACCCATCGCAGGTGCGGGAAAAGTTGGAGCAGTTTGGCAACCAGCAGGTGGTCGCTTTCCAGACTCGCAACCCCATGCACCGCATCCACGAAGAGCTGACTAAGCGCTCCGCTGAGGGGATAAAAGGCAGTTTGTTGATTCACCCAGTTGTCGGCATGACCAAACCCGGCGACGTTGATCATTATACGCGCGTGCGGGTCTACCGTACCCTGGTCGAAAATTACTATGACAAGAGCAGCACGCTGCTCAGCCTGCTGCCGCTGGCGATGCGCATGGCCGGGCCAAAAGAAGCCCTGTGGCATGCCATCATTCGCCGCAACTATGGCGCCACGCATTTCATCGTGGGCCGCGATCACGCCGGACCGGGCAATGACAGCCACGGCCGCCCGTTTTACGGCCCGTACGAAGCGCAGCTGATGTTGTCTCAATACAGCGACGAGATCGGCGTAAAGCCCCTGGAATTCAAAGCGCTGGTTTATTTGCCTGAAGAAGATCGGTATGAAGAAGTCGACAAAGTTGAGGAGGACGCGAACATCGCCGAGATCTCCGGCACCCAAGTGCGAGATGAATACCTGGCGAAAGGCCAGCTGCTTCCGGAGTGGTTCACCCGCCCGGAGACAGCCCAAATTCTCATGGAAGTCTACCCGCCACGGTACAAACAAGGGGTGTGCATCTGGTTCACCGGGTTGAGCGGCGCCGGCAAATCGACCATTTCCGAGATCTTGACTTCCAAACTGTTGGAACGTGGACGCCAGATTACATTGTTGGACGGCGACGTCGTGCGCACGCACCTCTCCAAGGGTTTGGGATTCAGCCGAGAAGACCGCGATACGAACATCCTGCGCATCGGCTTCGTCGCCAGCGAAATCGCCCGCCACGGTGGGATGGTGTTGTGCGCGGCGATCAGCCCCTACCGTGCCACGAGAAACGAGGTGCGCAAGATCGTGGGCGAGGATCATTTTATCGAGGTCTTTGTAGACACCCCTATTGAGGTATGTGAAGAAAGGGATGTTAAAGGGTTATACGCCCGGGCTCGCCGCGGCCAGATCACCGGTTTCACCGGCGTCGACGATCCTTACGAAGTCCCGGTGGACCCGGAGCTCACTTTGAAGACCGTTGGCGTCTCCCCCGCCGATAATGCGAATGAGATCCTGCGGTTCCTGGAAGAACGCGGCTATCTGAAAGCGGACGGTCATGAGGACGGAGACCATGCGAACGGCCGCGAGGATGAGCCTGTCACGCTCGAGACTGTTGAGGTTAATTAGCCTGCATGCCCGGCCTGCCTGAAAAGTTCGATCTGTACGGGCGGGTCGCCATCGTCACCGGCGGAGCCGGCTTGCTGGGTGCGGAATTTTGCCGGACTCTGGCGCAGGCCGGCGCGCGGGTGGTGGTCGCCGATTTGGATGGTGGCGGAGCGGAAGCGATAAGCAGCGCTCTGAACGAAGGGCAGCCAGCGGACGCGCCGCAAGCTATTTCCGTTCAAACCGATGTCACCCAAGCCCAGTCCGTGCAGGGGCTGGTTGCGGAGACACTGGAGCGCTTTGGGCGTCTGGATATCCTGGTCAACAGTGCAGCACGCGATCCGAAGTTCGCTCCCGGCCAAACGGAGAAGGCGCCGGAGGAGCTCGCCAACGCCTTTGAGGATTATCCCCTGGAGGCCTGGCGAGAAGCGCTGGACGTCAACTTGACCGGTGTTTTTCTCGCCAGCCAGGCTGCCATCCGACCGATGCTCAGCCAGGGCGGGGGTGTGATCGTCAATTTGTGTTCGATCTACGGCCTGGTCGGGCCCGACCAGCGGCTCTACCAGCGAGCGGGCGTAGAAGTTCAGTACAAACCTGTTTATTACTCGGTGACCAAGGCCGGGCTTTTAGGCTTGACACGTTACCTGGCGACCTACTACGCCGGTAAGAATATCCGCGTCAACGCGCTCTCGCCGGGCGGCGTGTTCGACCAGCACGACGATGCATTCCTGCAAGCTTACGCTGCCCGCACGGTCTTGGGACGCATGGCTGAGAAAGACGAGCTCAATGGCGCGCTGCTTTTCCTGGCCTCCGACGCCTCCAGTTATATGACCGGCGCCAACCTGGTAGTAGACGGCGGTTGGACGGCATGGTGAGTCAGCTCGAAACGCTGGCATTGATCCCCGCCCGAGGCGGTTCCAAGAGCATTCCCCATAAAAATATCCGTCTTTTTGCCGGACGCCCTTTAATTGCCTACAGCATCGCCGCTGGGCTGGCTGCCCGGAGTGTCGCTCGGGTGATCGTATCTACGGACGATGAAAACATCCGGCAGATTGCCCTGGACTACGGTGCGGAGGCGCCGTTTACCCGTCCGCAGGAGTACTCCCAAGACGACACACCCGATCTGCCTGTCTTTCAGCACGCCTTGCACTGGCTGGCGGAGCAGGAAGATTACCATCCGGAGATCGTCGTCCAGCTGCGGCCGACCTCTCCTCTGCGGCGGGTCAGCCATATCGACCAGGCGGTGGCGCGGTTGAGGGAGCATCCGCAGGCCGATTCGGTGCGCACGGTTTGCGTTCCTTTTCAAAACCCTTACAAGATGTGGCGGATCGATCCGGAAGGGATCATGCACCCGCTCATCGAGACGGAATACCCCGAGGCTTACAATATGCCGCGCCAGGCGCTGCCGGAAGTTTATTGGCAGACCGGCTATGTGGATGCGGCCTGGTCCAGGACTTTTCTGGAAAAGAATTCAATGACGGGGGAGCGTATTCTGCCGCTCGTGATAGACGCGGCAGACTGGATCGATATCGATTCGGCGGATGACTGGCGCCGCGCCGAGCGGCTGGTCGAAAGCGGGGAGCTCAGCTTGGACGATCTGGGCTTCCAGCTAGGCTAATCAGCCCCAACCCTGCTCCAAATGCGAAAGACCTATCAATTTTAAAGTTCGATCCCGCCTTTCTGGAGAATAATAAATGCCTGTGATAAAGATCGGCGATCGCCTGATCGGCGATGGCCACCCTGCTTTTGTGATCGCCGAGATCGGCGTGAACCACAATGGCTTGCTGCCGCTGGCTCTGGAGCTAGTCGATGCTGCAGTAGATGCCGGCGCTGATGCGGTTAAATTTCAAAAGCGCAATCTGGAGAGCCTGTACGCTAAAAAATACCTGGATAACGCCAACGCCGGTGAAAAGACGTTGCGTTACCTCCTGCCGATCCTGCAGCGGGTTGAGCTGCCCGACCGTGCTTATCACCGCATCGTTGAATATTGCCGGGATAAAGCTATCATCTTCATGTGCTCGGCGTTTGATATCGAGAGCGCCGATTTCCTGGAGGAGCTGGGAGTGCCGGCGTACAAAGTCGCCTCAGCCGACCTGACCAACCTGCCCTTGCTGGACCACTTGGTCAATAAGGGCAAACCGATCATCCTTTCGACCGGGATGTCCAGGATGGAAGAGGTCGAGACCACCGTCCGGTTCCTCAATCAGCGCGGCGCGGAATTTGCGCTGCTGCACTGCAACAGCACCTATCCCGCCGCCTTTGAGGACATCAACCTGCGCTTTATGGACCGTTTGCGCCGGTTTGGCGTCCCGGTGGGCTATTCCGGGCACGAACGCGGCATCGCCGTTTCCACGGTTGCTACCGCGTTGGGCGCCAACATCATCGAGCGGCATATTACCCTGGACCGCACAATGGACGGTCCCGACCACGCTGCAAGCCTGGAGCCCCAGGGATTCAGGAAGATGGTGCGGGATATACAGCAGGTCAGGGAGGCGTTGGGCACCGGCGAGGAGAAATATATCTCGCGCGGTGAAATCCTCAATCGTGAGGTATTGGGGAAAAGCTTAGTCGCAGCTCGCTGTATCCAAGCGGGAGAGATCATCACCGCCGAACTGGTGACGGTCAAAGGACCGGCGTTGGGCATTTCGCCGCAGCACTACGACGAATTGATCGGGCGGGTGGCAACCAGGGAGATCGAGGAGGACGAGCCTTTTTTGGAGAAAGATTTAGGCGTTGAGGTGATCCTGGACGAAGCGCATACGCTCCCCATGGAGTGGGGCTTCACTGTGCGCTTCCGCGACTTTGAAGAGCTGTTGGAGTACCACCCCCGCATGCTCGAGTTCCATTTTACCGACCAGGACCTGGACGAGCATTATCCAGGCCAAGATTTCGACCTTAAATTGGTCGTGCACGCGCCAGAGTTCTTCGAGCGTACCCTGGTGGATTTATGCGCCATCGACGAGCGCCAGCGCCGCCAGTCGTTGGCGTTGATCCAGAAGAGCATCGATCTGACCCGCGAAATAGCGCCGCACTTCGTCGGAACCCCCAAAGTGGTGGTGCACACCGGCGGCATGAGCCTGGATCACCCCGTCGAAGATCGCCAGGCGCTCTACGATAACCTGCGCCGCTCGGTGGAAGCTTTAGACTACGCCGGGGTGGAATTCCTTTTGGAGAATTTGCCGCCGCATCCATGGTATTTCGGCGGGCAGTGGCTTACCAATGCTTTCATGGACGCTTACGAAATACGGGATTTCATCACCCCTCTCGACTTGAATATGTGCTTCGACACCTCCCACGCCAAGCTGTACTGCAACTGGGCGCACGTGGACTTCTTTGAGCAAGTCCTGGTCCTACTTCCATACATCCGGCATTTACATCTGTCCGACGGGGCCGGCCTGGATGGGGAAGGCTTGCAAATCGGGGAGGGCACCATAGATTGGGTCAGATTCTTCAAGATGATCGGCGCCGGTCAACCGGATGGCTATAGGGGCACTATGATCCCGGAGATCTGGCGCGGTCACCAGCGCCAGGGCGAGGGTTTCCGCATCGCCATCCAACGCCTGTCCGAGGCTTACTTCCGCGCCGTCGATGAGGTCCAAACTGCCAGCAGCGGTTAGCATTCGGAATTCATTGCATTCATCCATTTCCAATTGCTGCCGCGGTTGATGGCCAATACTCTTAGCCTTCAACGCAGACTGCGCTTCAATCTGGCGGAGGCGCGCAACAATTGGCGGTTGTTCCGGCTGACCCGCAAGATTGCTGTGAAGGCGCGCCTCTCCAAAGATGAGCCGCCGGTGGTGTTTTTCAATGCCTCCACACGGCTGACCGGGATGAGTTTAAACAGCACCTTCGCGTTTCTGGCGGCTTGTGGAGTGCAGTTAGCCGGCGCCCCGGTGATCTACTTTGGCTGTAGATCCGGCATGAGCCACTGCGTCCTGGGAACCAACCGGAGGGATTACACCAAGCCTCCGCCATGCCAAGGCTGCATCGTCCAAGCCGAGCGGATGTTCGCCCACGCGCCGACGGAATGGTTCACTTTTCGGCGCAGTTCGGCTCTGGGTGCTGCGCTGGAGGATCTGAACGTTCCCGCTTTGATGGATTTTGCATGGCGCTTACCCGATCCCGAGGAGCGACTGCCGGTGATGCCGCTGGGCAGCCTGGTAACGCCCTCTTTGCGCTGGGCGCTGCGCGTCCACAACCTGCCGGACGATGAACCCACCCGTTACCTGTTCCGCGAATATATCCAATCAGCGTATCACGTTGGCGTAAGTTTCCGCGATTTGCTGCAGCGTGTAGAACCGCAGTGCGTGGTGGTGTTCAACGGCTTGATGTACCCGGAAGCCTCGGCGCGCTGGGTAGCGCAGCAGTCCGGCGTACGGGTGATCACGCACGAGGTGGCTTTCAAACCCCAATCGGCGTTTTTCAGCGAAAGGCACGCCACGGCGTATCCCATCGACATTCCCGAGGAATTCGAGCTGGACGACGAGCAAAACGCGCGCCTCGATGAGTATCTGAGTGGGCGCTTTCAGGGCAAGTTCACCATGGCAGGCATCCGCTTCTGGCCGGATATGCAGAGGTTAGGAGAGGCGTTCGAACGCAAGTCGGCCGGTTTCAACCAGATCGTGCCGGTATTTACCAACGTAGTTTACGATACCAGCCAGGTGCATGCGAATGTCTTATTCCCGCATATGTTTGCCTGGCTCGACCAGATCCTGGAGATCATCCGGGCGCACCCGGAAACCCTATTCGTGATTCGCGCCCATCCGGATGAAATGCGTCCCGGAACCGGGAAGCAGAGCCGGGAGAGCGTCCAGGACTGGGTCGAGCGCAATCAGGTGGACCGGCTGCCCAATGTAATCTTCATCAAGCCGGTGGAATATTTGAGTTCTTACGAGCTGATTCAGAAGGCGAAATTCGTGATGGTTTACAACTCATCGATCGGGTTGGAAGCGACTTTGATGGGCGTGCCGGTGCTGTGCGGCGGTAAGGCGCGCTTTACGCAGTACCCGATAGTTTTCTTCCCCGATTCGGCTGAGGCCTATCGCCGGCAGGCGGAGCTGTTTTTAGCCCAGCCGGGCGCGATAGAACTGCCGGAAGAATACCAACGCAACGCCCGCCGTTTTTTGTACTACCAGCTGGAGAAAGCCTCCCTTCCTTTTGGGGATTACATCGAGCCTCACCCTCGACCTGGTTACGTGAAACTGCGTGCATTTTCCTGGGAGGAACTTACGCCGCCGCGACAGGGTACCAGCCAGGCGGATACCGTCCGGTCGGATAATACTATCCGGTCGGATAATACTATCCGGTCGGATAATACTATCCGGGTTCTGGTAGACGGCATTCTGCACGGTGGAAACTTCCTTCGAGGGGAAAATTAACCGCTCCCTCGTGAACCACGAAATCACGCCGTACTACCGGGTCAAGCGCGCTCTCAAACTTGTGCGCTGGCGGTGGCGGCGCGCCGCAGCCAGCCTGCGTTGGGGCGCGGCGGCGCTGCAGCAGTCGCCGATCGTTTTCGGGAACGCCATGCCCAAATCCGGCTCTCATCTGATCAGCCAAGTACTGCAGGGTCTGACCAGGTTAGGGCCCAGCGTCAATCCGGGTTTCCCGCCAATCAACCGGGCTGAAGATAACCGGAATTTGCCCCCGCACGCAATCCTGGAAAACCTGCGCGCCATGCGCCCGGGGGACGTCGCCTACGGCTACCTGGGCGCGGAAGAACCTTACCTCTCTGAACTCACCCGACGGGGACGAGCCACGATCTTCCTCTACCGGGACCCCCGGGATATGCTCGTTTCCCACGTCTTTTACGCCACGCAGATGCGTCCAGAACATGGCATGCACGATTTTTACACTCAAGACCTGGACAGCATGGAGGCGCGCCTCAACGCGGCCATCCAGGGGGTGGATCAACCGGGTTTTGAGCTGCGCGGTGTGCGCGCTCGTTACGAACAGTACCTGGGTTGGCTCAGCCAGCCGCAGGTACTGAGCCTGCGTTTTGAGGATTTAATCCTTGACCGCTGGAAAGCACTTGAACGTTTACTGGGTTACCTGGCTGAGCGCAGCTTCAAGGTGAATTTGCCGCGTCCCAAAGCAATCGAGTCTTTGGCCATGGCCGTGGCCCCCGGCAAATCCGGGACTTTTCGCAAAGGTCAGCCTGGGAACTGGCGAGAGCACTTCACCCCGGCGAACAAAGCGTGTTTTAAGGCAGCGGCCGGCGATCTGCTCATCCGCCTGGGTTACGAAGACGATCATGACTGGTAGCCACTGGCGAGAAAGATGAATTTGGCTGCCGCATTGGAGCTGCAGGCGAGGTTGGCGCGCAGGGCGGTACGACGTATTAGCCAACTGGCCCGTTATCGCCAGCTGACCTTCTCCGGCGTGCCGGTTCTGTTCGCCAATTCGTTTCCGAAGAGCGGGACGCATTTGTTGACCCAGGTGCTGCACGGTTTCACTGAGCTCGGCCCGGCAGTGGACAGCGGGCTGCCGGCGATCGTGACTTATGCTGGCGATTCGGGAGAGCCGCGGCCGTTGACGGCGATCAAGGCGGACGTCCAGCGACTGCGCCCAGGAGACGTTGCCTATGGTCACCTGCACGCCCACCCGCAAATCGTCGATCTGCTCGATCGGGAGGGGGTGGCAAACTATTTCATCCTGCGCGACCCTCGCGACGTGGTTGTCTCTCACGTGCATTATGTAACCGAAATGGCCCCCCGCCATGCCCACCATGATTATTACCAGGAACTCGAAAACTATGAGGCCCAATTACGGACCAGCATCCTGGGCCGACCGGATTGGATGCATCCTTTCCCCGATATCCGGGCGCGCTTCGAGCCTTATCTGGGATGGTTGGAGAGCCCTGGGACGCTGGTCATCCACTTCGAGGATCTCGTCGAGCATCGGGATGATGCGCTGGTTTTGATCCTGGGCCATGCCGTCGGGCGCGGCTTCCCGATAAAGGTGGACCGGGAACACGCCGTCGCCGTTCTGGCGCGCAGTATTGACCCCCAGCGATCGCCTACGTTCCGTGCAGGACGAGTGGGCGCCTGGAAGGATCGGTTCACGCCTGAGATCACCCGGTTATTTAAAGAGGTCGCCGGCGACCTGCTGGTTGCATTGGGTTACGAAATGGGTTATGACTGGTAATGTCCCGGAGTCGGCCCGCTGTTCCATCGTAATCCGGGCGTTCAACGAGGAAGAGCACATAGGGCGCCTGCTGGAAGGTGTCTTGAAGCAGAGCTACTCCGAACCGGAGATCATCCTGGTCGATTCCGGCTCCACCGATGCGACGGTGGCGATCGCTTCGCGTTACCCGGTCAAGGTCGTGCGCATTCACCCTGAGGACTTCACCTTTGGTTACTCGCTCAACCGGGGGATCGCAGCCTCCAGTAGCGATTTCATCCTTTTCGCCAGCGCCCACGTATATCCAGTTTACCCGGACTGGATCGAACGGCTGCTCGCGCCGTTCAAAGACGAGCAGGTGGCTGTCGTTTACGGAAAACAGCGCGGCAACGGTACCACGCGGTTTTCGGAGCATCAGGTGTTCGCCCACTGGTTCCCAGAAGTCTCCCAAGCGCGTCAAGAACACCCGTTCTGTAACAATGCCAATGCTGCCATCCGGCGGGTTCTCTGGGAGCAGCATGCCTATGACGAAACCCTGTCCGGGTTGGAGGATGTCGCCTGGGCTCATTGGGCCTTGGAGCAAGGCTACCAGGTGGCTTATTCAGCGGAAGCGGAAGTCATCCACGTGCACGACGAGACGCTGCGGGGCATCTTCAACCGCTACCGGCGCGAGTCGATGGCTTTCAAACACATCTTCCCCAGGGAAAGCTTTCACTGGTGGGATTTCCTGCGCCTGTTCACCGTCAACGTCGCCGTGGATCTCTGGCATGCTGCCCGGCAGGGAGCTTTGTTCACCGAGCTAAGCGGTATCCTTGGTTTTCGCTTTATGCAGTTTTGGGGCACCTACCAGGGTTTCCGGCATTCAGGCCCGCTGACCTGGCAGCTGCGCCAGACTTTTTATTACCCTCGCGGGGTCCGCTCGAAGAGCGCAGTGGAGCCCAGGAAGGTGAAACCCATCCATTATAATGACGCGACGGAAGAAGGATGAAGAAGTTAGCAGCCCTTGTACCCATGCGGCATCACTCGGAGCGTGTGCCGGGTAAAAATTACCGCCCTCTTGCGGGTAAGCCGTTATATCACTATATCCTGGACACCTTATCCGTTTGCGAAGAGATCGATACGATCGTGGTGGACACTGACAGCCTGGAGATTGCCGCAGGATTACAGACGAAATTCCCCAAGGTTCAGGTGATCGATCGACCGGAGCACTTGCGAGCCGGGGATGTGCCGATGAATGAGGTGCTGCTCCACGATACGGCCCTGGTCGAGGCGGACTTCTACCTGCAAACTCACACCACCAACCCGCTGCTCCAGCCTGAGACAATCCGGGGCGCCATCCACGTGTATTTGGAAAATTACCCTGGTTACGATTCGCTGTTTTCGGTTACCCGCTGGCAGACGCGTTTGTGGGATTCGCTTGGAAGGGCGGTCAATCATAATCCGGCGATCTTACTTCGCACGCAGGATCTGCCCCCGGTTTTCGAGGAAAATTCCTGCCTGTACATCTTCACCCGCCGGACGCTGGAAGAAAAGCGCAATCGCATCGGAGAGCGCCCGTATCTGTTCGAGATCGACGCCGCCGAAGCCTGGGACATCGACGAGGAACTGGATTTTGCCATCACGGAGTTCTTGATGCAGCGGGCGGACGGTATATGACGACCGTGCTCTTTTCCGCCCCCTACATGATCCCCTTCCTGGATCGATTTCGCCCACTTTTTGAAGCCCGTGGGATTGATCTGATCGTCCCACAGGTCTCTGAGCGGTTGGAGGAAGCGGAATTGCTGGCGCTCGCCGGAGAATTCGACGGCGCGATTTGCGGCGATGACCGCTTTACCGACCGGGTACTCTCCGCCTGTGCGCCGCGCTTGAAGGTGATCTCGAAATGGGGCACGGGGATCGACTCCATTGACCAAGGCGCCGCTGCCCGGCTGGGTATTCGCGTGGGCAACACGCCGAACGCCTTCACCCTGCCGGTTGCGGACACGGTGATGGGCTACCTACTAGCCTACGCCCGCCGCCAACCCTGGATGGACCGAGCGATGAAGGCGGGACGCTGGGAAAAGCTCCCCGGGCGTTCGCTGAGCGAATGCACTCTCGGGGTCATTGGCGTGGGGAACTGCGGGAAAGCGGTGCTGCGCCGCGCCCGAGGGTTCGGTATGAAATTATTAGGCAATGATATCATCGCCATCGCGCCCGACTTCGTCCTGGAGCAGGGTGTGGAGATGACTTCGCTGGCGGATCTGCTGGCGCGAGCGGATTTCGTCAGCTTGCACTGCGATCTGAATCCATCCAGCTATCATTTGATCAACCGGGAGACGCTGGCGCTGATGAAACCCACCGCCATCCTGATCAATACTTCGCGGGGTCCGGTGGTAGACGAACCAGACCTGGTGGATGCACTTCAGCAAGAGGTGATCGCAGGGGCTGCCCTCGACGTTTTCGAAGTAGAGCCGTTACCACTGGATAGTCCCTTGCTCAAAATGGATCAGGTGATGCTGGCGCCCCACAACGCCAATTCCAGCCCGAGCGCATGGGAACGGGTGCATTGGAATACGCTGCGCAATCTCTTTTCCGGATTAGGTCTGCCGGTTGATAGCCTCAAAGAAGCAGGTTGAGTCGAAATAGTCGAAGTGAACTTGATGATTGATTGTATTTACCAGTATCAACAGAATAATGAACAAAATTAACCATCTCGGTAAGCGTAGGACAGTCCTGATCACCGGCGCGGCTGGCGGCATTGGCCGGGCGACGGTGGACGTGTTTTCTGCCAGGGATTGGAACGTTATCGCCGTCGACCGGGCGCCGTACGGAGGTGTGTTCCCTGACTCCAGCCTATTCATCCAGGCGGATATCTCAGATCCTCAGGAATTGGAAGCGATCTTCCAACAAACCCAGTTGTTTACGGATCGCCTTGACGCGTTGGTAAACAACGCTGCCGTGCAGATTACCAAGCCCCTGCTTGAGACCAGCGCTGAGGAATGGGATCTGGTCTTGGCATCGAACCTGCGTTCGGTCTTCCTGAGCGCCAAGCTGGCCCATCCGCTTTTCAAGGCTGCGGGCGGGGGTGCCATCGTGAACGTTTCTTCGGTGCACGCCATCGCCACCTCGGCGAACATCGCCAGCTATGCCGCCAGCAAGGGCGGCTTGCTGGCGCTAACGCGCGCCATGGCAATTGAATTCGCTCCGGACGGCATTCGTTCAAACGCCATCCTGCCCGGCGCGGTGGACACGCCCATGCTGCACGCCGGCTTAAGCCGCGGCCACGTGGGGGCGGGCAGCCTGACCGAACGGCTGGAAAATCTTGCGGATAAGACTGTCATCGGGCGGATCGGGAAACCTGTAGAGATCGCCCGAGCAATTTATTTCCTGGCTGACGAAGAACAATCCTCCTTCATGACCGGTCAAGCCCTGGTGGTTGATGGCGGCGCGACGGCGCGTTTGAGCACGGAATGATGACTTATCGCTCTGATCTGAAGCGGGTCCTACCGGAGCCGCTGTGGAATTTGGCCAGGGAAACGTGGTACGGCCTGGGCCGCGCTGCGCAGTGGCCCGCTGCGAACCTTCATCCCAGGCGGCGGGCCAGCATCCGCTGGTTGGAGAGCGCGCGCAATAGACATCATGGTGAGCGCGCTTTCATCATCGGGAACGGTCCCAGCCTGAAGCATACCGATCTATCCCTGTTGGAAGGCGAATACACCTTCGGGATGAACCGCATTTATTTGCTCTTTCCCGAGCTGGGCTTCCCGACCAGCTATTATCTTTCGGTAAACAGCCTGGTCGTAGAGCAGTGCGCGGCAGATATCCTGGCGCTGCCGGTACCCAAGTTTATCTCGTGGCGCTCCCGCGATCTAATCAAACCGGAGGCAACCAGTCGCAACGGTCCAGAATTTTCGGCGAAAGTGGCCACCGCTCCCCTGGTCTTCCTGCATACCACCTATACCGGCCCGACCTTTGCACCAGACGCCAGCGGGCGTTTGTGGGAGGGCGCCACGGTGACCTATGTGGCGCTGCAGCTGGCCTTCCATCTTGGATTCGAACAGGTGATCCTGATCGGCGTGGACCACAGTTTCACGACTCAAGGCAAGGCCAATACCACCGTGATCTCCCAGGGGGATGACCCCAATCATTTTGCTCCAGAGTATTTCGGCAAGGGATTCCGCTGGCAGCTGCCTGACCTGGAGACCTCGGAACGGGCTTATCATATGGCCCGCGATGCGTACGCGCAAGCAGGCCGAGAAGTGCTCGATGCCACCATTGGGGGACAGCTGCGCGTATTTCCGAAAGTGCTCTATGAAAGCTTGTTTTAAGGCCGACCCCCGTTAATGACACCCCTGGTCTCCATAGTAACGCCGTCCTATAACCAGGCAGAGTTCCTGGCCTATACGCTCCAATCAGTGCTGGGGCAGGATTACCCGTCGATCGAATATATCGTTGTCGACGGCGGCTCGACGGACGGCAGCGTCGAAATTATCCGGGAACATGCCCCCCGGCTGTCCTGGTGGGTCTCCGAGGCGGATGCAGGCCAGGCTGAGGCGATCAACAAGGGCCTGGCGCGCGCCCGTGGAGAGATCGTCGCCTGGTTGAATTCCGACGATCTCTATCTTCCCGGAGCGGTCTCCAGCGCGGTGGCCGCTTTGAGCGCCAATCCGCAGGCCGGGATGGTATATGCGGATGCTGTCACCATCGATGCGCGAGGCAGGCTGCTCAATGCCCTGAGGTTCCCGAACTGGGGGTTGATCGATTTACTGGGTTTCCGCATCATCTGCCAGCCAGCCGTGTTCATGCGCCGTGCGGCTCTTGAAACTGCCGGGACGCTGGATGCCAGCTATCATTTTATGCTGGATCACCACCTATGGTTGCGCATAGCCGAACACAGCCCGTTCGTGCACATCCCGGCGGTCTGGGCGGCGGCGCGCCACCACCCGGGCGCCAAGAACATCGCCCAGGCTGAGGGTTTCAGCACCGAGACCCGCCGGTTGTTGGCTTGGATCCGCTCCGATCCAGAGTTAGGGCCGCTGGTCGAGGCCAACCAGGCTTACTGCGAAGCCGGCGCTTACCGGCTGGTTGGACGTTATCTGCTGGATGGCGGTGAACCCGGCGCAGCTTTGCAAGCTTATGGGAGGGCTTTGACCCGGGATCCCGGCTACGCCCTCAAGCACTGGCACCGTATGGCCTATGCAGCGCTCAGCCTGGTAGGCGGAGCGAGCCTGGGAAGTTGGTATTTCCGACGGGTAGGGGGGCGAAAACAGCGCGCAGCCGTTGAGTCGCTCAATTTACCCGGGCTGGGGCATTGGCCAGGCCTTTGCTTGCAGTGATGCCTGCGTCGACCTCCGAAAAGCGAGGCAAGCCGATCCTGGTTACCGGCGCTCATCGCAGCGGCACTACCTGGGTGGGAAAAATGCTGGCTTCCAGTCCAGAAGTTGGCTATATCAGCGAGCCGCTCAACGTGCACCATCGTCCAGGCGTTATGCTCGCCCCGGTGGAGCGCTGGTATACGTATATCTGCACGGATAACCAGGCCCTGTATTTGCCAGCATTGAAGGATACCCTCCGCTTTCGCTATCGTCTTTGGGCGGAGCTCGGTTCGCTGCGCTCGCTTAAAGATTGCCTGCGGATGGCGCGGGACTGGGCGACTTTTACGCTCGGGCAGTTCAGAGGGCAGCGGGCTCTGCTGAAAGACCCATTTGCGGTGTTTTCTGCTCCCTGGTTTATAAAGGCTCTGGGCTGCAAAGTGGTGATCGTAGTCCGGCATCCTGCAGCGTTTACCAGCAGCCTGATGCGCCTTGATTGGTCCTTCGACTTCGATGATTTTCTGGAGCAGCCTCTCTTGATGCGCGACCGCCTGGAACCCTATCGGGAACAAATGGAGCAAATTTTGGAACATCTGGAGGATATCGTCGCGCAGAGCGCGCTCCTATGGAATATGATTTACCGTTTTGTCGGTGAACTGCAGATGAATTGTCCGGAAACCATCGTCATCCGCCACGAGGACCTCTCCAAAGAGCCTGTCGCAGGTTATCAAAACCTATATGCTGCCCTGGGTTTGCCGTTCACGCCTGGTGTGGAAAGCGCGATTCTTGAATCGAGCGCAGCCGGCAACCCGAAGGAACTTTCTCCCCGCAAGGTGCATTCCGTCCACGTGGACAGCCGGGCCAATCTCAAGAATTGGCAGCGCCGCTTGAGCCAGACGGAGATCGATAGGCTGCGGCAGCTGACCGGAGAGGTCGCCGCGCAGTTTTATCGTGACGAGGATTGGCTGTGAGCGAACGAATCCGGCCGCTGGTTTCCATCGTGACCCCGTCGTACAACCAGGCGCAGTTCTTGGAAGAAACCATTTGTTCCGTTTTGGAACAAGATTACCCGCGCATCGAATACCGGATTGTGGATGGCGGCTCTACCGACGGCAGCCTGGAGATCATCCGGCGCTATGCGCCGCATTTAGCCGGGTGGGTTTCCGAACCCGATCGCGGCCAGACCGAAGCGATCAACAAAGGATTCGCGATGGCGGGCGGCGAAATTTTAGCCTGGTTGAATTCCGATGACACTTATCTTCCGAGGGCGGTCTCTGAAGCCGTCGAATACCTCGAGTCGCACCCCGAGATCGGGATGGTGTACGGGGACGCGCACCTGATCGACGAGCGCGGCCGGGTGATCGGGGAATTCCCGGCGCGGCAAACGGACTACCACCGTCTGCGCCGCGGCTATGTACATATCCCCCAGCAAACCGCCTTCTTCCGGGCTGATTTGTGGCGCCGGGTTGGACCGCTGGATCCCAGCTTCTTCTTTGCCATGGATTACGATCTCTGGGTGCGGCTGTCCCAGGTTGCGCCGTTGAAGTACTATCCTCGTCCCTGGGCGAACTTCCGGTTGCACGGCGAAGCCAAGTCCGTCGCAGCCGATGACCGTTGCTGGCCGGAGATGATCCGCGTACACCGGCGCGAAGGGGGGTCCTGGTTTTCGTGGCTGGTGTTTAAAGCTCTCTTCCGCAGGGTATTTTACGCCCGGCTGCCGCTGGGCGCCCGGCTATGGTTGAGGCGGTCAATAAGCCTGGCGGCGATAACATCTTCGGCGAGCCAACTAATTGACTGGATCAGGCGATGAGCCGATAACCTGGTATGCGATCACTTAGCCTTTTCGCAATACTGATCACCATGTTTGGCCTGGCTGGCTCATTTCAAAGTGCTGCGCAGCCTGTATCCGCGCTATGTGATCCCATGGGGTGGAGACCTGACGGATACGGCCTGAAAGACCACCATGTGTTTTATTACCAGGGATACTACTATCTGATCGGCAACCACATCCCTGGTGAGAAATGGTTCGCTTATGGTCGTTCGCAGGACTTATGTAACTGGGAGGATTTAGGCGCGGTGTTGGGCACCAGGATCCCAGGGTCGGTGGACGAATTAGCAATTTGGGCGCCTTTTGTTTATGAGGAACAAGGGGTCTATTATTTGTACTACACCGGTGTGACCCATGATTATACCCAGCGGATCTTAATGGCGACATCGGACAACCCGGCAGATCCGTCCGCGTGGACTCCTCGCGGCGCAGTCTTCCAACCCGATCATGAGCACATGGTCTGGATGGATGGTGAATGGGCCGACTGCCGCGATCCAACGATGGCGAGGTTTGGGGAGGATTATTATCTTTATTACACCGCCTCCGATCTAGATGGAGGCATTGTAGGCGTGGCTACAGCGAAATCCCCTATTGGACCCTGGATTGACCATGGACGAGCTGCGCCGCCGATTGAGATCGGCATGCTTGAAAGCGCGACGGTTCTTGAAAACAAGCAAGTTTATTACCTTTTCTATCACAACACCGTCGCAGGCGAACAATACCGCAGCGGCGTCAGCCCCATTGGCCCCTGGTTTCCCGCGGAGACCTTTCAGCCTGGATGGGCCCACGAGCTCTGGCTGTCGGAGGCGGGGAAGTGGTATACATCCTACCTGACGGATTATTCAGTGACCATCAGACCGGTAGTATGGGATGAGAACTTTTCGCCGCCTCACCCCAAAGTTTCCGCAAATAATTACCAGGTTTTCCTTTCTTTGTTGACAAAGTTCTCTGCGGGAGCAGGGGATTAGGCTGGTTCGTCACACAGATGAAGCTCGAACGAGTCGATTCCACAACGCCATGGAATTTTCGCCGGCCCCTGTCCGTATTGAGTCAAGCGTTTGCCTGGCGGGGAATTTTTGGGCTGGTTTACCTGGCGATTGTGTCTGGGCTGCTCTATGCCATCTTTGGCAACTGGGCCTACGATGATCCTTTTATCACCTACCGGTACGCTCAAAACCTGCTGGCGGGCTCCGGTTTTGTCTACAATCCAGGCCAATACGTATTAAGCACAACAACGCCCCTTTTTGCTTTTCTCTTAGCGCTCTTTGGAAACATCTGGCCCGATCTGCCGCACCTGGCCAATTTGATCGGCGCAATCAGCCTGGGGTTGGGTGGTCTGCTGATCTGGGACCTGGCTCATACCTGGAGAAGTCCCTGGGTTGGCTGGACCGGCTTGCTGCTTTACCCGATTTTTCCCCTGGTGGTCACTACGCTTGGATCGGAAACGCCAGTTTACCTGGCGTTGTGTTTGCTGACCATCGTTCTGTACGCCCGTAAAGCGTATGTTTGGACCGCCGTGGCGGGGGCTTTAGCCGCGCTGGCGCGTCTGGATGGCGTCTTGGTCGTCCTGCCCCTGTGTATAGATTATTTGCTCACGGAGCGGCGTCAACTGCAATTGACGGGCACAGTCGAGGCAAAATTAAGACGCCTGCGGCAGCTGCTCCCTTGGAGCGCCATCGGCTGGTATTGCGGTATTCTGGTCAGCTGGATGGCGCTCGTGTGGTGGTACTTTGGCTCCCCATTTCCGGTTACCCTGGCAGCCAAGCAATCTCAGGGCACCTTAGCGATCAGCCAAAAATTCGCGGCTGGTTTTTTATCCGTGCTGGAGACTTACGGTTCCCATTGGCACTACTGGGTGGCGGCGGCGATTGCCTTACTAGGGCTCGCTTACCTGATCTTACGGAACAGGCGCTGGTGGATCTTACCAGCCTGGACGCTGCTGTATTTCATTGCATATGTGCTGCTCGGGGTGACCAGTTATTTTTGGTATTATGCGCCCCTTGTGCCCGGGTTCGTTGTACTCGCAGGCTTGGGGATTACAGCTTTGGGGAACTCTGCTTTAACGACTACAGACGATAGCAGCCACTCCGATCAAGGACGCAACTGGTTAGTCCGAAACCGGAATGGGCTCATCGCTACATCGTTCTTATTTATACTATTGTTTTTTCAGGTCAGAGATTTAGCCCGGTTTGCCCGCAACCCGGATGCCCGCTATTCGATCTACAAGGAGATCGGGCAGTGGTTGGATGAGCATACGAGCAAAGATGAGAGCGTTGGCGCGCTCGAGATCGGCATTATCGGTTATTACGCACAGCGGGAGATGATCGATTTTGCAGGCCTGCTGCAGCCTGCTGTTGCGGAACATCTTATCGGGGCGCAAGATTACTCCGCAGCCGCCGGGTGGGCGCTGCGCGAATACCAACCGGACTACATCGTGCTGCAAGCAGACTTCCCTCAAATCGAAGATGGCTACCTGGATGATCATTGCAGCCAGGTGCGCAAGTTTACCGGTGAAGATTACGGCTACAACGCCGATCTGGCGATTTTTGCTTGCAGATAGTGCGATACAATTGGTGGCGCTCTCTCGTTAATTAATGTATGATTTTATATGGAATTCACCCCGACATCGATCCCTGAAGTGATCCTGGTTGCCCCACAAGTATTTGGCGATCAGCGCGGTTTCTTTATGGAAACATACCAGGCCAGGCGCTACGCTGGAGCCGGGATCCCCACGAATTTCGTCCAGGACAACCATTCCGGATCGAGCCAGGGTATCTTGCGGGGCTTGCACTACCAGATAAAGCGCCCGCAGGGGAAGCTGGTGCGGGTGATTGCCGGTGAGGTTTATGACGTCGCCGTTGATTTGCGGCGCAGCTCGAGGACCTGCGGGCGTTGGGTTGGACATTCGCTCTCGGCCGAGAACAAGCTTCAGTTGTGGATTCCACCCGGCTTCGCCCACGGATTTTACGTGGTCAGCGAGTGGGCTGAGGTGTTGTATAAGGCGACGGATTATTACGCGCCGGAATACGAACGCACCATCATCTGGAACGACCCTGACCTCGCGATTGAATGGCCGTTCAATATTCTTCCCAAGCCGCAATTGTCCGCGAAAGACCAGGCGGGGGATCCATTTTCCACAGCAGAATTATTTGACTGATCTCGCAAGCAGGAGCCTTCATGCAAAACGTCCTCATAACAGGTGGAGCCGGTTTTATCGGCTCGAACTTCGTTCGCTTTTTGCTCGCGGCTGAACCGGATGTCCTGATCGTCAACCTAGACGCTTTGACCTACGCCGGCAGCCTGGAGAACCTCACAGGTTTGCCAGACCCCGAACGGCATGTCTTCGTCCAGGGGGACATCTGCGACCGGGATCTGGTGGATCGCCTGCTGAGCGACCACGATATCGACACCGTGGTTCATTTCGCGGCGGAATCGCACGTAGACCGGTCGATATTAGGACCGGAAGAGTTCATTCAAACTAACGTTGTCGGCACATTCACATTGTTGGAAGCAGTGCGGGCTTTCTGGCTGGCTCCGAATAAGGATTACTCGAAGGACGTCCGCTTTCATCATATCTCCACCGACGAGGTCTTTGGGACCCTGTCACCGGACGATCCCTCGTTCTCCGAGACGACCCCCTACGCGCCGAACTCGCCTTACGCGGCTTCGAAAGCGGCGAGCGATCATCTGGTCAGGGCCTACGGTCATACTTACGGGCTGCCTGTGACGATTACCAACTGTTCCAATAACTACGGGCCTTACCAGTTTCCCGAGAAGCTGATCCCATTGATGATCACCAACGCGCTGGAAGGTCGCCTGCTGCCGATTTATGGCGACGGGCAGCAGATTCGCGATTGGCTGTACGTAGAAGATCACTGCGAGGCGATCTGGTTGGTAGTCCGGGATGGAGCGCCGGGAGAGACCTACAACATCGGTGGGGACAACCAACCGGCGAACCTGGCGGTGGTCCGCACGATCTGTGAAATCCTCGATGAGCTCGTTCCGGAATCCCCATACGCTCCGCACGTTTCTTTGATCCAGTACGTCACCGATCGACCCGGGCACGATCGTCGTTATGCCATGGAAATCGCCAAGGTTAGGCGGGATTTGGGTTGGGAGCCGAAGGAAACCCTGCACAGCGGATTGAGGAAAACCGTGCAATGGTATCTCGACCATCCTGAATGGTTGGAAGCCATCCGGGTGCAGACTGATTATCAGGGATGGATGAAGCGCAATTATGAAGGACGAGGAGGGTAACCGATGAAAGGGATCATCCTGGCCGGCGGCCGCGGGTCACGGCTCTTTCCCCTGACGCGCGGGGTTAGCAAGCAGCTGCTACCCGTTTACGATAAACCGATGGTTTATTATCCTTTATCGATGTTGATGCTCGCCGGCATCCGGGAGATCCTGGTGATCAGCACGCCCGAGTCGCTGCCGGCGTTTCGCATGCTGCTGGGGAAGGGGGACCATTGGGGGTTGAATTTCACATATTCCGAACAGGCTGAACCACGGGGCCTGGCCGATGCTTTCCTGGTGGGTAAGGATTTCATCCAATCCGAACCGGTTTGTTTGATCCTGGGGGATAATATCTTCTTCGGCCATGGATTACCTGCCAGCCTGCGCAAGGCGGCGGAACTCAAATCGGGAGCGACGATCTTCGCCTACCCAGTGAGAGATCCCCAGCGCTACGGCGTGGTCGAGTTTGACGAAAGTGGGAAAGCGCTCAGCATCGAGGAAAAACCGGCCAACCCCCGCTCCAGGTACGCGGTCCCGGGCATTTATTTTTACGATCGGCAGGTGGTCGAGATCGCTGAGAATCTGGAGCCATCCCCGCGCGGCGAGCTGGAGATCACCGACTTGAACTGTATCTACCTGGAAAGGGGCGATCTGCAGGTGGAGGTATTGGGACGCGGGGTTGCCTGGCTGGACGCCGGCACCCAGGCATCGCTCTTACAGGCGGCGAATTTCGTCCAGGCGGTTGAAGACCGCCAGGGGATGATGATCTCCTGCCCCGAGGAGATCGCTTACCGGTTGGGGTATATCGACCTTGCCCAGCTGCGCGATCTCGGGGGCGAGATGAGCAACAACCGCTACGGCGAATACCTTCTGCGCTTGGCGGATGAAGAAGCTCAATTTCAAAATAGTTAAACGGTATGAAAATCCTTCTGCTTGGCGATACCGGCCAGCTCGGTTGGGAACTGCGCAGGTCCTTGCTCCCCCTGGGCGAAGTGGTCAGTATCGACTTCCCTCAACTCGACTTGAGCCAGCCGGAAAGCGTCCGGGAAATCATCCGGGAGGTGAGCCCACGCCTGATCGTCAACGCGACCGCTTATACGGCTGTGGACCGGGCGGAGAGCGAACCCGCGACAGCCATGGCGATCAACGGGTACGCCCCGGGTATCATGGCCGAGGAAGCCAGGAAGCTCGATGCACTCCTGGTGCATTATTCCACCGATTACGTTTTCGATGGGGAGAAAGGCGAGCCCTATGATGAGGGGGATGAACCGAACCCGATTAATATGTACGGCAGGTCGAAACTTGCCGGTGAAAGAGCTGTTGAAACCGCCGGGGGGGACTATTTGATCTTCCGGACCAGCTGGGTTTACAGCCTACGACGGCCTAGTTTCGTCACCAAGGTGCTGGAATGGGCTCGCAGCCAATCTTCGCTACGCATCGTTGACGACCAGGTGAGCGGCCCAACCTGGGCGCGCATGTTGGCGGAAGTAACCGTGCAGCTGTTAACCCGAGGCAGCCGTAAGGATTTTGCTTCGCTGCGCGAACTCGCCGGGATCTATCACCTGGCGGGGGATGGTTATGCCAGCCGGTTCGAATGGGCCCGAGCGATCCTTGACCTCAACCCTGATCCGGATGCGCCAAAGATCGAGGTTAAACGGGCCAATACGAGCCAATTTCCCACTCCTGCCCGCAGACCGGCTTTTTCCGCCCTCGACACGACGCATTTTGCCAGGACTTTTGATTTGCATATGCCGGATTGGAAAACTGCGTTAGGCTTGGCATTGATGGATTAGACGCGCCTCGAAT
>CAYNWK010000001.1:92058-144908 GCA_964400875.1 uncultured Anaerolineaceae bacterium | reverse complement strand
GCCCAAACACCTCTACTTCACCGACGGACTGCATAACTCCGAAAAGTATTACATGCAAATAGATCAAGCCGGTAATTATTACGAATATGATTCCAGCCAGCGGCGTTCCCCTGCGCTGGAGGAATTCCGTGAGCTTTTCCGCTACCAGGACTTGCTCCGTTTATTGATATCGAACAGCCTGAAGACCCGCTACAAGCGCTCGACGCTTGGCGTCCTCTGGACGCTTTTGAACCCGCTGTTGAACACGGTCGTGCTTACAATCGCGTTCTCCCAACTGCTCCGCTTCGAGCTGGAGAGCTACCCCATCTATATTCTTTCTGGGTTAGTAATGTGGACCTTCTTCACGCAAACGATCACGCAATCGATGGACACGCTGGTATGGGGCAGCCAACTGCTGAAACGGATTTATATGCCGAAGACGATCTTCGCCGTGGCGGTCTTGGGAAACGGTGTCACCAATTTGCTTTTGTCCTTGATCCCCCTGGCTTTGATCATGCTGGTGATGGGTCACCCGATCTCGATTTCCGTGCTCTTCCTACCGGTGGGGATCGTGATTCTGAGCCTGTTTACCCTGGGACTGTCTTTACTGTTGTCCACGATTGCCGTGTTTTTTGTAGATACCGTCGAGATCGTGCGCGTGCTCTTACAAGCCTGGTTCTTCCTGACCCCTTTAATCTATCCCATCGAAGTCGTGCCCCCACAATTTTTGCCCCTCTACCGCCTGAACCCTATGGTTTACCTGTTGGATATCTTCCGCCAGCCAATTTATAGCGGTGTTGTGCCCGGCGTGCCAGTCGTTCTTGCGGCTGCTTTATTGGGCGTAGTCGTGTTTATCCTTGGCTGGTGGGTATTTACGAACAAATCGGATGAGCTTGCGTACCGAATTTAAATCCCACGAGATCGCCGCGAATACGGCTGCGGTCATCGAGCTGGAAAACGTTTCCGTCCGGTACCGGGTACCCCAGGAGCGAATTGAATCGTTAAAGGAGTACGCCATTCGCCTCGTGCAGGGGCGTTTGGGATTCGAGCATCTTTGGGCGTTAAAAGACATCAGCCTTACGATCCATCCGGGGGAGGTCTTCGGGATCATCGGACCGAACGGTGCCGGTAAAAGCACGCTTTTGAAAGTCATCGCCAAAGTGCTGCGCCCCATCGAAGGAAGGGTGGTCGTCCGCGGGCGGATCGCTCCGTTGCTGGAGCTGGGCGCCGGGTTCAACAGCGAATTGACCGGCAGAGAGAATATTTACCTGAACGGGACAATCCTGGGATATTCCAGGCGCGATCTCGAGGCGCGCTTTGATCGGATCGTAGCGTTTGCCGGGTTGGAAGAGTTCGTCAACGCGCCTCTGCGGACCTATTCATCCGGGATGGTCGCCCGCCTGGGGTTTGCCGTCGCAACCGACGTACGCCCGGAAATTCTCATCGTTGACGAGATCCTGGGCGTGGGGGACGCTGCTTTTCAGAAGAAATCGTTCGAACGTATTCAAGATTTTCAGTCCCAGGGGACGACTATTTTGCTGGTTTCCCATTCCCTGGATCAGGTCCGTGAAATGTGCTCGCGCGCCATCTGGCTGGACCGAGGCCGGATCGTCTTCGAAGGCTCAGCCCAATCGACGGTGAGCGAGTACCTGGTCTTCGACACCGAACAAGAATCCGAACGCCTGACCTCGGAACGACGTGATATCGATTTTCGCAGGCGGGGGAACCGTAAGATCGAGATCCATAAGGTCGAACTGGAGAACGCCGAAGGCTGTGAACAAAAGGTCTTTGAGACCGGCGATACGGTCATTTTAAGGATGTATTACCGGGCGAACCAGCCAGTTCAAGAGCCGATCTTTGGCGTTGCCATCCACCGTCAGGATGGGGCTCACATAACTGGCCCGAACACGCAGTTCTCCGGTGAAATCATCCCCCGCGTTGAAGGCGAGGGTATGGTTGAGTATAGAATCCCGTCTCTGCCGCTGTTGGAGGGACTTTATTATTTTTCCGTAGCGGCGACCAATCGTTCTGATACAGAGATGTTCGACTATCACGACCGGGCTTATGCCTTTCGGGTGCTTAACAACCCGGAAAAAATGAAAGAGCGCTATGGCCTGATCGCTGTCGGCGGCGAATGGAAACATACCCAGTTTGACTACGTCAATGCCCCCTCTTCTGCACAATAATCAAATAGACGAAACGGCCCCTGGCGAGGAAGCCAAGCAGCTTGGCGAAACAATCGTGCGTGCGTTTAACCCCCGGTCTGTATTAGAGGCGGGTTATAGGGATGGTGAGCTGCTCCAGGCGCTGCGCGCCAAAGGGGTTGAGGCTCACGGGCTTGCTCTCGATGACGATTCAGCCGATCTCGAGGTGGAGGTACAGAACCTCCACGAGACTGGGCTGCCGAAGGTTCCGCTGGGACAAGAATACGATTTGATCGTGCTCCGGAGAGCGCTTTTCTCGCGCCCCAACCCGGAACGAGTGGTAGAAGACCTGTGCGCGCGGACGAAAGACGTTTTAATCTTGCCGGAATCGCCTGAACCGAATCAACCGGCAGGGTCCCGCGGCGACTTCCCCGATGAATGGACGTCCTGGTTTGCCCGGAACGGATTCGTCCACAACCTAGGCTTGTCCGCGGAATTTAATACACCTGGCTTTCTTCATTTCCATCAGACGCGCGCAGAACTGCCGGAGATCGTGGATTACTATGAAGCTCATCTCGAGAGGCTGAAGCATGAAGCCAGCGCACGCCGCGAGCATAATATCGAACAGCTCAAGGAACTGGCGGCCCTGCGGCAGGATTTGCAATACCAATACAGGCGGATTGATGACAAAGAACTAGAGATCCAAGAAATCCTCAACAGCCGCAGCTGGCAGTTCATGAGGCGAGTCCAGGCGCTGCGGTTAAGGCTGGTCCCGATTGGCAGCCGACAAGAACAAGCATTCCTGACCGTTTATCGTGGTTGGCGATTATTACGGCGGCAGGGCTTGACGGCATTTATAGGCCGGATTTATGAAGAGATCACCTATAAATTGCGGATATTCTTCATCCGCCTGCGCTACCGGCGGCAGTTCTCGGGGCGAGCATACGAGGTGGCGCCGGTCGAATCCCGTGAACCCGTAACCCCACATCAAGCCAGCGTGGAGATCATCATCTGCGTGCACAACGCTCTGGAAGACGTTAAGCGGTGCCTGGATTCCGTAATGGACCATACGACGGAACCATATAAGCTGATCCTCGTGGACGACGGCAGCGATGCAGCGACGAAGGTTTACATCGAGCAACTAGCCGAAAACGAGAGCGTGACTTTGCTACGCAACGAGCAGGCGCGAGGATACACGCGCGCAGCGAACCAGGGGTTGAAGCTTTCGACCAAGGAATTTGTGGTCTTGTTAAACAGCGATACCATTGTGACCGATGGCTGGTTGGACCGGCTGATCGCTTGCGCCGACTCGGACGAAAAGATCGGCCTGGTCGGCCCGCTCTCCAACACGGCCTCCTGGCAGTCTATCCCAGGAGTAGAAGCATCCGGTGACTGGGCGGAAAATACTTTGCCTGAAGACGTCTCTGTTGAAGATATGGCAGCGTATTTGGCTAAATATTCTGGGCGACTGTACCCGCCAATGCCCTTTTTGAACGGCTTCTGTTTGCTCGTCAAACGGCGAGTCATCTCAGAGATCGGATATTTTGATGAGGAGTCTTTTGGGGCAGGCTATGGCGAGGAAAACGATTGCGCCCTGAGAGCCCGGCAGGCAGGCTGGAAGCTGGCTTTGGCCGATGATACGTATATTTACCATGCCCAATCTCGCAGCTACTCAGACGAACGGCGCAAGCAATTGAGCGATCGCGCCGGTGCCATCCTGGCGGAGAAGTACGATCAACGCACGATCGACAAGGGGGTTGCCTACAGCCTCCGCGCCCCGGTGCTTCAAGGCATTCGAGCGCGCAGCCGAATGGTATTCGAACGCCGCAGGCTGATCCGGGAGGGGCAGAAAAGCTTCGCCGGTAAATCCATTGCTTTCATACTGCCGATCAAAGTCGCCGGCGGCGGGGGTAATGTGGTCATTACGGAAGCCCAAGCGATACGCGAAATGGGCGTGGAAGTCAGCATCATCAACTTGAAAGCCCACCAGAAAGCCTTCGAGCAAGCGCATCCCTTTTTGGATATCCCTGTCGTTTATAGCGAGATCGATGAGCTCCCCAATATGGTCCGGCGTTTTGACGCCGTCGTAGCGACCTTCAACCCCAGTATTCATTGGATGTCTGACGGCGATAACGCTACGAGAAAACCGGTGTTTGGCTATTACATCCAAGATTTCGAGCCGAATTTTTACACCAACGATCCGGAAGGATTTCGCATCGCCTGGGATTCGTATACGGCGATCCCCGGCCTGGTTCGCTTCGCCAAGACCGAATGGACCAGCCGGCAAGTGCGCCAGCAGATCGGCGTGGATTGCGGTGTGGTAGGGTGCAGCGTTGACCTGGATCTGTTCTGTCCCCGCCCGCAAACCGGTCTGGATTGGCCTGAACGGCCTTTGCGCATCGCGGCTATGATCCGCCCGAGCTCCCCTTACCGGGCGCCGCGCGAGACGATGGAGGTGTTGCGGGCAGCCTCCCAAAGGTACGCCTCAAAAGTGGAGATCGTCATCTTCGGCGTTGAACCCGACGATCCCGGATTTATTGCTCTGCCGCGCGATTTCCAATGGCGGTTGGCCGGAACTTTGAACTCTCAACAGATCGCCAATTTATTCAACGAGATCGATATTTTTTTGGATTTCTCTTCTTATCAGGCGATGGGATTAACGGCTTTGGAAGCGATGGCATGCGGGGCTGCAGTTGTTTTACCGGTCAATGGGGGCGCGAAGGAATTTGCCCGCCACGAACGTAACAGCCTGGTGATCGATACCGCCTCGGCTGAGGCCCAGTGGGAAGCGCTGCGGCGCCTGGTCGAAGAGCACGATTTTCGCCAGCAGCTGCAACAAAACGCCTTACAGGATGTCTGCCAGTATCATCCCGAAGGTCCGGCATTGGCAATCTTGCACGCTCTTTTTCAACCTGGTTTGAGAGGATGAGATACCGGATTCACGTCGTTTTCGAGCACGGCGCCGACCTAAACCCCTATGGTAGCGCCTACATCCGCCTGCTCAGGCCTTTATCTCATCCAACGCTCGAGGATAAGATCGATTTATCAGCCGGGACAATCTATGACGGCCGGCCGGTCGATGCCGTTATTGTGGACCGTCTCTGGCGTCCGGGTGTACGGCTGCAAGACGCTGAAAGCCTGGTTGCGGAGATTCGCTCCGGGGGCGGTAAGCTGATCTACGCTCTGGACGACAACTTCCTGGATTTTCCCGCGGATCATCTGGATCGGCCGATCAGGCAGAAATCAGACGTGGTTCGGTACTGGTTGCGAGAAGCCGACGCCGTTTGGGTCACCACGTTCACCTTGATGGAACGCTATCAGGAGTTCAATGAACACCTCCGGGTAATCCCAAACGCCTTGGATGAACGTCTGTTGGTTCCCCCTCAGCGAGCACCGGATCTCTCTTCCGATTTTCAACGTCCGGTGACCGTTGGCTATATGGGCACCTTTACCCACGACGAAGACCTATTGATGATCGCACCCGCGCTTGAAAATCTAAGCCAACGGTATGGGAGCAGGCTGAGGGTGGAGCTGGTCGGCGCGCTCGGCAGGCTTGACACCTACGACCGCTTGCAGAATTTGCCATTGAGAATCTGCCGACCTCGCCCGGAGGAATCGAATTATCCTCTTTTCACTTTGTGGTTCACCTCTCAGGTGAGATGGGATATCGCCATCGCTCCTTTACGCGATTCACCTTTCACTCGTAGCAAGTCGGACATCAAATTTTTGGATTACAGCGCCATCAGAGCAGCCGGCGTGTTCAGCCGCAGCCCGGCTTATACCGGCTCCGTGCAATCGCTTGAGAACGGCATCCTGGTGGACGACGATCCTGCAGCCTGGTATGAATCACTTGAGCGCCTGATTCTCGAGAAGGATTTACGGGCGGGGCTGGCGCGCAACGCTACTGAATATCTTTACGCTCAGCGTACCCTATCGGTCAACGCGCACCGCTGGCTCGAAGCAATCGAAGCGCTCTTTGCAGCAAATTGAGCTGGTTCCGGTGACCAAACAGGAGATCGTTTACCGGAAACCAGAAGGGGTAGATTCCGGCATACTCAACGGCAGACCGACCCTTTCCACCCCTGAAGGCGGCAGGGTTGTCGTCGATCGCAACCTGCTTAAAATATGGGAGTCGGCTGACGGCACCAGCCTGGAAGGAGTAATAAACCACTTTCAGGTTCCTGGCGCAACCCCCGAGAACGTCAGTGCAGCATTGGCCTGCCTTGTCGAGGCAGGCCTTTTGCATCGGATAAGAGAGATTCCTTCCCAACCCGGCGATCTGGCTGCAGCAGCCTCCGGGCCGGCGAACCGTGAGCTCGTCTCGGCAGTGATCGTGGACCATCACAGCCGGGAATGGCTGGAGGCCTGCATCCCTTCCCTGCTGGAACAAACTTACTCGCCTATCGAAATCATCCTCGTCGATAACACCGGCTCAGGTGATTCGTTGGATTGGGCTGCGCAGAGTTATCCGGACGTGAACGTGCTCCGCCTCGAAAAATCGGGCGGCCTGGCTTATGCCATTAACCGGGGAGTCGAGCAGGCGGCTGGAAGTTATTACCTGCTGCTCAATCCAGATGTCCGCCTGGACCCGCAGGCGGTCGTTGAGCTGGTGTCGACGGCGAGTTCTGGGCCGAACATCGCCGCAGCGGCAGCCAAGCTCAGGTTCTGGTGGGCGCCGGAGTTCTTGAATGGGTTGGGCAACCGGGTTGGCGCCTTTTCCTGGGGGACCGATAACGGCCTGGGTCATCTGGACCTGGGTCAGTTTGACAGCTGGGAGAGGGTGCCCTCGGTGTGTTTTGCCGCGGCCTTGATCAGCCGCGATGCCTGGGGTAAAGTTGGCCCCCTGGATGAGCGTTTACAGCTCTACTATGAAGACGCCGAATGGTCGTACCGCGCTCGACTGTTGGGATATGAACTCGCCGCAGCGCCCAACGCGGAGGTGCTGCACGCCTTTGGCAGCCGCACCCACACCGGAGAAGAAGTCGATCTCACTCCGGAGAAGCTCGCCCGTACGACCTACGGCCGTCTGCGCTTTGCTCTGAAGCTCATCCCACGAACGCAGCTCTTTCGCTTTCTTGTGGGTTACCTGTTCGAAGATAGCCTGTACCTTTCGAGAGCGCTGGTGCAGTTCGACTTTCGGCGCGCTGCTTCCGTTTGGACGGCTTGGAGCAGAGTCGTCTCCGATTGGACTGAGATCCGCGGCGCGCGCCGCCGGCTGGGAGCGCAAAGCCCGCGCGAGGTCCGAGATTTGTTCGCCCTGCAGCGAGATTTTCCGCCGCCGTTTATCTGGCGTGGGTTGCCGGAACTCACCTGGGATGCCATCGTTAACCATTATTCACCGTTAATCAAAGAGGGAAAAACTCGCGGGATGCCTGAAATTAAGTCCCCCAAAGACAAGCCGAAATTGCTGATCGTCAGCAACGATGTCATCGATCGAGTCATGGCTGGTCCGGGGTTACGGTATGTAGAGATGGCGCGTGCTTTGGCGTCTGAACTGCAGGTGACCTTAGCCGTTCCCAAGGTAACCGATCTTGAAGTCCCTGGCGTCCGTCTCGCCCCGTACCAGCCAGAGGACGCCGCGGCATTGAAAGAGCTGGCTGCCGGGAGTGACGTGATCCTGATCTCCAGTTTCATACTTGAAAAATATCCCTTCCTGGAAAGGTCCACTGCGCCGCTGGTCGTAGATCTATACGATCCTTTCATCCTGGAGAACCTGCATTATTACCGCGATGAGCCATTGGCTGAGCAGCGCAGCCTGAACGAACAGGCCGTTGGGATCTTGAACCGCTTGATTCAAGCCGGGGATTTCTTCATCTGTGGGAGCGAACGGCAGCGAGATCTCTGGTTGGGTGCCCTGGCAGCCAACGGACGCGTCAATCCGGATGCCTTCGAAGAGGACCCCAGCCTGCGCAAGCTCATTAACGTCGTTGGGATCGGCTTCCCTGATCGCGAACCTCAATCCAAACCTATGCTGCGCGGCCGTCATCCGGCTGTTCCACAGGATGCCCGGATCGTCTTGTGGGGCGGGGGGATCTGGGATTGGCTCGATCCGATCACGTTGATCGAAGCCTGGCCGGCCGTATTGTCCGAAGTTCCGGACGCTCGTCTCGTGTTCCTGGGTACCAAGCACCCAAACCCGCTGGTCCCGCGCCACACGATCGCCGCCCGGGCCGAAGAGCTGGCCGGGCGGATCGGTGAGAGGGATCGAACTATCTTGTTTTTTGAGTGGCTCGCCTACGAAGATCGGGAGGCGTTACTCTGCGAGGCGGATGTGGGGGTAACCCTGCACCCGCAGCATATCGAGACGCGCTTCTCGATTCGCACAAGGGTATTGGATTACTTTTGGGCGCGCCTGCCCGTTTTGGTGAATGAAGGTGACGTCGCCAGTGATTGGGTTCATGAGTATGGTTTGGGAGAAGTTGTCCCTTCGCTGGATCGCCAGGCGACCGAGAAAGCCTTACTCTCCTTGCTGTCAACCTCTAAAGAGTCTTGGACTGAAGCTTTCGATGCCTTGCGCGCCGATTTTTCCTGGTCTCACGTGGTCGAACCTCTGCGAGACTACTGTAAAGCCCCAGGCGAGCGAGGCAGGCAGTTGCTCGCTTATGGCCGCTCCCTGGCTGACCGGCGTGAGACGACCTGGAGGAGCCGACTGGCGCGGGCTCGTTATATCTTGCGTTCGGAAGGGCTGCGAGTGCTGCTCCACCGCGCCTGGCGTTACATCCAACTGCGGTTGTCACGTCTTTAACCTTGCAAATCAATTAATGGTACCAATGCACTATATTTGCCTGCAGCAAGCCTTGGTAACCTCGCCAAAAGCTTTTTGAAGGAGTTTTTTTGTTTATGACGAGAATCCATGTAAACATCGCCGCTTTTTTTCTGAACATCATCTTCGTTTTCAGTATGTTAACATTTGGACGGGGAGAAGTGGGTCAGGCTGCGGCCGGGATCGCTTACGAGGTTGGAGAAAGCAAGGATTTTGCCACCGCTGTTCTTAACGATCCCTGGGATATGGCGGAGTTCAGTGATGTTTCCCAATGGATTAATCATGCTGGTTCCAATCTTCTTCTGGACCTCAAAGTTGATAATGGCCAGTTTTCTGCGCACACAGCCACCGCTTATAGTGAGTTTTTCGTGCTTTTTCCCGGGTATAAGCCAGGCCTAGTGATGGGCAAAGTTGGCGCCCGGCATCCGATCCCATCTGCAGAATATAATTGCTTATATATCGCCATGAAATCCGGTTGGCCTGGGAATGTGAATAATTACTTCAGTGCGATGTGGGCACCCGATTGGAATGTTGAAGAGTGGGCTGACACTTCAAAAGTTTGGGGGAACGCGTATGGCAACAAGCTAAGCAAATCGGTCTGGAAGCTGTATAAAATCAATTTGCAGAACCCCGAAAACTTGCAAAATAAACCCTGGACTCATCAATCGCTCTGGCAAACTTTGCGAATTACGCCTTCACTGGTTCAAGATACGAACTTTACGGTGGATTGGATACGTTTGACCAGCTGCAGCCAATCGGTGCCGGTCAATCTCCAAAACCTGCCGGCGGGCGAGCATTCTCTGTGGATTGAATCTGTGGAAACCGGGCAAGAGATCCTGGTCCTGGAGAGCTTTTCCGTTAGCGGCAACGGTTCGTACACCTGGGACGTGCAGGGGATTGCCCCGGGCGTTTATACTTATCGCGTGAAACCGGTTGGCGGGGGAGGGGTAATCCAGCAAGGTCAGCTGACGGTTAACCAGGCGCCGGTTATATCTTTTGTAAAACCATCTCCATTCAGCGGTCAAGACTACGCCAGTTCGGTAGGAAACGCCTGGGATATGACCTCCGAATCCGATATCATCGATAGCAGTTGTATTTCCATCGGCTTCAATGCCGGCGTCTTGAATACGGTCACATTGAGCCCCTCACAGGTGGACGGATGCAAAGGGTCCGGTGCGAACGAGATGGACGACAAGCTGTATTTGAACACCCCGCAGAACTTGGACGTCCGCCCATACCGCTATTTCTCCATGCGGCATAAGATCGACGGCGCCTGGTCCGTCCCCGAACTGGGCATGGTTGGGAGGTGGATCTGGCGAACTGCGGGCGAAGGCTGCGAATATGTTACGCGTGAGATCGCCTATGATGTGGGTTGGGAGACGTACTGGGTGGATTTATTTGACGCCTGGAACGGATTCCCTGTCCAGGCTTCGGCGTCCCGGTGTGATAAAAAGCACTGGACACAGGAAAATCGCACAGTATTCGGATTCCGCTTTGACCCCAATGAAAATATAACCGGCGGCAGCTTCTACCAGAGCATCGACTGGATGCGCTTAACGAAGGTCGATCAAGCCCAACAAGGCACTCCTTTCAAAGTGATGCTAGATTTGAACAAACCGGTTTCCCAACTGACCAGTCTAAAGATCTATTACACCAGCGATCTTCAGAATCCAACCCAACATGTGGTGAAACAAATTTTTCCCTCACCACCTTCTGTCGATGGCGAGAACCTAGTTTTTATACCACTGGCTAATTTGAAGCATGCAGGAGATCTGGAGTTGGAGGCCGATTGGAGCATGCTTTGGGATACGCTGAACGTCTCTCCGGGGGAGTACTACCTCTGCGCCGTAGCGAACGATGGACTGAACCAAACGGTGGATTGCAGCGAAGCTCCCTTGCAGGTGGTCTCCAGCCCATGAGCTGCCGTTGAATCCCTGACCGTGCGCATCGGAATAGACGCTACCCCCTTGCCGCCCCAACCTGTTGGGGCGGGCAACTATATCATCAACCTGATCCGAGCGCTGGCCTCCCTGGACCGCGAGGATGAGCTGGTGGTTTTCGCCCAGCGATCGGGCAGCGCGCTGTTAGACCTGCAGGGAAAACCGGGCGTCGAAACGGTCGTACTGCCAGACAGGAGTCCGGCAGCACGGTTGATCTGGGAGCAGATTGCTTTCCCCAGGCTGGTGAGCCAAAAGAAAGTCGATTTGCTGCATTCGTTGCACTATACTCGGCCGTTTAATCTGCCTTCCGCTTCGGTGGTCACTCTCCACGACATGACCTTTTTTCTGTTTCCCGAACTGCACACCCGGCCCAAGCGGATTTACTTCCCCATGATGATCCGGTTGAGCGCCAGGAAGTCCGATGAGCTTATCGCCGATTCCGAAAGCACCCGGCAGGATGCTCTGAGCATCTTAAACCTTCCCGGCGACAAAATCGTCACCGTCCCCTTGGGGGTGAGCGAGGCCTATCGGCCAATTACCGATGAAGGCGTGCTGGCGGCTATCCAGCAGAAATACACCCTGCCGGAGGGATTTATCTTGTACGTAGGGCTGGTGGAGCCCCGCAAAAACATCCCGATATTAGTCCGAGCTTACCGCCAAATCGTGGATCGCGGCTTCAATCAAAAACTGGTGATCGTCGGGCGCAAGGGATGGAGCTATCAGGAGGTGTTGAATCAGATCGACTCTTTTGGCTTGAAAGACAAGATCCATTTCACCGGGTACGTACCGCAAGACGATCTCCCCATCGTTTATAATCTAGCCAGCTTGTTCGTCTACCCCTCGATCTATGAAGGCTTTGGCCTCCCGCCGTTGGAAGCCATGGCTTGCGGGACGCCGGTGATAACGACCCAGGTATCCTCCATGCCCGAGCACGTCGGCGACGGCGGTATCCTCGTGCCGCCACAAGATGAAGACGCGCTTGTCGAGGCTATCGAGGCGGTATTAAGTGATGTGGATTTGCAGAAGAAATTAGCCGCACAGGGACGCCGCCAGGCTGCCAAATTTACCTGGAAAAGAACCGCCCAGGAAACCCTGGGAGTCTACCAACGCGTCTTGGCGCAGGTTTAAAGATGGTCGATCTTTCGGTATGCATCGTTACCTACCAGGCTAAAGAATATTTAAAGGACTGTTTGCGTTCAATTATTGATGATAGCCAGGCGGTCGATTACGAGTTGATCGTCGTTGACAACGGTTCGACGGACGGCGTTGCGTCCATGCTCGAGGACGAATTCCCGGAAGTTAAGCTGCTGCGCAACCCGGAAAACCAGGGTTACACCCGTCCGATGAACCGGGCTTTGCGTTCAGCCCAGGGGCGCTATCTGATGCAGCTCAATCCGGACACGCTAATCTTGCCCGGCGCGTTCGAGCATCTGGTCGCCTTTATGGATGCACATCCGCAGGTCGGGATCTGCGGGCCAAAGGTGTTGAACGCTGACAGAACCCTGCAGCGCCAGTGCCGTCGCGGCGAGTCAAGGCCCTGGGCGGTGATCAGCTATTTCACCGGCCTGGCCGATCGCTTTCCGCAAGATCCACGCTTCGCCCAATATACGCTGAGTTTTGTGGATGAAAACGAGACGCACGAGGTCGCCGGGGTTTCTGGATCGTGCATGTTGATTCGCCGCGAAGTCATCGACCAGATCGGCTACCTGGACGAGCTTTTCTTTGCCTACCAGGAAGACGCCGATTTTTGCTTGCGCGCCAGGCGAGCGGGCTGGCAGGTTTATTATCTCCCAGCGGCGCAAATCGTGCATTTCGGTGGACGGGGCGGTTCACGCGTGCAGCCCTATCGTTCCATCATCGAGTGGCACAAATCCTATTATTTGTTCTACCGGAAAAGCTATGCAGCGGAATACTTTTTTGCCTTCAACTGGGCTTACTACGCGGCGATGTTGCTGAAACTGTGGATCTCGCTAAGCGTGAATTTCTTACGCAGAGAAAAGTTCGCCGGTCCGCGCCGGGGACTGGCGAACGGATAAGACTTGAGCGGGCCTTTTTTGAGGGGGGAAATTTTTTCTGAGCCGCCTATGATTTCTTACGTATTTACAACTGCTTACATGTTCGAAGCGATCCTGCTCGGTGGGGCGTTGATCGCGCTGTTTGCCTGGCTGAGCATCCGCTACACCGCCCAATTGGGTCTCATGGACATGCCTAACAGCGCGCCACATAAGCAGCACACCAGGCCTACCCCGCTGGCGGGCGGCATCGCTTTGTTTGGGACTTTACTGGTTACCGGATGGTTAATGGGAACCTTGCATAATGCTGCCATCACAGCAACATTCGGCGGCGCCGCGGTGGTCTTTCTATTCGGCTTGTGGGATGATTCTCGCATTGTTACGCCGCCCCTAAAATTGACCGGTCAAGTTTTGGGGGCGCTCGTAATGATCCTCTTGGGATTGGGCATCCACATTTTTGAATCCCCTGAGTTCTTCCTGACCAGCAACACTTCACTCGATCGCTATATCGATTGGATCTTGACGATTCTCTGGGTTGTGAGCATCACCAACGCCTTCAATTTCGTGGACAGTATGGACGGCTTGGCCATCGGTTTAGGCGGGATGGCAGCTGCTTTTTTCATGCTGGTGGCGCTGGATTCGGGCCAACCCGATCTCTCCCGCCAATTCGCGTTGCTGCTGGGGGCCTGTATCGGTTTGTACTACTTTAACGCCCCGCCCGCGCGCCTTTTCCTGGGCGACTCGGGCGCGCAGACGTTGGGGTTCGTCCTGGCGGGTCTGGCGATCGCATACCACCCGCGCGGCGCGAACCAATCTTCTTCCTGGTTCGTTCCCATCCTTCTGTTGGCTGTGCCCATATTCGACGCTGCGCTGGTCATCATTTCCCGCTTGCGTCGCCGGAAAGCGGTCTACGCGGCTGCCCGTGATCACACCTTCCATCGTCTTTTGGCTTTTGGTTGGGAATCGAACCGGGCGGTCTTGACCATGCAGCTCACGGCTTTGTTCTTGAGCTGCATTGCTTTTATCGTCCTTACACGGCAGCCGCTGGTCGCTAATGGGGTTTTTCTCATCATCGTGCTCTGTGGGGCGGGGATATTGGGTTATCTGGATAGCCGGGAACGCTGGAGCTGATCGCCAAGTAATGGAAACCTGGGAACTTCGTAAATCAATCCTGGCAGCCGCGCGTCGTTGGCCTGCCTTCTTAGCATTTGTTATCCTGGGTGGTCTGCTCGGCTGGCTGACGAGCTACCTGAGCCCAGCCCCCTACCGTGCAACTGCCGAACTGTTCGTAGGTTTGAACCCTTATCGCGTGCCTGACGATCGATACGTGGCGGCATTCGGTGAGGTCGTCTACCGCAATAGGGATGATTATAAGAACTGGCAGATGGAGCAGCTGAATGGGCTGGCTTACTTCGATGAGGTGCTGCAAGCGGCGTTGACTTCTCTGCGTTCAGTCGATCCCTACTGGGAAGAGGTTACCCTGGCTTCCGTAGAAGAGCGCCTGGATTTGTTCTGGCAAAGCGCCGGGATCTGGCATCTGGTCGCAGTCGACCCGGACTCGCAGCGGGCGTCGGAACTTGTCGAGGCCTGGCGGGATGCAGTCTTCGAGGTGAGCAACGGGGCCATCCAGTCTTCACAGAAGTTGTACTCGCTCGATCTGCAGATCCAGGCCCTCGAGGCGGAGATCGTTGATGCGAACGCACGTCAGTCAGAACTGGAGGATATTCGCGGGGCGCTTCAGAGTTCCAGGCAGCGCCTGGGAGAGTTGCTGGCCGATAATCAACTGAGCCTGATCGATAGATGGCGGTTAGAGCGATTGGCTGGGGAAGCCGTGGGCTTCGATGAAGACGGGTTGACCATAGTGGGGGACATCCCTGCAGATGGGGCTGGGGTAAGCGCCTATTTACCCTGGCTTGACCATTTGATCGAAGCGATTGACCTGGAGCTCGTGAGCCTGCCCTCCGGTTTGCAGGCATTGGAAGGCCGCAGGGAGCAACTCTTGACGCAGTGGGATGCAGCTTTAGCGAGTGGGCATGGGCTGGCTGCGACACTGACGGTTGAACGACCATCCGGCAAGGCGCCAGAGGTTGAAAAGGTCCGCCAGAGCGGGCTGGTCATCGCAGTGGGGGCGCTTATCGGCGCCTTGTTTTGGGTCATCCTGGAATTCATGCGGCTCAACAGGGGACGGGCAGCGTGACTCGCCTGCAGCTTCCGACGAATTTGACCGGTATCCGGGTGGCCTTGATCACACTGGCCTGGATCGCATTTCTCATCGCCTTGCCGGTGACCAGCTTCCCCTTTTTTCCACCGGAGCTGGGCGGAAGGACGCTAGTCCGGCCGCTGGGAGTCTACCCGTTAATCTTGCTGCTGATCCTGGCAACGCTGCCGCGCTTGTTCACCAGGCCGCTCCCGAAGGTTTTCCTACCCTTGTTTGCCTTCGCGTGCGCTGCTTTGATCAGTTCATTGTTGGCGATAGGCAGCGGGGTTCAAGATACCCTGGGAGTCTCTGTAACCGCCCGTACCGTCCGGACGTTGGCGACCCTGGGATTGGGTGGGGCGATCTACTTGACCGTGATGCTGCTGCCCCGTTCGCTTGGCGAACTCCGCGGGGCTTTAAAGTGGATTTATGCTGGTTTCGGGGTCGCTTTGTTATGGGGCTCCGTGCAGGCGGTTTACGTGCTGCGCTTCAATCCTGACTACTTCGACTCGATCAATAAAATCCAGGGATTTATCTCCATCCGCCGCTTGTTCACCAAGCGGATTTCGGGGATGACTTATGAACCGAACTGGTTCGCCGAGCAGATCGTCTTGCTGCTGCTGCCCTGGCTGCTTTCTGCCGTGATCTCCGGCTACAGTTTGTTTCGTTGGCGTTGGAGGGGCTTGACGATTGAGCTGGGTTTGCTGGTCTGGTCGAGCGCTGTGCTGATCTTCACCTTCTCCCGCGCTGGGTTGGTGCTTCTCACCGTCTTGATCATCGCGAGCGCCTTACTCTTCCTGCTCAAACAGCCGAAGCGCGTATCAACCGAAAGATCACCCCGGCTCCTGGACAAACCCTTAGCCAGGATCGGGTTAGCGGTGTTGATCGTAGCGATCATCTTAGGTGCGTCTTTCGCGCTAGGCTTTCAGAATAATTACTTTTCCCGAATTTGGCGCTACTGGATCGATAGACCCCCCAACCGCACCTTTTTCGAATATATTGCCTTTGACCAGCGCTTTGTCTACTGGGAAACGGGGCTGCGCATCTACACGCTAAATCCCTTCTTCGGCGTAGGCTTGGGCAACTACACGTATTACTTCGCCGAGATGTTGCCCGAACAACCCTGGTTCAACCAGCCGGAAATACTGAGTTTGATCACACCCCGCGGCGGCAACGTCAGCCTGATCACGCCAAAGAACCTGTACGTACGCCTGTTGTCGGAGACAGGCCTTGTCGGCCTGGCGTTTTTTTTGGCCTTCGGTATTGGGGTGCTGGCTCGTGCGCTTTTTCTCTACCTGTCTGAAGGCGAGGAGCGGCGTTTTTGGGGGCGCGGGGCGTTGTTGGGCATGATCGCCGTTGCTATCGGCGCGCTTTCTTTCGATTCGTTCGCCCTGCCCAATATGTGGGTTGTTTTTGGGTTGATCACGGCCTGCGCGTCGGTGCTCGACAGTCCTCAATCGGTTGATGCGACCTTTGCAGGGGAGTGATCGCTGCTCGGTCCGGAGCTGGGGGTTTGCGGTTGGTTTTTCACCGGAGAGAAAGTGGATCGCCATCAGCCCGATCAAGGGGGATTGGATGGGCAGGCTAGATCCGTGGGTGGATCGCGCTGAAGCACTTGATCAGGCTCGCTCTGGGCATTGGAATACAGGCTTACGAATAAAGCATCTACGTGGTCCTCGTTCCAACAACCGAATACCAGCGCATCGGTCGCATGCTGGAATTCCTCCGGCTGCTCGGTCGTGGGCATGACAACGTCGAGGTTGGCGGGTCCGACCAGGTAAAAGCTCAGCCGGGGATAGGGTCTGGGTAAGAACGCAATCCAATTGCCTGACTCGCCCTGATCGGCTTTATAAAAGCGTGGATATAGAGCCCGGCCCTGTACGATGATCCCGCCGCTTTCCAGGAAAGGCGCCGTTTCGGGTAGCTGCAATGACGACTGATCCGGTCCGATCGCTTGCAGAGCTGCCAGCCGGGCTTGCATGAGACCTTCGGTGTAGCGAGGCGGCATGATCGTTTCCGCCAGCGGGACCAGTAAGCCAACGAGAAAAATTCCTACCGCAAAAGCTATCAATTGGAACGTTTTCGAGTCCCACAGTATGTCCCGGGCAGGAAGACTCGCCGATCTGAAATCGCCTGTTTCACCGGTCAAGTGCTCGGAAACCGGCAACCCGAAGTAATTCAGCGTCCATAGGATCAGCTGCGCCAGCCCGATCGTGAAATACAGGATCCCGACCCAGTCAACAGGCAAAATGTACCGCCCACCCGAATTGCGCACCAGAGCGTTGATCAGCAGGTAGGCTGTGCTGAACCCCAGGGGGACCAATCCGATCAGCCCCTCCTTTTTCCAGGATACGGCCAACCCGATGGAGATCAAGGCTAGATTTGCCAGCACGGGTAGATAGGATTGCAGGGGCAAGGAGCCGTTCCAGCGGTGCCAGAAGGGCAGTCGTCGCACGTAATTTCTCACGCCACAGCAGTCATCCCAAAACTGAGCGAAGGATCGGTGACCCAGAAAACCAATCGCGCTGTCAATTGATCGCACCGTGGCAGGGAGTAGCAGGACCTCCTGTATCTGGCTGTTCGCAAAATGATCGAGGGTGAAGGAGACAACCGAGAAAGGGTTGGTGGAGGCGAATTCAGCGGCATTTTCCGCCATACGCTGGGCATGTTCCTCATAGCTCTCTTGTTCTTCCGGCTTGATATCCGTCTCGATCGGTTCCGGACTGTAGCGCTGCGCCAGCAGATCGGCTCGGAAGTTGGGCATATCGATAAAGATCTTGCCGGTGAGCTGCCAGTTGCGCCACACCCAGGGCGACAGCGCCAGGGTTAAGCCAATCCCTAAGAAGACCATGCTCCAAAACCAGCGCTTCAAGTCCCGCAACAGGAGCAGCAAGGCGATCAAGCCAATGACCGGCAGAACCACCCCAAATTCCGGGCGGATCAACATGAAGCTGCCCGTGATTCCCCCAGCGAGCAGGGAAACCCCATTGGCTGCTCTGACCCGCTTGAACCAGATCACGACCACAAAGGCCAGAAGGATCAATCCCAGGGCGGTAGGAAAATCGGCCATCAGCAATTTGGAATGGGAATTGGTGATCACATCGGTGAGCTGGATGGCGTTGCCTTCACGCAGGATCAGCAATGTCGAAAAGATCACGCCGGAAAACCGGCTGTGGAGCCGCCTGGCAAGCAGGTACCCGAAAACAGGAAACAACGCCAGAGCTCCTACCTGCAAGGGTAAGATGGAGGTGTAACCCGGCCCGCGCAGGCCGTGCAGGATGAACAAAAATAAGGCATACATAGGCCGGAACACGTATGGCGAGGACCAGGATTTGAAGCCCGCCCCAACCAGCGCAGTCTGGGCTGCCGCGTCGTATACCAGGGCATCAGAGTTCGGGTAGAATTCGAAGTTGGGAGGGCGGGGAGGCGCGGCAAACCAGCTCGGTTCCAGGGGAATAGACATCCAAAACGCCGTTGCTATGGCCCAGATTAGCCCGCAGAGCGCCAGATCGATCACCCACTGCCTGCTTGCGCTTCTGCTTACGGGTGCGTTTGTGCGCCCGATGCGGAGCAGCCATGTACCGGTGAGGAGGAATAACAGCCCTATTCCGGTTGCCAGGACTACCTGCGTTTCCAGGATGGGAGTTCCCAGCGCATTCCAGCCGACGGCTTCAGCCTCCAGCCCGTATCCGGTCAATGACACCAAGGACCACAAGACCAGGCTGAGAGAAAAAATACCGATGATCAAAATCGCCAGTCCAGATCTGGGGATGAAACGTTTCCAATCTGCGCCGAAGCGGAGAAAAGGTAAGGCAAGCAAAGCCGTTCCGCTCAAGCCGGCTGCGTAAAGGGCGATGGGCTGGAGTCTTTCAAAATAGGCCAGCGTGTAGGGTTCGGCGATCTCGTAGGTAAGCATGCTGAAATACGTGGACCCTAAGAAGACCCCGGCGAGCGCGATCGTCGTTATCCCCCATACTCTCTTAACCGAAAGGAGATTGGCTAGGCGGGCAGTGCGTTCCTCCAGCCAGCTCCTGCGAAGCCAGGGCTTAATCTCGAACCACAGAAAAATAAGCGTGACCAGCAGAACGCCGCCCAGGATCGCCAGGCGCGCAAGCGAGTATCCGAATAACACTGCCCCACCTGGTTCGGCAGGGATGCGCATCAGGGAAGTTAAAACGAAGACGCCCTGCAGCAATCCAAGGAGGAAATAGATTTGCAGGACGGCGCGTCTGAGCAATTGATCCGGTTCGCGGGTGCGCTGATTCATAGTTGCTGGTTTGGCCGGCGACGCGGTGCTACTTTTGATGAGCGGGCAATAAAATTGCCCGTGGTCGCAGTGGCGTTAGCAGCCGCGAATTATACCATCCCGGTCTTTAGGAGACAGCTTTCCAAAGACCCCACCCGTTCGGTTTCTCCAGGGAGGCTTACGTCGGCTGGTGTTTCTTAACGCCCCGCTCATCTTATAAAAGTATAATGGCCCTTCTGAAAAATTACATTGCCTGAAACGGATCTCAATGCAAACGAATCGAACCTGGATACTTCCTCTCATCATCACCATCGTGTTTGTCGTTATACTCTGCTGCTTATGTATGCTGATTTTCGGCGCAGTAAGTTGGCTGATACTCTCCCCGCAGTCCGGGCCACTCCTTAAAAGTCCTTCGGTTTTTTCATTGAAGGAACCGACGAGCACGCCACAGATCGTGCGGCCGACGCCGATAAACACCCCGGGTTCGCCGGCCCAGGAAATCATCGTCCCGGTTTCCGACCGAACGCTGAAGACCCTGGAAGAGACGATCATCCCGATTAACGACCTGCCCGAACTCGCAACCCGACTGGGAGGGAAGACGTTTGTGCCGCTCACGGTTGACCCTCCTGAACGCCCCTACCAGCCCGGCGACAGGAAAAATTTTTGGGCAACCGATGTGGGAACGGACGAGAATTTCCAAGTCGAAGCGCAGCTGGAATACGTCACCGATCATCTCTATTTCTGGGTGGCCGACGGGGTTCGGTTTGACCGCGAAGATCTTACCGCACTTGCCGATACCTTCGAGAATGAGATCTACCCGACGAACCGGGAATTCTTCGGCAGCGAATGGACCCCGGGCGTGGACGGCGACCTGCATTTGCATATCCTTTTCGCCCAGAACCTGGGTTTCAATGTGGCGGGCTATTTCTCCTCGGCAGATGAATATTCCCCCCTGGCGCACGAGTATTCGAACGCCCACGAAATGTTTTTTTTGAATGCAGATAATCTCGACTTGCAAGATGATTTCACCTATGGGGTGTTGGCGCATGAGTTCCAGCACATGATTCATTGGAATCGTGACCGCAACGAATCATCCTGGTTGAATGAGGGCTTCTCGGAACTCGCCGCGTTTCTCAACGGTTATGAGGTGGGCGGATTTGACTGGCTGTATACTCGAAACCCGGACCTGCAGTTGAACGATTGGCCAAACGATCCCAACGCTACATCTCCCCATTATGGGGCATCTTTTTTGTTCCTGGCGTATTTTCTGGATCGTTTCGGCGATGAGGCCACCAAAGCGCTGGTGGGAAATCAGGACAACGGGATAACCAGCGTGGATAGCGTGTTATCCGAGCTGCAGATTTTGGGTCCGGAAGACGGTGTTGCGCTCAGCGCCGACGATTTGTTTGCGGATTGGGTCATCGCCAGCTACTTGCAAGACGGCTCGGTGGGCGACGGAAGGTTTACCTATCATAATTATCCGGATGCTCCACAACCTGAGGAAACCGAAACGATCCAGTCTTGTCCGTTAGAACAAACTACGCGAGATGTGCACCAGTATGGCGTTGACTACATCCGCATCTCTTGCCGGGGAGATTTCACGTTGACTTTCGAGGGCTCCACCCAGGTTAAAGTAATCTCCGAAGCTCCCCATTCAGGTGATTTCGCCTTCTGGTCTAACAAAAGCGATGAATCGGATATGACCCTAACGCGCCGTTTCGATTTTTCTAATTCCGCCGAACCTTTGACCCTGACTTATTGGACAGAGTACGATCTCGAAGAAGATTACGACTACCTCTACCTGCTGGCCTCCACTGACGGGAAAAATTGGCAGATTCTGACGACACCGTCCGGAACCGCCAACGACCCTTCGGGGAACAGCTATGGGTGGGCGTACACTGGTAACAGCCAGGGCTGGATTCAAGAGCAGGTCGATCTCTCCCAGTTTGCCGGTCAGAGGATCCAGTTGCGCTTCGAATACGTCACCGATGCTGCCGTTCATGGGGAAGGACTGTTGCTTGATGATCTGAGCATCCCGGAGATCGGCTATAGCGCTGATTTCGAGCAGGATGACGAGAGCTGGCAGGCGGAGGGTTGGGTGCGCCTCGAGAACGTGCTTCCGCAAACATACCGTCTGGCGTTGATCACCAAAGGCGATCAGATCAACGTGCAGTACCTGGATTTGGGAGGGGATAACCGGGTGGAAATTCCCTTAAGCCTTGGCGCGGAAGTCGATGAGGCAGTGTTGGTGGTATCCGGTACGACCCGTTTCACCCGCCAAAAGGCTGCTTATCGCTTCAGCATTCACTGATACCGCCAATCGTGATGTTTTTCAGGGAAAAAAATATGACTGTCTGTGTGGGCGTCGCACACCCGAACAGCCATACTCACTTTGGTTGGGGATACTTCAGTATGAAGGGAAACAAATATTTGAAACGCCGGACAAGGTGGATCGTCCGGCGTTTGGTCAAACCCTTAAGTCCCTGGGGGATTTATCCGCCCTGGGGGGAGCGCAGCTGGGCAAGCCGCTGTTCTAATTCCGCCCTGCGCTGAGCGGCGGCTTCCTCCACGTCGGAGCGGATCTTATCGGCTCTGCTCTGCATGTCCCGACGCAGATCTTCCCCTGAAGAGGGCGCCAGTAAGATGGCGAGCGCTGCGCCGATCATTGCTCCAAAGAGAACTCCCTGCAAAAAACTGGATGCACGACTCATATTTTTCTCCTCTCAAATGCTTGTTCGAACTTTGCTGCTTACAGCTGCACCTGCCTTTGCGGGCAAGTGTAGGTTCTTCAGGAATCTCCTTAACCACCGCAACGACAACTACAAAAAGCCCGAGTGAAAGCCTCCCTGCGGGGATGATGGTATTATTATAAATGGGAAACCGGTGAACGTGTGGAAGCTTGAATCACCCGGTCGACTTGCCAGATAGGGAAATTCGAATACAATGCCTGGTCAATTAATCTTATCCGTCGGCATGCCGCGCGCCGGCTCTGGATGGTACTATAACCTTACCCACGATCTGGTTGTCGCTGGGGGGTATCAGGACGCTCGAGCCATCCGTAAGCGCTACTTTTTACAACGTCTGCTCACCGAAGTCAACTGCAATATCGGCTCGCTCGGCCTTCACCGGATATTTCCGGTTATGATTCCCGTTTGGTTTGGCAATACTTTTACGATCAAAACACATGCCGGCCTGGAACCTTTCGCATCCAGCTTGATCCGCCAGGCAATGATCCGCCCAACTTATATTTACCGCGATCCACGCGCAGCCCTGCTTTCGGCTTATGAATACGGCCAGCAAGGTCTGGGGAAGGAGCGCGAGAACGCCTTTTCTCATCTGGCAAACATAGACGCAGCCATTCAGTTTATGAAAGCGTACGTTCAGATCTGGCATCAATGGATTGCTTGCGAGCAGGCTTGGCCTGTGCGCTACGAAGACCTGTTGGCCGACTATCCCGCTCAGGCTGAGAACCTGATCGAATTCCTGCAGCTGAACCCACATGAGAGCGCGATTCAGGAGGTGGTGGAGAAATACAAACCGCAACGCGCCCGTGAGATCGTGCATGGCACTCATTTCAACCAGGGCGAAGCGGAGCGATTTCGCCAGGTCCTAACGGAGGAACAGTTGGCCGCCTGCAGTCTGGCTTTCCAGGATGATTTGGAGTTAATGGGGTATCAACCCTGAATCAGGCGCGAGCGATCCCGGTAAGCGGGGATCGATTTTGGTATAATTCCACAGCCGCTGGGATTTCATCCGGAACCCAGACGGAATATTTAGGGAGACTCCGCACGAATGTGAAAAAGTGGAGAGCTTTGCCGGGTTTTGTCCGCCAAAGCTCTTTCATCTAACTTCGTCCACGGCTGATCCCAAACGAAAAATTCATCCGCACCGGGGATTTGGGATGACCTTCCTGGAAAGGCGCTAAGCTTTTCCCTTACGGAGCGCATCCCTGTCCGAATATCTCCGGACCCTACCAACTTTGAAGGAGGGTACCGTGTCCACTACCGCCCCAACTATCGATTCAACTAGAAAGAAAATAACCACGCATTCTTTTCGCCAAAAGAAGGCACGCGGCGAACCGATCACCATGTTGACCGCCTATGACTACCCGACCGCGCTGGCGATGGATCGCGCCGGGATTGACTCAGTCCTGGTAGGTGATTCGCTGGGGATGGTCGTATTGGGTTACGAGACCACGCTCCCCGTGACGATGGAAGATATGCTGCATCACTGCCGGGCAGTTTCGCGCGGAGCCAGTTTCGCACTGTTGATCGGCGATATGCCCTTTATGTCTTACCAGACCTCTACGCAGGATGCCGTGCGCAACGCCGGTCGTTTCCTGCAGGAAGCAGGCATGGATGCAGTCAAGCTGGAGGGAGGCGAAGCCCGCCTGGATGCGGTTCGCTCGATCGTTGGCGCGGGCATTCCGGTGATGGGCCATCTCGGGCTCACGCCACAAAGCGTGCATCAGATGGGGGGGTTCCGAGCCCAAGGGAAGACTACACTGGCAGCCAGACGCTTGTTGGAAGAGGCGCTGATGCTTCAAGAGGCGGGCTGCTTCAGCCTGGTTCTGGAAGCTGTCCCGGGTAGACTGGCGGAGTACGTATCCCAGCATTTGGACATCCCCACCATCGGGATCGGAGCCGGAGTGGGCTGCGATGGGCAGGTGTTAGTTACACACGATCTGTTAGGTCTTTTCGACCGCTTTACTCCCAAGTTCGTCCGACAGTACGCCAATTTGCATGCCGAAATCGCCTCTGCTTTGGAAGCTTACATTGCCGATGTCGAATCCGGTGAATTCCCCGCGACCGAACATACCATCGAGATGCCCGTTGAGGAATGGCAGGCCTTTCTGGAAGCGGTCGAGGCTTGATCCGAGTTGAATTGGAATCGCATGAGAGCCTATGATGGATGAAAACCGCACGGTGTTGATCGCCGGCACGGGCGCTATGGCCTGTTTGTTCGGCGCCAGGTTGGTGGAGATCGGTGCCGACGTGATCCACCTGGGTACCTGGACCGAGGGCCTCCAGGCTCTACGCGATGACGGCATCCATCTACTCGCCGGAAGCAGCGCGGAACGAGTCTATCCGGTCAGGGTGATCACCGACCCGCTGGATGCCCAGGGGGTGAAATTCGCTCTGGTGCTGGTCAAATCCTGGCAGACGGGGCGGGCCGCACGACAGCTGGCCTCATGCCTAGCTGAGGATGGGCTGGCTCTGACGCTGCAGAACGGTTTGGGAAATCGCGAGGCGCTGGTAGAAGCTTTGGGTTCGCCGCGGGTTGCTCTTGGTGTGACCACTACCGGAGCGACTCTGGAGGCGCCCGCACGAGTGCGCGCGGTTGGGGACGATATGATCTCCCTGGGCGTTCACGCCCGTCTCAAACCCTTGGCTGAACTCCTCCGGCAGGCCGGTTTTGTAGTCGAGACGGTCTCCGACACGGAGACGCTCTTGTGGGGTAAGCTGCTGATCAACGCAGCGATCAACCCGTTGACCGCCTTACTGGACGTGCCTAACGGCGAGCTGCTGGCGCGCCCCTCCGCCCGTTCGCTTTTGGGCGCGGCAGCGAAAGAAGCGGCCGCGGTGGCTGTCGCAGGAGGGGTGCGCTTGCCGTATCCCGACCCGGTGGTCACCGTAGAAACGATCGCTCGGCGGACCACGACGAATTCGTCCTCCATGCGCCAAGATGTCAGGCGGGGGGCTCCGACCGAAATCGACGCCATCAATGGCGCCATAGCCCGCTTCGGAGAACAGCATAACGTTCCCACACCGATTAACCGGACGTTGTGGCAGCTGATCCGAGCCCTCGTCGATCAGGGAGTCTAGATGGGGCTTTTTGGATGCCATCGCTCGTCCAAACACCTACCTTCCTAAAAAATTATGCAAACAGTCATTTCATTCAAAGACTTACGTCGGCAGCGTGCGGAATTAGAGCCGCCGGTGGGTTTGGTGCCGACGATGGGTTACCTGCACCAAGGGCATCTATCCCTAGCTCGCCGGGCCCGGCAGGAATGTTCCAGCGTCGTTGCCACGATCTTCGTAAACCCGACCCAATTTGGGCCGGGGGAAGATTTAGGAGCTTACCCACGAGATATCCCGCATGACCTGGAATTGCTAGAAATGGAAGGCGTCAACCTGGTCTGGACGCCCTCGGCAGAACAGATGTACCCTGCTGGATATCAAACCTGGGTAAAGGTCGAAGAGGTCACCCTGCCATTAGAGGGCGGCATGCGCCCGGGACATTTTCGCGGCGTTACTACGGTAGTAGCTAAGCTGTTCAACGCCATCCAGCCAAACCGGGCATATTTCGGCCAGAAGGACGCTCAGCAGGCGGTCGTGATCCGGCGGATGGTTCGGGATCTGAATTACCCTATCGAGATCGTCGTCTGCCCGATCGTCCGTGAGGCGGACGGCCTGGCGATGTCCAGCCGCAACGTGTATCTCGATCCGGCCCAACGGAAAGCCGCCACGGTGCTCCACAGGTCGTTGTCCGCCGCCAGGGGTGCGTTTGCTTCCGGTGAACGAGATGCGGAAAAACTGCGCCGCATCCTGGCTGAGACGGTCAACGCCGAGCCCCTGGCGCGCCTGCAGTACGTCTCGTGCGCCCATCCAGAGCAGTTGGTCGAGCTGGAGGGGAAGGTCTCACGCGCTTTGCTCTCGATGGCAGTTTACTTCGGGGATACACGGCTGATCGATAACCTGGTGATTGGAGAATAAGAGCGATGCTGCTGACGATCGATGTGGGTAATACCAATATCACCTTAGGTTTGTTCGATGGTGATGATTTAGGCCCTCGCTGGCGGCTGGCGACCGATCACGAACGCATGCCCGACGAGTTTGGGCTGCAGTTTTTAGGGCTACTGGAGCACGCCGGTCGCGCACCGGAAGAACTGAGCGGAATCTGTCTCGCCTCTGTGGTGCCTCCGCTAACCGGTCGTGTCGTGGAGGCCTGTGAAGGGTATCTGAAGCGTACGCCGCTGGTTGTCGATGCAGGCGTGCGCACTGGTGTGCGCGTCCGTTATGAAGACCCGCGTGCGGTAGGCGCTGACCGCATCGCCGATGCAGCCGCCGTGCAGTGTTTTTACGGCCTGCCAGCCTGTGTGGTGGACTTCGGGACTGCGACCACTTTCGATGGCATTTCTAAAGATGGCGACTATCTTGGTGGGGCGATCGCTCCAGGGATCGGTATCGCCGCCGATGCGCTCTTCATGCGCACCGCCAAGCTTCCGCGCGTCGATTTTCAGCGTCCGCCCGCCGCTATAGGTCGGAACACGGTTCATGCCATGCAGTCCGGTTTGTTGTACGGTTACGTCGGCCTGGTGGAAGGCATGGTCCAGCGTTTCCGCGCTGAGCTAGGCGCGGATATGAAGGTTATTGGAACGGGCGGCCTGGCGGCGGTCATCGCTAATGAGACGGAGGCTATCGAGATTATCGCCCCCTGGCTCACCCTGGACGGCTTGCGGATCATCTGGGGGTTGAACCGCTAAATTGAGCGATTTCCACAGCATTCAAACACAAACGGGATGGGGGCGCGTCCTGGAAAAGTTTGCGGCCTGGTGTCGGCCGGAACCGGGCTGGTGGACGCTGGACGTTGGCTGCGGACCTGGTCTGCTGCCAGCTCTGTTCGCCGAGCGCGGCTGCGTCGCGTTTGGCGCGGATTTCGATCCAGCCGCGTTTTATCCGAGGCCGCTGCATCGGTCCGTCGTTGCCGCGGATGTGCGCGCGCTGTCTTTCTCCAAGGGCCGCTTTGATCTGATCACGGCGAGCAATTTGCTCTTCCTGCTGGCTGATCCGGGCGGTGCATTGCGCCAAATTCGTGATTTTCTCCGGCCCGGCGGCTTTCTTATCGCCCTCAATCCTTCTGAAAGGCTTACGATGAGCGCGGCGGAAACGCTCGCCAGTCAGCACGGACTGCGAGGTGTGGCGCGACGATCGCTGGTAAACTGGGCAAGGAATGCTGAAGCCAACCACCGGTGGAGCGGAGCCGACTTAACCGCATTGTTTGCCGGAGCCGGTTATGAGCTGCTCGAGATGGCATTAATTATGGGGCCCGGGTTTGCCCGTCTGGGGCGGGGAGTTGTTGGTTTAGGGGTGTGACGGGTAAGGCGCTAAAACACACCCGTAGCTGACAAGATTTAAGTACTCCCGGGGTAAGATAGCATGTAGCCCGGATCGTCACGACTCATATATAATAGACCAGGTTTAGAATAATTCCTGGTAAGAGCAATTGGCTGATGTCTCCCATATGAATACTGAAGTTCTGAATGCCGACCATCCTGTTGCGCTGCAGCATGCTGTGGATGTCTTGAACCATGGCGGTACGCTGGTTTTTCCCACGGACACCGTGTATGGCTTAGCTGCTTTACCTACCCGCACAGAATATATCGAACGGCTTTACGTTGTCAAGGGGCGCAACAGCCATCGGGCGATCGCATTGCTGCTCAGTGGTTTGCAGGAGCTGGATCAGGTGTCAGCAGGGCTCAGTCAGACTGCGCTCCAATTAGCCCGCCGTTTCTGGCCTGGTCCGCTCACCCTGATCACAGCCCGGCATCCGAGCTTGCCAAAGATCCTCTCACCAGAGCCTACAATAGGGCTGCGCGTTCCCGATCATCCTCTGGCGCTTGAACTACTGCACCTGACAGGTCCCCTGGCAGTGACCTCGGCGAACCTGTCCGGCCGGGAGAGCGCCCTTTCAGCGCAGGAAGCCCTGGCGCAGTTGGATGGCCGGGTGCACCTGGTCTTGGATGGAGGTCGATCTCCGGGCGGCGTCCCGTCCACGGTCGTGGATTGTACTACTCAAGAGCCGGTGATATTACGCGCTGGGCCGATCACGGAGGCGGAAATTCACAAAGTCCTTCTGGAACTATCTTAAGCAGTTTGCCGAGAAGTGGAAGCATAAAGGCGGTTCTCATCAATTTATTATTTTGCCTTCATGCCCTATTTAGGTTGATCTGTATAATGAGAATTGCATTCTCCTCACTCAAAACCGCCCACGGGGAACAGGAGCCAGCCCCAAGGGCGGTTTGATTTTAATAAAAAAACACCCGTGATGGCTTGCTATCACGGGTGTTTTTTCTTTTCTGAGCTTTAAGCTTGTAGAGCTCAAAGCTCGGAGAGAGGCCAATTGGGCAGCACGTCCATATCCAGGGGGTCACGCTGCCCCTGAATGAACCGGTAATAACCTGCCCCTGCGATCATGGCAGCGTTGTCGGTGCACAAATAAATGGGGGGAATAGACACCGGGACCGGCGCTCTTTCCTCCACCATCTCCCGGAGCAGCTGATTTGCAGAAACGCCTCCGGCGATCAGCATCTCCCTGGCGTTGAACTCCTTGGCGGCGGCGATGGCTTTACCTACCAGAACGTCGACGACGGCGTATTGGAAGCTGGCTGCCAGGTCTTTCACAGGCAAGGTCATTCCTGAAGCCTCCAGCCGGCGGACCTCGCGCAAAACGGCGGTCTTCAACCCGCTGAAAGAGAAATTCCAGCTGCCCTCCAGCCAGGCGCGTGGGAAGCTGAAGGCGCGCGCATTGCCATACTGCGCAGCTTGTTGGATGGCCGGCCCGCCCGGATAACCGAGTCCGAGCAGGCGGGCGACCTTGTCGAAGGCTTCACCGGCCGCGTCGTCAAGGGTTCCACCCAGGCGTTGGTAGTCCAGGTGGTCGTTCATCAAAACCAATTCGGTATGGCCCCCGGATACGATCAAGGCCAGCAAGGGGAACTTCGGCTCGTCAGGAGGTGTCTGATCGCCGCGGTGCAGCCAAGCGGAATAAACATGAGCTTCCAAGTGGTTGACGCCGATGATGGGCAACCCCGCGCCTAAGACCAGGCCTTTGGCAGCGTTCATCCCTACCACCAAGGAGCCGGGCAAACCCGGTCCACGGGTCACAGCGATGGCGTCGATTCCGCTGAGGGTCAGGTGGGCATCCTGCATGGCTGAAGCGATGATCGGGTGAATGGTGAGAATATGCTGGCGGGAAGCTACTTCGGGGAAAATGCCGCCGAACTCGGCGTGGAGTTCGGCTTGTGAGGCCACGCTGTTGGATAAGATGACGCGACCATTCTCTACCACCGCGGCGGCGGTTTCATCACACGAGGTCTCGATGCCCAGTATGCGCGCCTGCGGCGGCGTTTCATCAGGTTGGCTTATTTCGTTGCTCATCAAGCGATTGCTTCTCCTGAAAGATTATCGGCTCTTCGTAGTTGCTATGGCAGGGGCCGGCTCGTGGAATTTTTGCGGGTCATGCAACAACCCCTCGAGCTCCCCGAACTACGTAACTTCTTTCCCTATTGTATCGCTGATTAATTGCCGTTACGCACCGGAAGCACCAAGTCCATCGGAAATTCTGCCAGGATTTCCATGGCGCCATCGGGGCGCACCCAGACAGTGTCCTCCAGGCGCACCCCCATGCCGCGCTCCGGATAATAAAGGCCTGGCTCAATTGTCACTACCACGCCAGCCGAAAGACGGTCGTTCTCGGTGGCGTTCTGTCCGAACACCGGTCGCTCGTGAACGTGCAGGCCGAGACCATGCCCGAGGCTGTGCACGTAACCTTCCTGTGTTTTCGGATTATCCTGGATGGTTGGATGACCCCTTTCCTGGAAGAGCTCACAGGTGCGCGCCTGGAACTTTTGGCACGGCGCATTGAACTCGAGCTCATCCATGATCCGGCTGTATACCGCATATACGTCTTCGTATAAAGATTGGACATCATCTGGCGCGTAGCCCAAACACCAGGTGCGGGTGAAATCGTAGTAATATCCCCCACCTGTCTCGCAAGGGAAGATATCGAAGACGATGGTTTGCCCAAGGCGCAATAGATCGTCCGGAGCGCCGCTGCTGTGCGGGACGCCGGCGTCACGGCCGATAGCGAAAATGGTTCCATCCGGGTTCTCCGCGCCGCGTTCCACCAACCATAAGTTGATCCGGTTCTTCACCTCGCCGATAGTCAGCGGTGAGCCGTCCTTCCTGACCAGGATCTCGTCTTTGGCCCGGTGGCTGCTGAGGTAGTCGGCGACATCGCCAACTACGCTGGTGGTGATCTGCCCCATCTTGCGGATGCGCTCGATCTCGCCCTCGTCCTTCGTCGCCATTGCTTGCAGAAGGACGGTCTCGTTGAATTCGCCCACGATGGTTAATTCCGGCAGGCGACGCTGCAATCCCGAGAATAAGGCGTAGGTCGATCCGGCGTCGCCTGAGCCGTATATGGCGATGCGGCTGCTGGCCAGCCCCAGATCTTCCAACAGGTTACAGTGGCGCAAGATTTGCGCTTCCAAGAAATCGCCGTCTGTTTCCCGGAGCAGATCCTTGAGAGAGTAATCTGCTAAATTCTTCGTTTCTAGCCCTGTACTGGCTGCTTCGTCCCGTTCCATCGGGTTATAAAACAAGACCGGATCCGCGTTGCGCGGTTTGACCAGCAGGCCATCCGTGATGTGGGCGCCGCTGGTGAAATAATACATCGCCGGGTTGTGCTGGCCCGGCCCGAGTACCAGGAGAGCGTCCAGTTCTTTCTGCGCCATCAGTCGATCGAGATCGGATTTCATTTAACGCTCCAAATGGGCTAAACGCCGAGTATAGCCTGCCGTACGGTTCGCCAGGTGAGCCCCTGGGAGGCGTCCTGGTTTCCCAGCAGGATATCGACCATCAAAGCCTTTAACTCCGGCAAATGCGCCGCCGATTTTATCGCCCGGTTGAGGATCAGCGGGTTGACATACAAGGCGCGCATGCGGTTGAGAAAGACAAACAGCTTTTGAAAGCGACTGCGCAGTTCCCGGTCGTAATCCTTCAACCGCTCGAACGAGAAGTCGCGCTGCGAGAACATAGCCAGCACGTTTTTGCTTGCGATAGCTGCGCTCTCCAGCGCAAGATCGATGCCCTCACCTGTTAGCGGGTTGACCAGCCCGGCACTTTCTCCGAGCAGTAAAATCCGTTCGCTGAAGGTCCGGGCGGTTGGGAAATCGAAACGGATCGGGAAACCTTGCACCGGGCTGGTTCGCTTGGCCTCTTGCAGCATCCAGGCGATTTTCCTACTTTGTACGAACTGGTCGAAGGCACTTCGGGATGAGCTTGGCTGCCAGCGCGCCATGAGGCTGTGCGGCCAAAAGCCAACTCCGATGTTCGCGGCAGTGGCCGATATTGGGAAGACCCAGCCGTATCCGGGGGAAGGGACGCCTTCGAAATGCGCCTGGAGGGAATCACCCAGGCCGCGTACGCCCTCGAAGTAGGCCCGGGCAGCCAAGATGGTGCCTGGCATGCGATCCAGGAATCCCAAGTTTAGCAGCAAGCGAGAATTCGCCCCGGTGGCGATCAGCGCCAGCTGAGCGGTGAGGGAAACCGGGTGACCGTGCCGTTCACCACAGACTTCGACGTGATCCGGGTGTGGTCGGATGTCTTTAACATGGATTGAACCCTGGAAATCGGCGCCGCTGGCGACGGCGCGTTCCTTCAGCAGGTTATCCAGCTGGTAACGGGGCAGGACGAGAAGATAATCCGGAAGGCTATCTCTGGAGGGTATCGGAGCGGAGATCGACAAGCCTCCGGGGGCATGGACCTCGATACCGGCGATGCGCTTGCCGGCATGGCTGGCGAGATCCAATACGCCCAGGTCTTGCAGCAAGCCTAGCGCCCGGGGCGTTAAACCATCTCCGCAGGTTTTATCTCGGGGAAATTCAGCTTTGTCCAGCAAGCAGGAGTCCAGCCCTGCCTCTGCCAGAAATCCCGCTGCAGCGGAACCGGCTGGGCCGGCGCCGATGATGATCACGTCATGCTGTGGTCGCATTTTCTTCGAGCCCGACCTGTCTGACGATCTGGATGACAGCGCTGCGGCTGAGCTTTTCTTCGCCCCGCTCTAACACTTTCAAGGTAGCTTCCGCCAGCAGCAAGGGGATCTCGACCAGGTATTTAAACGCCATATGGGGCATCGAGCGTGCGCCGAGCTTAGCAAGGGCGAGCTGTTCGTATGCGTAAGCAAACATTTGTTCCCGGGTCCAACCTTGTGGATAAAAATCCACGTTTCGCTTGAGGTCGTCGTTGCGATTCCGGATGATATTGACGGCTTGCAGGCCTCGCCCAAAACGCAGCGCGCAGGTGCGGTCGATTTGCGTGCCATCGAACCAGGCCCAGATATCGCAGATTAACAGCCCAACCGTGCCAGCAACGCTGAAGGTATAGCCGTCTAAGTCTGCGCGGGTGCGGATCTCCCAGTTGCGGGCGACCCAGTGGGCCATGCGGTCGGCCATTGCAGCGGTTGTGTCCCAGATGCGCGGCGCAATGCTGTCCGGAGCGTGGCAGGCCCATTCTCGAAGCCGCACGGTCACTTCAGGCAAATCGCCGTTGTAGTTGCGGAATACATTGTTCAGCTCGTTAAACGAGCCGTCGGAGATCGTTGTAGCCGTCTGCATGACGTGGCTGATTTCGTGCAGGAGCAAAACTTTGCGGTCGCGGTCCAAATCAGGATGGTCTTCCACCTCATCGATGGCGCGCATACATAAGTAAGCTGAAGCAACGGTCTCCTGGAGTTCGCCAGGCAGGCGGACTACGGGGAGATAAAACGTCCGGCTGGTATCTTTCAAGATTCTGAGCACTTGCGAGTGTGGGGTCATCCTTGTTCCTTGAGGCAACGAAGTAGGTTAGCTAAGAGATCATCCTCTTGTTCAGGGAGTACTGTCCTAGGATCAAACACCGCAAGGTCGTCCTGGATGCGACCGATCACCGGTGTGGCCTGCTTTCTCAAGCACTCCATCAACCGGTCTGGGCTGGCGGCTTCAACCACCAGCAATTGAGTTGGGAGCGTATCACCCGGTAAGCTGCCTCCTCCGATGGTGCTTTGCCCATCGATGACCCAGATTTTTGCTTTGTGTGACCGGCTTTTCAAATATGCGGCCCAATTGTCCGCAACAGAGCGTAATTCTTTTACGGGAGCGGCGATCATTCGCCAGATCGGGATCTCGCGTTCCGCCTCGTCCCGCAGGTAATGCAGGAGCGTTGCTGAAAGCGCGGCGAGGCACAACTTGTCGGCGCGTACGGCCCGAGCCAGGGGATGGCTTTTGAGCCGATTGACCAGTGCAGCGCGCCCGACGATGATGCCCGCCTGAGGGCCGCCTAATAGCTTATCACCGGAAAAGCAGACCAGGTCGGCGCCGTCTGCCAAAGAATCAGCCACGGTGGGTTCTCTATTCAATCCGTAAGCGCTGGTGTCCAGCAAACAGCCGGAACCGAGGTCATCGATCACCGGGATGCCGGCCTGGTGGGCGACGGATACGATATCGGCCAGGAGGGGCTCGCTGGTGAAGCCAACGATCTGGAAGTTCGAGCGGTGGGCCCGTAAGAATAGGGCTACGGGATGTTCTTCCAGGGCGTTTCTGTAGTCTTGTAAGTGAACTCGATTGGTGGTGCCTACCTCGATCAGGGCGGCTCCGGATTGTTCCATCACATCCGGCACCCGGAATCCTCCGCCGATCTCGACCAGCTGGGTTCTTGCGATGACTACTCCGTCCGCTTCACCGTGAGCAGCCAGGGCAGTGAGCGTCAGCAAGACTGCCGCCGCGTTGTTGTTGACAACCAGGGCGGCTTCGGCTCCGGTCAGCCTGGTTACCAGCTCTTCGGCGTGTTGGGTACGGGAGCCGCGTTTTCCAATGTTCAGGTCGTATTCGAGATTCGAATACCCCGTGGCGATCTCCTGCATAGCCCGGATTGCCGCCTGGCTGAGCGGAGCGCGCCCCAGGTTGGTGTGCAAGATCACCCCGCTGGCGTTGATCACCGGCAGCAGCGAGGGTTCGGTCCAGTTATCTAAACGGTGTTGGATCTCCTGCAACAGAGCATCTTGATCGGGAATGGCGCCCGATTGTATGAACCCGGCGCGTACGTCATCTAGCGTTTCGCGGATAGCCTGCAAGCAAAGCGGGCGCCCGTATTGGGCAGCCCACTCTGCTAGCTCAGGTAATTGAAGTATCCTGTCTACGGAGGGCAGGTCACGCAAATCGACCATTAAGTCCTTTCGCCAGGCCTTATTTGCTTGCCGTAAAGCTTACTTTCAGTGAGCTACAGTTTATGGATTCCACTGGCTGCGTTCGCGCAACCGCAGTAGCCATTCGATGACGATTAACCCCAGTGCCAGCAGCAGGGCCAGGGCAGGAGTGAGCACTCGCCCTATTTGCAACCAGGCTAAGGTGGGAATATAAATGCCGATCCAGATCGACTGTCGCAGAATCACGCTGGGATTAGCCGGCGGTTCGGTCGGAAAACGGCGGTTGAGATATGCGATCGCGGGAAGCGCTGTTCCGGTCACGGCTAAAACACCCAAAAAGAAAAACAGCCAGCGCGGTCCAACCGTCGGTAGGGTGAAGTTCATTATGAAGATCAGACCGCCCCAACCTGCCAGACCTAAAATAAAAGCTGCCGGTAAAAACGAGCTCACTGAAGGAGAATTTTGCCTGTCCATAAATTATCGCAGAATTATAACCGATGCCACGCTGCTAAACCTGTGGTTGCAAGCTACGTGCCTGATTATAGCAGTAAGTATATAAAACTCCGCCAGCATGCGGGTGATGCTGGCGGAGTTTTCTTATCTTGGTCGATGCCGATTTAGGCTTCGCGAAACTCGCCCTCGACGACCTCACCCTCATCTTCACCGGGCCCTTCAGGACCGCTGCCGTTTCCACCTGCAGCGCTTGTAGGGCCTTGCTGCTGTGCATAAAGCTGCTGGCTCAAGGCATGGAAGGCGTTTTGCAGATCTTCCGTCTGCTGTTTGATCTCAGCGGCGTTTTCGCTCTTGAGCGCTTCGCGCAGGGCTTCGATCTTGCTTTCGATGGTCTGTCGCTCTCCAGCCGGAACCTTATCGCCTAATTCGCGCAGAGTTTTCTCCGTCTGGTATGCGATGCTGTCGCCGGTGTTGCGAGCTTCGATGAGTTCGCGGCGTTTGCGGTCATCTGCTTCGTGTTCGCGTGCGTCCTGGACCATCTTTTCGATGTCGCCTTGGTTCAGGTTCGTTGTAGCCGTGATCTTAACTTTTTGTTCCTTACCGGTCGCTTTATCCACGGCAGACACGTTCAGAATGCCGTTCGCGTCGATGTCGAAAGTAACCTCGACTTGCGGGATGCCGCGCGGCGCGGGCGGGATGCCCTCCAGGCGGAAGCGGCCCAGGCTCATATTGTCTTTAGCCATCGGGCGTTCACCTTGTAGTACATGCACGTCAACAGCGGTCTGGTTGTCCTCTGCAGTAGAGAAAACCTCTGATTTCTTCACCGGGATGGTGGTGTTGCGTTCAATCAGGGTTGTCATCACGCCGCCCAGGGTCTCCAGACCAAGGGAAAGCGGGGTGACATCCAGAAGCAGGACGTCTTTGACTTCGCCGCCGAGGACGCCGGCCTGAATAGCCGCGCCGACTGCAACGACTTCGTCCGGGTTAACGCCCTTGTGCGGTTCTTTATTGGTCAGCGAGCGAACCATGTCCTGGACCATCGGCATACGGGTTGCGCCGCCTACCAGGACGATCTCGTCAATCTCGGTGGCCGAAAGGTGCGCGTCTCGCAGGGCCGCGTCAAAGGGCTTGCGCAGGCGCTCCACCAGATCTTCGGTCAATTGTTCGAACTTGGCACGCGAGATCTTTATTTGCAAGTGCTTGGGGCCGGATGCATCGGCAGTGATGTAAGGCAGGTTGATCTCAGTTTCCATCACACTCGAGAGCTCGATCTTGGCCTTCTCGGCCGCTTCACGCAGCCGCTGCAGCGCCTGGCGATCGTTGCGCAGGTCGATGCCCTGGTCCTTTTGGAATTCGTCAGCGATCCAGTTGACAATGCGCTCGTCCCAATCATCGCCACCCAGGTGGGTGTCGCCGTTGGTGGCTTTCACCTCGATTACGCCTTCGCCCACTTCAAGGATCGAGACGTCGAACGTACCGCCACCCAGGTCGAATACCAGGATGGTTTCGTTTTCTTTCTTGTCCAGGCCGTAAGCCAGTGCGGCGGCGGTTGGCTCGTTGATAATCCGCAGGACTTCGAGGCCGGCGATCTTGCCCGCGTCTTTCGTAGCCTGGCGCTGGCTGTCATTGAAGTAAGCCGGTACGGTGATAACGGCTTTGTTGACTTGTTCGCCCAAGTAGGCTTCGGCGTCAGTTTTGAGCTTTGCCAGGATCATCGCCGAGATCTCCTGGGGCGTGTACTCACGGTCGGTGACCGGGATCTTAACCCGGGCATCGCCCGCCGGACCGGCCACGATTTCAAATGGAACCATCTTGCGCTCGGTTTCCACCTCGTCGTAGCGCCGACCCATAAAACGTTTGATCGAATTGATCGTATTTTCTGCGTTAATCACTGCCTGACGCTTCGCCGTCTGCCCTACCAGCCTTTCTCCATTCTTGTTGAAGGCAACCACGGAGGGTAGAAGGCGTGAGCCTTCAGCAGTTGGAATGACGGTTGGGTCGCCACCTTCGATCACAGCGACGACGCTGTTGGTGGTGCCCAGGTCAATACCAATAATCTTCGCCATAAAAATCTCCTCTTTTCTTTTGGAATCTTTTTCGATAATTTTCTAAAATGTTTGCGTTATTATCATACCGGAAGAACGCAAGAATACTGTTAACATCATATAGGAGGGATATCAAAATCCTGGATGCTATCGAAGGTTACAAGCATCGTGCCAGTTCCGTAGGGCGAAGGGTGCAGAATGCAAGCCACGATCAACCCGATTCCAAATTCGGAAGGAGCTTTCCAAAATCGATCGGATTCTTTGTTAACGACAGTTTAACATTACTATCCCAGCCCTGGGGTTTTTCGCCAGGAACCCGGTTTTATCCCCAGATACGGGGGTATTCCTCGCGCGGTTGCCTAAATTTGGGGGTAAAATGTTAACGAATTGCTCCGAAAAATATTCCTTACCGCGCGGCAATCCTTTAAGAAAGCTAATCTTAAAGTTTTTGGTTTTTTTAGGATTCCGTAGGATAAAAAGCTTGCGCTTGGCATAACCTATCTGCTAGAATACAACCTGCAGGCACACTTGTCGTTCGGGTCAAATCGGTGGCGATTTTGGGGGTTGGTCCACCTACTGCGGCAAGGTTTTCATAGGCAGAACTGGAGATCTATCTTTTAGATTTACCCTCCATCCAGGCAAGATGGTCAGGGTTTCTGTTTACACGCCTGCCAGATGCACAATGCAGTCGAGAGACTAATACGGAGGAGGTGCAAAAGCATGAAAGCTGAACAAGCCTGGCAGGCTGCCATAGGTCAGTTGCAACTGGAAATGTCGCAAGGAGCGTTTGAAACCTGGGTACGCGGCGCCGAATACATCTCTTACGAAGATGGCGCTTTCATCGTCGGCGTACAAAATGCCTATGCCCGGGATTGGTTGGAAAGCCGTCTTTCCAGCACGGTTAACCGGATATTGGCCGGGATCATGAATCGCTCCGTAGAGGTGCGCTTCGTTGTATGGCAGAATCCTGCTCCCAAATATGTGGAAGAAACGGTCGAAACGGAGCAGTATTACCATGAAAACAATTCAACGCCGGCCTCTTCCAGCTTAACGCTGAACACGCGATACTCTTTCGAAAATTTTGTCGTCGGTCCCAGCAACCGCTTGGCACACGCCGCTTCGTTAGCCGTGGCTGAACAGCCGGCGAAAGCCTATAACCCGCTCTTTTTATACGGCGGCGTTGGTTTGGGGAAAACTCATTTATTGCATGCCATCGGCAACGCCATCATCGAGCGCGGCATGCAGGTCCTCTATGTATCTTCTGAAGAATTTACCAACGACCTGATCAGCGCGATCCGCTCTCACACGACCCAGGCGTTCCGCGATAAATACCGCCGGATCGATATCTTACTGATCGACGACATTCAATTCATCGCTGGCAAAGAATCGACTCAAGAAGAATTCTTTCATACCTTCAACACCCTGCATGGTCAGGATAAACAGCTGGTGATCAGTTCGGATCGACCGCCGAAAGCCCTGGTGACGTTGGAGGAACGCCTGCGCTCGCGTTTCGAGTGGGGCTTGACGGCGGATATCCAGCACCCGGATTTTGAAACCCGGCTCGCAATCCTGCGCTCGAAGGCTGAACGCGGCGGCTACCGCATCTCCAATGAGATCCTGGAGGTTATCGCCCGGAAAGTGCAGTCGAACATCCGGGAGTTGGAAGGCGCCCTGACCAGGGTGGTCGCTTTCTCGGATTTGAGCGGCATGGCGCTCTCCCAGCAGCTGGTCGATGCAGCGCTCTCCGACCTGCTGCCCCGCCGGACGGAGGTCCAGCCGGATGCGGTTGTCGAGACAGTTGCACGAGCCTTTGGTCTTGACGCCGATCAGATCCTGGGACGCGATCGCTCGCGCAAAGTTGCCCTGCCCCGCCAGATCGTCATGTATCTGCTCCGCGAGGAGTCCAGCGCATCGCTGCCCCAGATAGGAGATGCGCTCGGCGGCCGCGATCACACTACCGTCATGTACGGGTGCGATAAGATCGCAGACCTGTTGGAAACGGATGACAAGCTGCGCCGACAGGTGATCGATATTCGTGAAAAACTGTATGCTGAACCCAGCTTAGCTTTATAAACTGCTGCAGACCCCGCAGAAAAAACTCGCTCCACGGACAATTCAGGGAGCGAGTTTTTGTTCTTTAATTGGGCCACTCAGCGGCGGTTGTCGGGTGAGAAGCCCCTAATTTCCGCCTAGGTTAACGCTTTGCCGGGGGACGTGAGCGCCATCGTTCGATGGCGCGGTGGATCATCCTGGTGCCGGGGAATTCTACGTTCGGTTTAGAGGGTTGGTCGGATTCGGGAAAAGGGTCCTGGTCGAGCATCTTGCGAAGAGTATATCGGCCCAGCAGTTTGATCGTCGCCAAGACCGGGGCGGCGAGCACCAACCCGATCAAGCCAATTAAATTGGCAGCAATAATCGCCGCCACCAACACTGCGGCGGGATGCACCCCCAGGGCGTGACCCAGGAATCGTGGGGCGATCAGGTTGTCAAAGAACTGGTCGACCACCAACGTGATTACCACGACCAGCAGGGCAAACTGCCAGGCGACTAACCCGAAATAGTTGCTTCCCTGCAGCAGCGCTACCAAAGCGGTGACGAGTACGGTCACAAGAGGTCCAACGTAGGGCACGAAACGGGATGTGCCTGCCAGGGTGGCTAAACCGAGGGAATAACGCACCCCCAGGATGTTTAGCAGGGTGAGGTAAATTAGGATGACCAGAATCGAGATCACCAGCTGGCCGCGCAAGAAGGCATTCCAGATATCCATCAGCTCTGCGCTGAGCCGCCGGAGATCAGCTTCGTAATCGGGGATCTCGATACGGAAGAGTTGAAACGACACCTGCCCGGCATCGGCGAGCAGGAAGTAGGCGATGATCAGGATGAAGAACCCCCAGCCGAGCAGTCCTGCGGCGCTGGCCGCGACCCCGCTGATGATCGTTCCGGCCTGGCCTAACACGGTTTGCAGCGCCCCGATGAGCTCCTGGCTGATGAATTCGAAATCGATCTGGGCCAGATTTACTTCAAACAACCCCAGGAAGTTATAGCTCTGGGAAGATAGATTTTCGGCCAGGTCCGGCAGGGTGACAATGAAGTTTTGGATGACACGGATTAAGTATTGCAGCTGTTCGACGAGCGTCAATCCGGCGACGAACAAGAATCCGATCACCAGCACTACCATGGTGAGGAAGACCAGGTTGACCGCCCAGCGCCAGCTCAACCGGGAGGTTTCGCTCAAGTTGACGGCTATTGGATGGAGCAAGTAAGCCAGAATAAAAGCCAGCAAGAGCGGGCCGATGATCGATCGGAAGTTGATTAACAGGGCAACAATCAGGGCGATGACCGTCAGGCCGACGACAAGTTTCGTCGTGGCGCTCCACTTGGGGGATGGACTACTTTTGGATACGGTCATAATGGCTTGTTACGGTGTCAATCCTCGACTTTGCGCCAGATCTGCCACCAGCGGCTGCGGGGTGCCGGCGTGGGCGCCGGAGGCTGGGGCGGAAAGGGGTCCAGGTCGAATAAATTAGCGTAGATGTAGCGGCCGATCACGCGCGCCGAAGCGATCGTAGGCGCTGCCAGCGGGATGCCCAGGATGCCCGCCAGCACTGCTCCAGCCACGATCCCGAGAATGATGACCAGTGGAGGCAGGTGGACGCTGTGCCCGATGACGCGCGGGATCAAGTAATTAAGGTCGAATTGCTGAAAGACGATATGCAACCCGATGACCAGCAGCGCGAAGGCCCAATTAGGGATTGGCAGCCAGGTGGAACCGACAAATAAAGCCAAAATCGAAGCGATGGTCAGCCAGATTGCATGACCAATGCTGGGAAGGAATTCTAAAAATCCGGCAAGGATACCCATGGCCAGGGCGAACGGCAGTCCCAGGATGATGCCCACTAAGGTGAGCAGGACCCCGACAACCAGAGCCAGTGTCAGTTGCCCGCGGAAAAAGCTGGACCAGATGATATTGATCTCATCTCGCAAACGGATGTAATCCGCACGGTATTCCTTTGGCGGCAACCGTTCCAAGCGTTTTCTGATCTCAGGTCCATCTTTGACCAGGTAAAAGGATACCACTAAAATAAAGATCACCCATACTGTTGAGGAGATTATGTCGACTAAGAGCGTCAGCGTCTGCCCGATAAAGGGCTCAACCAGGCCCTGCAGCGAGGTCGTCAGCTGCTGGACAAGTTGCGAACCGTCCAACGTCAACCCCAGTACATTGTACTGGCGCCCGATCAGCCCGTTCAGCTGCTCCAGGAGCAACTGAATGTCTACATTAAGCACTGCCAGCTGGCTCGCAAGGGGAGGCAAAAGCAGGAGCGGCAGCATGAGGGCGACGATGATCAGGATCAGGTAGGCGATCAACGAGGCAAAACCCCGCGAGATCTCCAACTGATCTTCAAGGCGCGCCACCAGTGGGGTAAGGATGTATGCCAGAATGAGCGCCAGGATGAACGGTGGGATGACAACGCTGAAGCGGAATAACAGGTAGATGATAAAGATCAGCAATAGAATACTGACCGTTATCTTTACCGGCGGGGACCAGCGGATGCGTTGAGCGTCCATTTTTCCCCCTACCTCTGGGCGATCAGTTCAAAATGAAGGAGAGTGCAACCAGGATCACCAAAAAACTGCCGGCGAGCATGCCAATGCGCCGCAGGTCTTTAATCACGTACGAGTAATCTGGGTTGAAATCTTCAGCCGAGGAACGGCTTGTGCCTGAATAGCGGGATTGACGTTTGCGATTCCTGCTCATAAGCTTTTCTCCAATTATTGCAATGAAATTTCTGGTTGATTAATCAGTCAAGCATTTACGCCATTGGTGGGAGCCTTGACTGCGTAACTAGGGAACTAAAATTATCCGTTCTGACTCTTCAGCCGGGCAGTGACCACGATGCGCTTTTTGTCTACCAGATAGGGGTAACAAGAGATCAACGTCAGGGAAGCGTGGGAGCCGGGATCCATCACTTCAACCTGGGTTGGTTCGACCACTTTCCAACCGGTGACGACGTAAGTATAAGCGCGCTGGCCTGTGTAGACCACAACTTCGTCGCCGGGCTTCAATTGATCGAGATCGCGGAAAACCTCCCCGAAGATATCGTTGTGACCGGATAACACCAGGTTGCCTTCCTGGCCAGGGTCAGCGGATCCAACATGCTGTCCGACGCCTTTTTTGAGCTGTTCCCAACCATCGCCCTGCACGATGGGCCAATCGTTGACGTCAATTGCGGGGATTTGGATGCTGATGGCCTGTTCGGGTCCGGCAGTCGGGACGGGGATGTTGGCGAGCGATTGCACCAGCGGCTGGAGATGGCTCGGGATCTCTGCCTCATTAAATTGCGCGCCTTCGGGCGAGTTGGGGGGCGTGTGCCCGGAAGGAAGCACGGCCGCGACGATCAATGGGGTCGGCGTCCGGGTAGGCTGTTCCAGCGCCGAAGCTACTTCCTGGTTGAGGTCCTGAAGCAAGCCCATCCCGTTATAGAGTACGAAGAGCAGGCCTGCCACCGCCAGGATCTCGACCATGAGCAGCAATCCATCCAGGAACCGTTTACCCCCCGAGCGAGGCAGGCTACCTGGGGCGGCATCCTCAGATTCGTCCAGCTCTCCGGAGCGTAAGTTGGATAACGAGTTGCCATCGGTGTCTGGGGAAACCACCACCACCCTGCCTGTGCGGCGAAACCGCTCCAGGCGGTCCTGCCGGGAGGCGCGCCGCTTCTCAACCAGCAGGCGGCGGAGCTCTTCAATGGAAAGGTCTTCGGGTGAGTTTTTCCTGCGCACGGGGGGATTATACCTTATTTACCATATTCTCCATCAACCGGGCGAGCTGCGCGGCAACGACCGGCCGATCGAAGTGCTTTTCGACGTATCGGCGTCCATTGTGACCCATGGCGCGCCGTCTTGACGGATCATCGGCCAGCTCGCTGATGGCGCTTGCCAGCGCCTGGGGGTCGCCCGGTTTGACCGAGATCCCGGCCTCCGCCTTACGGACGACCTCCCGGACGACGCCGTCGATAGCCAGGATCACGGGTCGTCCGGCGGCCATGTAGTCGAATACTTTGTTTGGGTAGACCGTCTTGTATAGTTCCACCGGTTTCAGGATGGCGATGCAGGCGTCGGCCCCGGCTAAGGCCGCACCCATCTCGTTTTTTGCTACCGGCGGCAGGAAGTGGACGTTGCCCAATCCCAATTTGACAGCCTTGGTCATCAGGAAGGCCTTCTCTTTGCCATCCCCCAACAGCACCAGTGCGATCCTGGGCCGATCGCGGAGAAGCGCGGCCGCTTGGAGCAGCACGCCCAGATCGTTGGACATCCCGTGCGCGCCGGCGTACAGCGCTACGAATTTTCCCACCAAATCGTGGGCTCGCCGGAAGGCTTCTCCATCGTCCTGTGGATCGAACATGGCGACGTCCGCGCCGTTGGGAATGAGGGCGACTTCTCCGGCGCCGCGCGCCTCGACATGCTCGATGAAGCCCGGGGAATTCACCATCACCAGGTCGGCGTGGCGGTATAGGAACCGTTCCATCCCCTCAGCGATGCGGATTAAAAGCGGCTGTTTAAGCACGCCTACCGCCACCGCGAAGGCAGGCCAAAGATCGCGCACTTCGAAGAGCAGCGGAGCGCCTTTCAACCGCGCCAGCGCCCAGGCGGTCAACCCCTGGGTGATGGGCGGCGAAGTCCCCCATACCAGATCCACCCTGGGGATCCGCCAGCCGATTACCAGCGAAGAGAACATGAAGCTGATGAAGCTCAGCAGTCGGTGAAAGAAGCTTTTATGCAGGGCGGAATAGGTGTAAGCCCGCAGGATCGTGATGCATTCCCCATCATATTCTCGGGTGACCCAGGGAAGGCGTTCGCTCGCCGCTGAGCCGGTCAGGTAGCTGACCGGGCTGGCGATTACGGTCACGCGGTGGCCGCGTTCCGCCAGCAAGCGGGCGAATTCGTGGTGCCGGGTGCCGCCTGGTTCATTAAGCGCAGCGAATGATTGGTGGATGAGCAGGATGTGCATACAGGCGTATTAAGAATGCTAATTTTACTCGCCGGGCAGCTGCCAGCGGCTCCGGATGGTCATGGGCAAATGCCCTGAGGTAGTAACCGCCACGGAAAGCGCCGGTTCTTTCACGCTGTAAGTGGGCGAGAACCACCCATGGCTCGGAGAGACTTCGCCATTTCCGTACAGAACCCTTCCAGCCCGCACGATCTGGGTCTTGAAAAGCTGCACGGCCTTACCGGGTTGGGATTCTGGCGGCAGGTCGATTAGCAGGCTGACCCAGCCGAAGGGAGAGAGAATCCGGCAGGTCAACGCCATCAGGTCGGCTTCCACCTCCCACTGCCAATCCGGCAACAGCCAGTGCAACCGCAGGAAGTGCGCCCCCGTTTTGCCGCCATTCTCAGGGCTTTGGGAGGGCGGTAGCAAGCTATCGACCACCTCCCAGCGACCGTCTCGGTATGCGCTCACCTCCCGCCTGTGGAGCACTCCCAATTCCTGGTAGCCGTCGTGCTCCGCGCTCATTCGCTCCCAGGAACCGTCTTCGGCTTCTTCATACGAATTAACTTCAGCCTGAGCCCAATCCAGCCACAAAAACCGCCCCGCGCGAGTCATCTGGTCACAGTCGTCCACACTCAGGGTGTTGTGTACGGCGGTATGCGCCAGCGGGTTATCCCAGGGCGGCGGCGCGTTGTAGGAAAACGTTCCCGGGTCGCGGGCCAAGTTAAGGCCTCGCCACCAAAGGTCCAGGTGCAGCTGGTCGGCGTGACCGGGGCGTGATTCGAAGCGGGCTGCTCGCAGGTACGCCCAAGAATCTCCGTTATCCAGGCGGTGGGGAGCTTGCCCGATCCTTCTCGTGATTAGCCGGTATTCTGGGTTGCTTTTGCCGGGCCTAAAACCAAGCCAGAGGCTGAGATCGTCCCAAGCTCCCGGGGGAAAGGCGGGCTGGCCTAGAAAGGCAAGCGCAGCGGATTGCAGCGCGGGTCGGTAGTCCCGAAAGGGCAGCACGCTGAGCGGCTGGATATAGGCGCCGTCATTCGGGCCAAGGTTGGGGGTCTGCCCGCTTTCTCCGTCGAGCAGGCGCAGCAGCCAGCGCGTCCCGGATGCCAGGCGGTTCCTCACCTGAGGGCTGAAGGGTTCTCCGCTGCTCATGGGTTGATGGACCAGCAAAGCATCGACCCATGCGGCGAGTTGCAGCATCAGGCGGTGGTAATTGGCGCTGTGTTGCACGTAAGAACCATCAGGGGCGATCTGATCGGCAAATCCTCGGTTGAGCCAGCGCATACCCAGCGTCCGCCAGCCAGGGGAGTCTGGATGATCTGGCAGTACCAGGCCTGCGGTGAACAGCCCAGTAGCCTCCGAAAGCAGGTGATTGTTGTTTTGGGCGCGGGCATAATTTAGGGTAAGCGGCAGCCGGTTGGCATGCGCGGCCATCGCCCTGGCGAGCGATTCAACCCTGGACGGGTTCGAATGTTTTGAGCGAGAAAACGCCTGGTATGCCCAGGCCAGCGCGATCAGCCGCAAGGCGACTTCCTGCGCCGAGGACCAGTGCGGTCCCAGGTTGGGCGGGTTAGCCTGGATAAAAGTTTCCGTGTTTCGCCAGAAGGCTTCGGCAAAGCTTTCATCCCCGGTGACGTGGTAGGCGCAGCCCAGTGTATAAGCCCACCCGAAGCGCGCCGGCTCCCACAGGATTTTGATATCGCTCACACCATCTGGATTTAACCCCCGGGCATAGGCGCTCCAGTGCCGTGCGTGCGAGGGCAGCGACAGCGACAGCGGTATAGTTAATGCTCCAAAGACCTTTACGCTGCCGGAGACGATCTCTTCGGCGGAAGTGTTCAACGCCATTACCCCAGGAGCGCCAATGACCGACGCGACTTCATCCGGGTGGGGCAATTCGATCAATCCAGCGTTGAGGGAGTAAGCCCTCTCGGCGTTGAGCGGGCGCACAGGCGTTTTCAGGCGATAGTAACCGCTGCGCAGGCCCAACTGGTAGCTGGTATACAGTAGAACCTGTTGCAAGCCCAGCTCCCGGAAAGCTTTGAACAGGTAGCGCAGCCGGGTTGTGGAGTTCATTGGTCGCGGGTGGTTCTTTGGGGCGATGTGATGGACTAACCCCTGGTGAGCGGCTGTGTAATGGTGATGTCCTTCCCGGTCCGCAGGGCGCGTACCGCGGCGATGGTAGCTTCCGATACCCCGAACAGGTGGTCGTAAGGGATCGGCGGCGGGCCGCCGCGCAGGATGGTCTCGACGAATGCCGCCAGTTCGGCGCGATGGCCTTTGTCCTGGCGTAAGCGGGAATGCAACTTCTGCCTGCTGCCATCCTTGATCAACTCCAGGGAGCGGAAATCGTCCAGGACGCCGACTCTCCCAGCGCAAAATACTTCGACCCGTTCCTTGGAGAACGACTTGTCGCCGTTAGCGACGTATATCAACGTCCCCACGGAACCGTCCGGAAAGCTGAAAGTCAGCACGACGTTGTCTTCGCGATAGCGACCGTCATCGGGGAGTGTGTGCGCGGCGACCGAGATCGGCGGGGAACCGACTAAAAAGGTCAGAAAATCGACGAAATGGCAGCCTTCTCCAACAATGCGCCCACCTCCTTGTTCTGGATCGTGCACCCAATGAGAAAGGGGGATATAGCCTGCATTTACACGGTAAAAAGCCACCATGGGTTCGCCCCGTCCGGCAAGAAATTCCTGCAGTTTCTGGGCGAAAGGCGCAAAACGCCGGTTGAATCCAACCGTCAGCACCGGCGGCGCGCTCTGTGGAGTACCATCCCGCCGTCGGGCCTGGGACAAGCTGATGGCGATCTCTTCCAGGTCTGCGGATTTCAAGGCCAGCGGCTTCTCGCAGAAGACGTGCTTGCCTGCAGCCAGCGCAGACATGACCTGGGTGGCGTGCTGGTGGTGCCGGGTCAGGACAGCAACCGCATCGATCGCCGGGTTATTGAGCAGCTGGACGTCATCGGCAGTGGCTTGGCGAAAACCGAACCTTTCAGCAGCGCTGCTGGCGCTCAGCCCACTCCCGGAGGCAATGGCAACCAGCTCAACGCCGGAGGTCTGGCGCAGCGCAGGCAGTAAAACTCCGGTGGCAAAATTCCCCGCTCCCAACACCCCCAGCCTGATCTGGTCGGCGCCAGACGGCGGCTGGCTGGCGCTGTCGAATGTGACCGCGCTTTTCCAGGCCGGCCGCTCAAAGGCGTCAGCCTCAGCGAGGGGATAATTAAGCAGCACTCCCAGGAAGTGCTCTTCGCTTTTCCCAGTGATCAGCTCATAAGCTTGCGGCGCGTGCTCAATGGAGAAACGGTGGGTGATTAAGGGGCGGACATCCAAGCGCCCGGCGGCGAGCAAATCGACCACGGCTTGCATGTTGCGGCCCTCGGTCCAGCGGACGAAGCCGATGGGATAATCCACCCCATCTTCCTCGTAGGATGGATCGTACCGGCCTGGACCGTACGAGCGGGAGTTAATAAACGAGAGCTCTTTAGCAAAATAGACTTTGCGTGGGATGTCCAGGCCAACTGCTCCGAGGGCGACGATATTAGCCTTGTCCCGTGCAATCTCTCCGGCAAGCTCGACCGGGTCGTTGGAGGGGGTGTCGGCGCAGATCAAGACGGCGTCGCAACCTCTCCCATGGGTGAAACTTTGGGCAGCTTCAACGGCGTCTTCCCGGGGACTTGCCTTGGCCCCAAAATCCTGGGCTAACCTCACCCGGCGCGGGTCCAGGTCCATCCCCAGGACACGGCAACCGGCTGCCTGGGCGATGCTGGTCGCAAGCAGCCCCAATAGTCCCAAGCCTATCACGGCGACGGTTTCGCCAATTTGAGCCTCGGCGAGTCGAAACCCGTGCATGGAGATCGCGCCCAGCGTGGTGAAAGCCGCCGATTCGAAGTCCACGTTTTCTGGCAGGAGGGCCAGCAGGTTGTGAGGCACCAACACATACTCCGCATGCACGGCGTAGCCTCCCCCGGCGCAGGCCACCCGCTGGCCGACCTGGAAACCGTGCTCACCCAGTTCTTCGCCGATGGCGACGATTGTGCCAGCGGAGGAGTAACCCAGGGGCATCGGCTGATCCAGGCGATTGAAGGCGGCCTCGACGGTGGTCAGCACGCCTTCGCGCCGCGCTTTGTCCAGCATCTGGCGCACCAGATCGGGACGCGAGCGCGCTTTGCCGATCAAGGATTTCTCGGCGAACGCCACCAACATGCGTTCGGTACCGGCTGAGACCAGCGATGCACTGGTACGCACCAGCGCCATGCCCGGCTTAGGGCTGGGCACCGGCACTTCAACGACGCTGGTTTGGCCGTCCCGCAGGTTTTGGACTACTTGCTTCATAGCGCTTCGATCTGCCTCGTCCTTCAAGTTTTCCGTCAAGCGAATCCGAGTATACCGCAACTGCTCGTGGTGTGGTCCTTTGGAGATCGCCATAACCTGAGCCAGACGTGGGGGATCGAGCCAGTCCCCAAAACCCGGCAGTGATATAATCCCCCAGCCAACCAAAACGAAAAAGGAGGCTAACTTGACGGACATTCGCGTCCGGAAATTCGCCCATATCTTAGTCGATCACGCCACTCAGGTCGGCACGGGCGATCGGGTCGCCATTGCGGCGACGACTGCCGCAGAACCGCTTGTGCGTGCGCTCTACGAGCTGATCCTAGAGCGAGGAGGTCACCCTCATTTATTGCTTGATCTGCCCGGTCTGGAGGAGACTTTTTACCGGACCGCTGGAGACGAACAGCTGGACTATCTACCCCCATTCAATCGAATGGCGTTCCAAGAATTCGAAGTGCTGATCAAGGTGCGCTCGGACCTGAACACCCGCACCCTGAGCAGCATCGATTCGGCCCGTCTGGCCCGACGGAATAAAGCTCTAGCGCCGTTGCTGGAAGCCCAGTTGAGGCGCGGGGCCGAGAAATCTCTGCGCTGGATGAGCACGCTCTACCCGACGACAGCATATGCCATGGAAGCTGAGATGGGCTTGGATGAGTACCAGGATTTCGTCTTCCGAGCCTGCCACGCTGATGAAGGCACGCCCGATCCAGTGGCGTATTGGCAAGGCGTGCAGCAGGAACAAAAACGCATTATCGATCGCATCGAAGGTCACGACCGGGTCACCGTGCGCGGACCGAACGTCGATCTGAACCTGTCTATCAAGGGCCGGACATTCCGCAACGCCAGCGGACAGCACAACATGCCGGATGGCGAGATTTACACCGGCCCGGTGGAGGAATCTGCCAACGGCTGGGTGCGCTATACTTATCCGGCGGTTCGTGGGGGAAAGATCGTGGAGGGAATTGAGCTCAAATTCGAAGACGGCAAGGTGGTCGCCGCCAGCGCGAGCAAGAACCAGGATTTCCTGTTGCAGATGCTGGATACCGATCCCGGAGCGCGCTATTTAGGCGAATTTGCCATTGGGACGAACTTCGAGATCGACCGCTTTACGGGCAACACGCTCTTTGATGAGAAGATCGGCGGTTCTTTCCACATGGCGGTCGGCTCGGGTTACCCGGAGACCGGCAGCCGTAATAAAAGCGCCGTCCATTGGGATATGATCTGCGATTTGCAGACCGATTCCGAGATCCTGGTGGACGGGGAGGTAGTTTACCGGGACGGTCAATTCGTTTTCTAAGTTCACACAGGTTGATTCGAGAAGAGTAGTTGGAGCGAGCTTTATCCGCTCCAACTACTCATTTTTTAATGATATGCTCTTGACAAACAATAATTAAACGCTATAATCATACTTAACGTTATAATTAATTAAAGCGATAGGATAATATTGAATGATGGAAAAAGATCCAAACAATACTCATCTGATCACCGACCTGGACACCCTCAAGGTCGTCTCCGATCCGCTGCGCATCCAGATTATCGAGGCCCTCATCCTGGAACCGATGACCGTCAACCAGGTTGCCGAAAAGCTCGGTCTGACAGCCAGTAAGCTGTACTATCACGTCAACTTATTGGAGAAACACGGGCTGATCGAGGTAGTCGAGACACGCACAGTTTCGAATTTGATCGAAAAGTATTACCGCAGTGTTGCCTCACGCTTGTCACTGGACCCTGCCTTGCTCTCCTTCGACACGCCTGCAGGCCAGGACAACATCTTTACCATGATCGCCTCCACGCTGGACACCACCCGTGAGGATGTTTTGCGCAGTTTTCAGGCTCGCGCCTTTGAACTGGGCAAGGGCGGCGAAGCGCAAGTGCGCCGGGCGATGTTCACCCGGGTTATCAGCCGCCTTACGGAGGAAAAAGCGGGTGAATTTCAAAGCCGTCTGGATGAACTGGTCTCTGAATTCGAGGCGGCCGATGTAAAAGAGCCAGAGGGTGAGGTTGAACTGCAAACTTACGCCTTCACGCTGGCGTTATACCCCAGCTTTTACTACCCCAACGAAGAGGTGTAGTAGCCACCTTTACTCTCCCAAGCGTGTAAGCCCTATTCGTATAGTAAATAATATCAATTTTTGATCGTATTGGAGGATAAGACGGTGAGTGGACGAACAGCCCCTAAGAATATGCGTTCTTTTCTGATCATCTGGATAGGCCAGTTGATTTCCATCATCGGTTCGGGTTTGACCAGCTTCGCCCTGGGGGTCTGGATCTTCGATCAGACCGGTCAAGCCACGCCCTTGGCTATCACGGTGCTCTTTGGAAATTTACCCCGCATCTTGCTGGCGCCCATCGCAGGGTCTTTGGCCGACCGCTGGAACCGCCGTTGGCTGATGATCCTGGCGGACACCGGCGATGCTTTGGTGACCCTGATCGTATTTATCGGCCTGACCTTCGGCCATCTGGAAGTTTGGCATGTGTACCTGATAGCCCTGGCGAGCGCGACGTTTGCCGCATTCCAGGAGCCCGCGTATACCGCGTCGATCACCATGCTGGTGCCCAAAAAGGATCTCGCTCGCGCCAGCGGGATGGTGCAGATGGGCCAGGCCGCGGAAACGTTGATCTCTCCTTTGTTAGCCGGTGTCTTGTTTGTAGCGATTGGTTTGAACGGCATCATCTTGATCGACTTCGTGACCTTTTTCTTCGCCATCAGTGCGCTGTTTCTAATCCGCATTCCTCAGCCGGAGCTGTCAGCCGAAGACCGGGCAGGGAAAAGTATATTCTTGCGTGATGCGCTCTACGGTTGGCTCTATCTGCGCCAGCGAAGCGGTTTGTTTGGCCTGCTGCTGTATTACGCGCTGGTCAATTTCTTCCTGAACTTCTCAGCGGTCTTGATGATCCCGCTGGTGCTTATCTTAGCGACCCCGGCCGTGTTGGGCCTGGTGCAGACCGCCGCTGGTGTTGGTATGTTGGCCGGTAGCCTGGTGATGAGCGCCTGGGGTGGTCCGCAGCGGCGCATCCGAGCGGTCATCGGTTTCATCACGCTCGCCGCGTTGGGTCTACTGATTGCCGGAGCAGGCGCACATGCGACCTTCGTAGGGGTTGGGTCGTTTATCTTGATGTTTTGCGTGCCGCTAGCCTCTGCTCCCAGCCAGGCGATCTTCCAGTCCAAGGTCGCCCCGGAAGCGCAGGGCCGTGTGTTCGCCATTCGTTTGATGATCTCACGCTCGATGATGCCCCTGGCTTTTCTGCTGGCAGGACCGCTGGCCGATCGGTTGTTCGAACCCCTGCTGCGGCAGGGTGGGGGTCTTGCTGACACGTTCGTTGGCGCCCTGGTAGGAGTGGGGCCGGGTCGGGGTATCGGTTTGCTGTTCTTGTTGTCCGGGGTGGCGCTGGTCGTCGCCAGCGTAGTGGCGTACGCGTACCCGCGCATCCGCCTGGTGGAAACGGAACTGCCTGACGTAATACCGGATGATCTCGAAGTCGTTGAGGAGCAGCCAGCGGGAGTCCGCCCCGAACCGGCTGGTATACCAGCGCCCTGAAACTGTCGGGCGGTAAGTTGTAATCTTTGCTTACTCTTCGCCGAACAATTGGTTCTGCAAATCCCACATCCGGCGGTACATTCCGCGGCGCTCGAGCAGTTCAGCTTGAGCGCCGCGTTCGATCAATCTGCCCTGGTCAAGCACCAGGATCTCGTCCATGTAGTCCAGGCCGACCAACCGGTGTGTGATCCACAGCTGGCTCCGTCCATCTAACGTAATTTGCAGCGCGTTGAGCACCTGGCTCTCCAAGAGCGCGTCCAGGCCGTTGGTGGGCTCGTCCAGGATGATCAAGGGCGCGTCTTTGAGAAGCGCCCGGGCGATAGCCAACCGCTGGCGCTGGCCCCCGGAAAGGCGCAGCCCATTTTCACCGATCCAGGTATCGTAACCCAGGGGTAAGGTCTCAATCCAGGCGCGGATTCCTGCGGCTTCTGCTGCGGCTTCGATCTCAGTTTGTGCGGCGTTTGGGCGGGCGACCCGCAAGTTTTCTTTGAGGCTGGCGTTGAACAGGTGGGTGTGCTGCGAAATGATGGCGATCTGGCTGCGGACCATATCGGCCGCGTAACTTTGGATCTCCCGGCCGTCGAGCAAGATCTCCCCGCAATCGTATTCCCAAAACCGCTGCAGTAAATTGACCAGGGAAGTCTTCCCCGCGCCGCTGGGCCCAACCAAGGCGACTCGCCGACCGGGGGACAGCGAGAGATCTAACCCCTCCAGCGCTGGAGGGGTAACCGGTTGGGTCGTCCCATTCCGGTGGAGGGAGGGTGGGTAGCGGAAATGCAGCCCACGAATTTGCAGGTCTGCGCTTGACGGCGGCGGGGCAGGCTCCACCCGATCCTGGACGACGGGTTTCAAATCCATGATCACGAATAAGCGTCGGGCAGCAGCCAAGCTGCGTTCCAGATAGCCGACAGCCGAGATCAAGGGAGCTATCGCTTCAAAGCTGGACAGCGCCACCAAGACCAATACGGCCAGATTAATTCCAGGCAATCGGCCTTCCCCGACCAGGGGTATCGCCATCAGGAGCAGCGTCCAGGCAGCCAAGTCAGCCAGCAGGTTCACCAGCGCCAAGCCCAACCCTTCTATTCTGGCCAGACTCGTCTGAGCCCGGCCAAGGGTTTGAATTCCCAAGTCGATTTTTTGGTGGTGGCGGTCCCCGGCGCCCGCGGCCTGCAGATCGGCTAAGCCCTGGATCCCATCCACCAAGAGAGTATTCATCTCGGCCCGGGCATCAATCAGCTCGCGCCCC
>CAYNWK010000001.1:0-91958 GCA_964400875.1 uncultured Anaerolineaceae bacterium | reverse complement strand
GTAGCGTTCAAAGTACCGGAAGACCCCGCGCGATAAGCCGAAGAAGCGCACGCCAACGATGGGCACCTGCAGCACGGCGATAGAAGGCGCGATGGCAGCTAGGGAGATGATCAGCGCAGAAGCTGCCATCAACCCTACTCCACTGGCGATGGTGGCGAACCCCAACAAGACGGACAGGGCGGCGAGCCATTTATACGGTTTAATCAAGCCCAGCAACCGGACCAAAGTTCGCAGTGCGCCGGGTTGTTCGATATCGTCCGCAGCCTGTAGGAATTTGTTTGCACGATCGAAGGTGGCGGCATCCATGCCGCTTAGGCGTGGGGCAGCAGTTCTTTGTCCGGTTCGATCCTCAGCTTGCGTGGAAGCAGATCCGTCATTCGGCTCCCCGGTGTACGTATTGACCAGCTGAGCGTAGAGCCCGCCTTTCTCGAGCAGCTCGCGGTGAGTCCCTTGTTCGACTAACTGCCCGCCTTCCAGCACGACGATCCGGTCGGCAATTGCAGCTGTTCCCAGGCGATGGGCGATGATCATGCCGGTTCTTCCCAGGAGCAGCTCCCGAGTTGCCTGATTGAGAGCCTCTTCAAGGCCCGGGTCGAGGTTGGCGGTGGGTTCATCCAGGATCAGCAGCGGCGCGTCTTTCAAAAAAGCGCGTGCCAGGGCGAGACGCTGGCCCTGCCCGCCGCTCAACCGCGCGCCTCGTTCGCCGATCACGGTTTTGTAGCCCGCGGGCAAGTCCCGGATGAATTCATGTGCCTGGGCTGCTTTCGCCGCCTCGATCACTTCGCTTTCGGCAGCCTCCGGACGCGCCAGGCGAATATTAGCTTCAATCGTGTCATTGAACAAATAAGAATTTTGCGGTACCCAGGCCAGCGCGCTGCGCCACGCATCAGAGGGGAGGGCGCTCAGGTCCTGTTGATCCACCAGGATGCGACCGCGGGTTGGGTGTTCGAAACGAAGCAGTAAGTTGGCCAGTGTGGTTTTTCCAGCCCCGGACGGCCCTACCAGAGCTACGATCTCCTTCGGAGCGATAGTCAGGTTGATTTCTTCCAAGGCGAGCGAGCCGTCTGGGTAGGCATAGTGTACGCCTTCGAAGCGGATCTCTCCCGGAGGGGAGGAACGGCAGTATTTTGGAACGGCTTGGTGGGGAGTTGGTTCATCCGCTAGACCTATAGCCTGCGGGGCGGCATCCAGAATCTCGAAGATGCGCCGGGCGGCTTCAACGCCGGCCGTGCCGGCGTGAAAACGTGCGCCCAGCATGCGCAGGGGGGCGTAAAACTCCGGAGCCAGCAGGAGCAAGAAAAAAGCTCGGTCGAAGGTCAGCTGTCCTCCAAGCAAGCGCACGCCGATTTCGACCGCCAGGATCGCAGTGCTCAGTGTGGCGACCAGTTCAAGCACCAGGGCAGAGAGAAAGGCGACCCGTAAAACCTCCAATGTCGATCGCCGGTAGCGCTCGCTGATCTGGGCGATCACCCTGGCCTGGGCGCGGCTGTGTCCAAAGATCTTGAGGGTGGTCAAACCCTGGACGACATCGAAGAAATGCGCGCTCAGCCGGCTGAGCGTGGTCCACTGTTTGCGGGTCATGCCCTCGGCCAGATTACCGATCAAGACCATAAATAACGGGATCAACGGCGCGGTTAACGCCAGGATGACGCCGGAGAGAAGATCTACGGGGATTACGAAGGCCAGCACGGTCAATGGGACCAGTACAGCCAGCGCGAGCTGGGGCAGATAGTGGCGGAAGTATTCGTCCAGGGCTTCGACACCTTCGGTGGCCGTGTTGATTAGCTCGCCGGTCCGTTCCCCGTACAAGTACGCTGGACCGAGCGACTGGAGTTTTTCGTATAGACGCAAGCGCAGTTCGCTTTTGATGAGAACGGCCAGCCGGTCGGCGCTGAGCTCACCCCACCAGGCCAGCAGCGCGCGCAGACCAATCACGCCAAGCAGGACGAATAAGATCGTAATGACCTGCGGCAGCCTCCCTCCTGCAAGGAAGACACGGGCGATCACCCTGCTGAGGAAAAGGGCTTGCAGCACAGCCAATAAGCCGCCCGCGAAACCCAGGCCGATGGTCAGGAGGAGGGGTTTGCGCCGGGTATCCAGCTGGTGGATGAGACTCTTGTGCAGAGACATAGAAAGATGAGAAACAGGCCACCTGCCGTTGAGCGCGTTCTACTCAACCGACCGGTAGGCCCTAGGAGAGTTGCCGGGCAAACCTCTCTGCGCGCCTTAATAAGTCAACGTCTCGACGTCCTCGGTGAGGCGTTTCCGAAACACCCAGTAGCTCCAGCCCTGATAGAGCAGCACAATGGGCACAAATACCAGGGCGACGATCGTCATAATTCGAAGCGTGTAATCGCTGGAGGAGGCGTTGTAGATCGTCAGGCTGAAAGCGGGATCGATGCTGGAGATCATCACGCGCGGGAACAGGATCATGAAGAGGGTGATGATCGCCCCGCTGATGGTAACCGCCGTCATCGCAAAGGCTAATCCTTCTCTTTTACGGCGGATGAAATACCCGGCTAGTAGGATGGCAGCCGCTCCGGCGATGGGCACTGGGCCCGGGTTGACGCCCAACTTGGTTAGGATGTCGGTGTAAAGGTAAGTTGCTGCTAAAAAGATCAACAAAACGACGACCACCGGCAGCCAAAGCCTGCGTGCCGCTGACCGGGCGCTCTCCAGCAGTTCTCCGTTGGTCTTCAAGCTCAGGAAGATTGCTCCGTGCAGCGCGAAGGTGAGCACCGCAGCGATGCCCCCTAGCAGCGCGTAGGGGTTCAATAGGTTGAAAAACCCACCGGAATAGTTCATCACCGAGTCAATCGGCACGCCTTTCGCCAGGTTGGCGAAGGCGACGCCCAACAACAAGGCTGGAAGCACGCTGCCGATGAAAATCGACCAATCCCAGGCTGCCCGCCAGCGCGGGTTTTCATCTTTGCTGCGGAATTCGAAAGCTACCCCGCGCAGGATCAGGGCCAGCAGCAGCAAAAACAATGGCAGGTAAAAACCACTGAATAGCGTGGCGTACCAGTCAGGAAAGGCTGCGAAAGTCGCGCCTCCTGCGGTCAAAAGCCAGACCTCGTTGCCGTCCCAATGCGGACCAATCGCATTGATCAGCACCCGCCGTTTGGCGTCGGTTTTACCCAGGAACGGCAGCAAAATGCCTACGCCAAAATCAAAACCTTCCAGTAAGAAGAAACCAAGGTACAGTACGGCTATCAGGATAAACCAAAGTGTGTTCAGGTCCATGAAAGATCTCCTTACTCCTGAGCTGCGGCGAAAGTTAACTCACCGCTTGCAGGAAATTCGTCGGGCGCTTCCCCATCATCCGGAACACCAGCCCGGGCGTACTTCGAGAGCAGATAGATGTCTGCAGCCATCAAGACACCGTAGACCAGCGTAAAGACGATCAGGGTGGTCAGCACCATCCCGCCGGTAACTGTGGGAGAGACGGCGTCTTCAAGCCGCATCAGCCCGAACACGACCCACGGCGCCCGGCCCATCTCCGTCATGATCCAGCCGGCGGTGTTCGCCAGATATGGCAACAAAATCGCCCAGGTGAAGAACTTCAAAATGATCGGTCGATTAACGAACACCCCGGCCATCACCATGAAGAGGGCGTAGCCTGCCAGGGCAAGCATAGCAAACCCGGCGCCCACCATCATACGGAAGCTCCAGTACACAAACGCTACCGGGGGTATATAATCCCCCGCTCCATAGGTTTCCAGGTATTGCGTCTGCAGGTCGTAAAGCCCGGAGACTGCCCCGTCCAAAGAGTTATAGGCCAGCAGGCTCAACAGCCTTGGCAAGCGGATCGAGAAAACTTCACGCCGTTGAGAAAGATCTCCGATGGTCAACAGGGAGAAGGAAGCCGGCGACTCTGTCTCCCAGAGAGCTTCAGCGGCTGCCATCTTCATTGGCTGGCTTTCGACCATGTGTTGGGCCTGGCTGTGTCCGTTGAGGATCACCAGCACGATTGCGAAGGTCCCGAAGATAGCTGCAATTTGGAAAGAACGTTGGAAGAAGAGCAGGTTCTTCTTACGCAGGATGTGATAGGCGCATATGCCCATCACGAAGAACGCTGCGGTTGTGAAGCCGGCTAACACAGTGTGCGGGAACTGCACCCAGATGTTGGGATTCAGCACCAGGGCGACGAAATCGACCATCTCGGCGCGCCCGTTTTGAAGGGCGTAACCGACCGGCTGCTGCATGAAGGAATTGGCGATCAGGATCCACAGGGCGGATATGTTCGCGCCGATGGCGACCATCCATATTGTGGCCGCATGCAGGCCTTTGGAGAGCTTTTCCCAGCCGAAGATCCATAGTCCCAGGAAGGTGGATTCTAGAAAGAATGCCAGGAGGGCTTCAATGGCCAGCGGCGCGCCGAAGATGTCCCCGACAAAGCGGGAGTATTCCGACCAGTTCATCCCAAACTGGAATTCCTGAACGATGACGGTCACCACGCCCATGGCGAAGTTGATCAGGAAAAGTTTTCCCCAAAATTTGGCCATCTGTTTATAAATTTCCTGGCCGGTGCGCACGTAGATGGTTTCCATCAATGCGACCAGGATGGATAACCCCAGCGTGAGCGGCACGAAGAAGAAGTGATACACCGTAGTGACAGCAAATTGCAGCCTTGCCAATAGCAATGGATCCATAATCAATCTCCTGTAGGGTGAGGGGTTTAAAAGCCAGACGCAATCGGTATGTGATAATTATCACATAGATTTCTAAGTCTCACCATCGACTTGCACAAATCCAAATGGGGAAAGAAAATAGCGACCGAGTTTACTCGGTCGCCATGATCGATTAAGATAGACGGATTCGATCTGCAAGCCTTACCGGGGCCAATAGCCGCGCCAGAGCGGGCGAACTTCTTCGGCGGTCATCATAGCCTGTTTGTCGATGCGTTCAACGATCCGGCGGATCTCCTGTACCTTGCGGCGCAGCACGCCGAGGCTGAGCTGGGTTACCGTACCGTCCATGCCTCGCCCAGAAACCTCGGTCACGGCGTAGCCAGCGGTGCGTAAACCTTCGGCTAATTCTTCCCCGTGCGAGGAGCTGATGATGCGCAGGTGGGAGTAGCCGATCGCCAGCCGTTCTTCGATAGCCATGCCGACCACCAGGCCGGTAGCGAAACCGGCGGCATAACCCAGGGTCTTACCCCAGTTACCCAGGTCCGATAGAACAAACCGCAGCGCGATAACGTAGACTGAGGCCTGGAAGAATGCGAAGATCCAGGCCAGACCTTTACGACCGCGCATCACCATAAGGATGCGGACTGTGTAGAAAGAGATATCGACAATGCGTAGCGAAAAAATTATAAGGACCGGGCTTAGGAATTCGATCATGGCGTTATCATCTGTATTGCTAACTGCACTCGATTCCTACTTATGCCCGCCAAAATCCGCGCCGCACTGGCCGGATCTCTTCCCGGGTAATGAACGCTTCCATATCTACGGAGTTGACTAGCTTGCGAACTTTATCCACGTGCTTCCTTAGAACGTCACAGGTCAGCATCGTAACCATACCGTCTCGGCCGCGCGCCGGAATCTCGGTGACGGCGTACCCTTCTGCGCGCAGGTTTTCTGCGATCGCCGTACCCCAATGGGGGCTGATGATGCGAACGTGGATGTGTCCGACTGCCAGCCATTCCTCGATCAACATGCCGACGACATTGCCGGTGGCAAATCCGGCGGCATAACCGATGATGTTGAGAGGATTGTCCAAATTGCTTAACACAGTGGTGATAGCCAGGACGAAGATCGTTGCCTGACCGAAACCCAACACCCAGGCTGGCAGCCGTCGGCCGCGCATAACGAATAAGACGCGCAAGGTGTCCAGGCTCATGTCACCCAGACGCAGTACGAAAATCAACCCGGCGCTGAGCCAGGCTTGGGGGGAAAGCAGAATGTCCATCTCAATCCAATATTTTCTCGGGGGTCGCATCCGTCTGCATGGCTTGCAGGTAAAGCCTCTCGGCGTATTCCTTGACCATGCGGCGCATGCTGAACTGGGGGGATAAAGTCCTTATAGAAGCCTTCATATGGCCGATCCATTCACCGGGCAGCCCGTCTGACGAACGCTCCTCGTAATACAGGGGGATGATCTGATTTTCTAAAATATCATACAGGCTTTTCGCGTCTTCCTCATCTTGAAGGTTAGGGTCTTCGTACTCTTTATCCTCACCGATGGCCCAGCCATTCTGGCCGTTGTATCCCTCCCGCCACCAGCCGTCGAGAACGGAGAGGTTGAGCACGCCGTTCATGGCTGCTTTTTGCCCGGAAGTCCCGGAGGCCTCGTGTGGGCGGCGCGGCGTGTTCAGCCACACATCCACACCCTGGATCAGATAGCGCGCCAGGTTCATATCGTAGTCTTCCAGGAAGACCAGTCTTCCGCCCGTATCGGATTTCTTCACCGTGCGGTAGACCTCCTGGATCAACAACTTCCCGGGCTCGTCAGCAGGGTGAGCTTTGCCGGCGAAAATAATCTGCACCGGCATATTAGGGCGGTTGATGATGTCCAGCAGGCGGCCGATATCACGCAAGATTAAGTTGGCGCGTTTATAAGTGGCGAAACGGCGGGCAAATCCGATGGTCAGAGCGTAGGGGTCGAGCAACACCCCCGAGGCAACCACCTGAACGGGATGTACGCCGTCTTTCAGCCATTGACTCCGGGCACGCTCGCGCATGTAAGCCACCAGCTTGCGTTTGAGATGGCGACGCACAACCCAGAGTTCCGCATCCGGGATATTTTCAACGCCTTCCCAGACCTGGGGTTCATCCAGGTGTTCCATCCAATTTGGACCAAGGTAACGATCGAAGAGGTGGCTCAGCCGGCGGGCCAGCCAAGTCCCGCTGTGCACGCCATTGGTGATGTGCGTAATCGGTACATCTTCGACTTTGCGCTCCGGCCAAAGGAAATGCCACATCCTGCGAGCTACCTGTCCGTGCAGTTCGGAGACTCCGTTGTTATAACCGGTCATGTGGAGCGCAAGCACCGGCATGCTAAACGTATCCCCCCAGGGATTCTTGTGCCTTGCCAGATCGATAAATTCCACATGGGAGAGGCCTAATTCGGGCCAAAGATGGGAAAAGTATTTATCGGTCAGCCAAAGCGGGAATTCGTCGTTCCCTGCTGGGACCGGCGTGTGTGTGGTGAAGATGCTGGTGGCGCGGATTTTTTCCTTGGCTTCGTCGAAGGAATATCCGGAGGCGACCAGCTCCCTGGCGCGTTCCAGATTGAGGAACGAGGAGTGCCCCTCGTTGAGGTGCCATGCGTTAGGGTTATATCCTAAGGTGCGCAGGGCGCGCACACCGCCAACACCCAGGATGATCTCCTGAGAGATGCGCAGGTCCAGATCGCTGCTGTACAAGCGAGCGGTCAATTCCCGATCAGCGGGTGAGTTACCTTCCACGTCGCTGTCGAGCAGGTAGAGCGGTACACGCCCCACTTGGATGAGCCACAGGCGCGCCTTGACTTCTCTCCCGGGCAGTTCGACCGAGATGGTCAGCGGGTCGCCCTCCTCGGTGGTCAAATTAAACACTGGCATTTCTTCGAATTTCAGACGGATGTAGCGCGCTTCTTGCCAGCCGTCTTCGGTGATGTGCTGGGAGAAATAACCCTGAGTGTAGAGGAAACCCACGGCGATCAGCGGCATACCCAGGTCGCTGGCGCCTTTAAGATGATCTCCAGAGAGGATCCCCAGGCCGCCGGCATAGATCGGCAGCGTCTCGTGCAGCCCGAATTCTGAGGAAAAGTAGGCGACGGGTCGATGATGGCATTCCGGATGGTTGCGGTCGCACCAGGTATCGTTCGAGGTCATGTAATGATCGAAGGCGCGAAACTGGCGGTCGTAAAACTCGAGGTAATATCGATCCTGGGTGACCGCGTTCAAACGGGCTCGCTTGACCTGGCGTAAGAAACGGACCGGGTTGTGGTAAGTTCGCTCCCACAGGTCCCGGTCGATTTTGATGAATAAGCGTTGAGCATCGTGATTCCAGGTCCACCACAGGTTATAAGCCAACTCACCCAGGCGGCGAATGCGCCGGGGAAGATTGAACGTGTTCGGCATCTCAACGCGATAAGCTTCCTTCATAATCGCTCCATATTTATGAGGTAATGCGACCTGCAAATATCAAGCTTGTGGGGCAGGTTCGGGTGACTATTCTAACACTGAAACCAGGCTTGCACCGTTAACGGCGAGGGGATACAATTGCCAGAGGCCTATTAAAACGATCCGGACACCCCCATATATGGGCGTTCAGGGTTAGAGTGCGCCTGCAGCGCCCTTATCTAGGGGTCGATCTCGTTTAAAACAAATATGTTAGGAGGCGTGTGAAAGCCGGCGTTCAACTATTCGTCACCTGCATCGTTGATAGTCTCTATCCACAAATCGGAGAAGCGGTGGTGCGTGTTCTGCGCCAGGCAGGCGTCCAGGTGGCATTTCCCGATGCGCAGACCTGCTGCGGGCAGCCGGCTTTTAACGCTGGCATGCGAACGCAAGCCCGCCAGATGGCCCTGCATAGCCTGGAGGTATTCGAGGCTGATTCCGGACCTGTGGTGATCCCTTCAGGATCCTGCGCCGCCATGGTCAGGCACGGATACCTCGAGCTTTTCGCCGGCGAACCGGACCTGCTCGCAAGGGCCAGGCAGCTGGCAGCCCGCACTTTCGAGCTGAGCGAATACCTGGTCGATGAGCTCGGGATCACGGATTTAGGGGCGAGTTTTCCGGGCCGTTTGACCTACCATCCTTCCTGCCATTTGCTGCGGGATCTGGGCGTCAACGAGCAACCCCGGGCCCTGCTTGAAAACGTTGCAGGATCCGAGCTGGTCGATTTGCCCGAAGCGCGAGAATGCTGCGGATTTGGCGGCTTGTTTTCAGTCGAGCATCCGCAGATCTCTACCGCAATGTTGGAACGCAAGCTCGCTAACTTGGAAGCCAGCGGCGCGCCGGTGGTCGTCTCGTGTGATGCAGGCTGCATCGCCAGCATCAACGGCGGTTTGCACCGCAGAGGGATGCCGCAGCGGGCCGTGCACCTAGCCGAGATCCTCGCTTTCGAACCATGAGCGACGCCTTTCATACGGCTATAGGCCGTTCCTTAGCCGATCAAAATTTGCAGGCTGCGCTGGATGCCAACGCTGCCAGGCGGACCAATGCCCAGCAGACTGCCTTTGCTTCGCTGCCCGAGCCTCTCGAGACGATGCGCCAGCGCGCCCACCAGGTGCGCGCCCACACGATCGCCCACCTGGATCAATACCTCGATGAGTTCATCACAAACGCCCAAGCCAATGGGATGATCGTGCACCGCGCAGCCGGTGCCGCCCAGGCCCAGGAGATCGTTTTGGGGATCGCCCGGGAGAGGAACGCTCGGCTGGTCGCCAAGTCTAAAACCATGGTCAGCGAGGAGATCCACCTCAACCACATTCTGGAGCAAGCCGGTTTGCGGGTGGTGGAGACGGACCTTGGCGAGTACATCGTCCAATTGCGCGGCGAACCCCCAGCGCACATCATCACCCCGGCGGTGCACCTGCGCCGCGGCGACGTGGGCCGTACTTTTCAACAAAAGCTGGGGATTCCTTACACAGAAGACGTCTCAACCATGACCGCCGTCGCCCGTCGCAACTTGCGCCAGGTTTTCCTCGAAGCGGATATCGGCATTTCCGGGGTGAATTTTGGGGTTGCCGAGAGCGGCACGCTGTGCATCGTCACCAATGAAGGCAACGGGCGTATGGTCACAACGGTGCCGCCGGTTCACATTGCCTTGATGGGTATGGAACGGCTGGTGCCAACGTTGGACGATCTTGCCTTGATGCTCTACCTGCTGCCTCGTTCGGCGACCGGCCAAAAGATAACAGTCTACACGACGTTGATCAACGCTCCTCGACGGCCTGGGGAGCTTGACGGCGCCGAAGAGCGGCATTTGATCCTGCTGGATAATGGCCGGAGTCGTATGCGCAACTCCCCGCTGAACGACGCGCTGCTCTGCATTCGATGCGGCGCCTGCATGAACGCCTGTCCGGTGTTCCGGGAGCTCGGCGGACATGCTTATGTGGGCGCGCAAGGGGACATCAGCATCTATCCTGGTCCGATCGGCTCCATCGTCTCGCCGGGCTTGTTCGGGCAGGCCGAATTCGGGCACCTGGCGCGCGCTTCGAGTTTGTGCGGCGCCTGCCAGGAAGCCTGCCCGGTGGACATCGACTTGCCCAAACTCTTGCTGCGGGTGCGGGCCGGTGGGCTGGACTTGAAAACCGAGCGCGCCCCGAAAAAGGTTCCGGCCTCCGTAGCTGTCGGATTGCGGCTGTATACCTGGGCAGCCACCCGTCCGGGTTTGTTCGCCTTTGGAGAGAGGTTTGCCGGGGTAATTAGCCGGTTAGCCGCGCCGTTCTCAGATTGGCTGCGCCTGCCTGCGTTCACCGGCTGGGGCTTCGGCAAAGACCTGCCGCGCCCGGCGGCTCGTCCCTTCCGGGCGCGATTCAAGGAAGTGGCATCCGCAGGGAACCAGGCCGCTGCGCATGGAGGAAAACCGGACGAGGCCAGTTCTCTCAAGGGAGTAAAAACCTCCCCGCGCGAAGCGCCGGAGTCCACGGCCAGGGAGCTGGTGGAACGTTTCAGCGCCGAGCTGGCATCCCTGGGGGGTTCGATCAGCGTATGCAGTTCGGATCGTTTGGCGGGACAGGTAGTAAATATTTTGACCGAGCGTGGCAATTCCGCACTGCTCGCCTGGGAACAGGCTCATCTGCCCGCAGGATTGATCGCTGCGCTGCGGGATGCAGGCATCTCGGTCGGCCACCAGGTCGATCCGGATTGCAAAGTCGGGCTTACCGGCGCCGTTGCCGCCATTGCAGAAACTGGGACGGTGATCCTGCCGGCCGGCCCGGGCAGGCTGCAATCGGCCTCGCTGATGCCGGAGATTCATCTGGTCGTGCTGCACGCCGCGGATATCCTACCCGATCTGCCTCAAGGTTTGAATCATCCTGAGGTACGTTCAGCCAGCGCCATCAACCTGATCAGCGGTCCCTCGCGCACAGCGGACATCGAAATGACCCTGACCATTGGGGTGCACGGGCCGGGCGAAGTCCACGTTTTTTGTTTGGACGATACTTAGCAGTGGATAAAAGCAATTCCCCGGGAAGGTGAGGGAAAAGGGCGGGCATCACTCGCCGAGGCTCCCAATTTCTAAAAATAAGCGACCTATCGTTGAAAGCTGCGTCTGGAGAGCAGCCAGGTGCCGACGATAACGACGACTAAGACGATCAGCAATGCGAAAGGCCAACAAATCAGGCCGGGACCGGCGGCTTGTGGGGCAGCATTCGCCACCGCTGGGAGTGAAGTAGGTTCAGCGGTGGCTATGGCGCCGAACAACGGCACGCTCGTCGTCGTGGGTGTGCTAGTGCTGTCCGACGTTGGCGTGACCGATGGTGAGGGTTGAGTCGTTTCTGTAAAAGTGGGGGTGATAGTGGGCGTAGGGGTTGGAAAGCCGCCGGCATCTGCCAGGGCTTTACCGGACAGCAACAAAGATAGGCAGGCGACCAGCGCCAGCGCGAGGATAATCTTGATGCGGCTTGATTTAAGCACGAATACCTGCTTCATGGGAGTATCCTCCTCAATAACTGAGCCCGAAAACAAGGAATAACATCGTTATCACGCCAACCATTCTGGTGGTAAGGGAGGCCAATCCTCGCTCTGATCGGCCTGGTTTGCCCAATTCCGCTTGCCGCTCCAGCGTTCGACGCTGACGGCGTAGACCGCCGTGCGCTTTAACTCGCCTTCCGTGATCGGCCGGTACTGGTCGCCGGCCACCATCCCTGGAAAATACTTTTCGATCAAACCGTAGAGCACTCGCCGGGCTTCTTTTTCATCGGTTAATACATGCGCAGTGCCAAAAGCAACCACGCTCTCGTATTGAATGCTGAATTCAAGCGCCACGTTGGAGGGCAGCAGGCGCCCCGTGCGGACGGCTGTGAAGCACACTTTTGGGTGCCGTTCCAGGTTCGCCCTCATCCGGCCGACTAAATTGGTGTGGAAGTAAATCTCTTGCTTCTCGGGAGAGAACCAGAAAGTCAACGGGGTGATGAAAGGCTGCTCATCCCAGCGGGAAGCAAGGTATCCAACCTGGGCTTGCTGCAGGAAGGCGCTAATCCAGGCTGCATCCTGAGCGTGCTCCCGGCGGCGAATTTGCTCCATGGGTTCGGCTTCAAGGCGGTAATCTTTTGGCATCCTCAGCCCTCGCGGGTTAGGTCGTTGGTTGGCTCAGCCGGTCGCGGCACTCGCCGAAATTTTCCGGAAGCCTCGGGCGAGAATTCACACACCCCGACGACAGCGGATGGCTCCAGCGGGCCGTATAGATGAGGAAATACACCCTCATCAACGCGCTCCCAACGCACATCGGCTGCCAGCTTGTTCGGATCGACCCATAGAAGCAGCAGGTCGGGCTCCCCGGCATAGAATTGGTTTGCAGTGTGCACAACCTGGTCAATGCGCGAGCAGTGGATAAATCCTTCTTGGGCCAACGAAGCTGGCTGATAGCCGCCTCGAATTTTGGCCGTTTCCCAGGACTCTCGCGCACAGATGTGCAGCAGCAGTGCATACTCCTCGCTGGTCAGGCCGAAGAACCACTCATCTTGCGGCAGGCTGCGTTTGAGCACGGCTTTGCGGATCGTGCCTTCGAGGAAAAAGCCGTTGGCTTCGAATATCTTGCGGCTAGGCCAGTTGCCGGTGAAGACGGTGGCTTCGATTTTGGCTATTTTTCGTTCTTCGAACCCATAAGCCAGCAGCTCGCTGATGACTCTGGTTCCACAGCCTTTACCCTGGTGTGGGGCGCCGATCCACAGGCCAATATCCGCTCGAAAATTTTCGTCGTCGGGACGTAGGCTCGCCGCGCCGATCGGGCGCTGGTCTTGATCGAGGATTGTGAAGCTATGCCTCTTTCCGCGAACGGTTAGCTCGGCGCGCTCGGCGATATCCTGGCGGAAGGTCTCCAGGGACTCTGGGCCATCCCAAAGCAGCGTATCCGTCACCCGAGAATTGTAAATCAAAGGAAACAAGGCTTCGGCATCGGCAGCCAGCAATGGGCGGAGGACGTTCACGACCGATCCAAGAGCTCACCCACGCGAAAGAGCACTTGTTCGGCGACCTCGTACTTACTCAACAAAGGCAGTTCCTCAACGCCGCCGTTGGAGTCCAAAAGCACAACCCGGTTGGTGTTCACGGAAAAGCCTGCGTCGCTCGCCGTGATGTCATTGGCGACGATCAGGTTGAGCTGTTTCGATTTCAACTTGGCGCCGGCGTTTTCCAGTAAGTCCTGGCTTTCGGCGGCAAAACCGATCGATACACGAGGATAACCGTGCTTTCGCTTAAACTCAGCCACGCTTGCCAGGATATCAGGGGCAGCCTCCAGCCTGACCTGTGGAACCCCGCCAGACCGTTTGATCTTTTCTCCGACCGGATCGGCGGGTTGGAAGTCGGCGACTGCGGCCGCCATGATCAAGACATCGGCATCGCTGATCGCTTCCAGAACCGCGTCGCGCATCTCCTGCGCTGTGCGAACCTCCTTGCGGTTAGCCCCGACCGGAGTTGGCTGAGCGACAGGTGCGGCGATCAAGCTGACCTGCGCGCCCAGGTCCAGAGCAGCCTGAGCCAGGGCAAACCCTTGTTTTCCGGACGACAAGTTGGTGATCACCCGCACCGGGTCGATCGGCTCTTGGGTGCCTCCGGCAGTGATGACCACGCGCATACCCTCCAGGAGGCCGCCGCGGCCGAGCGCCTGCCGGATGTGCCCTATCAGCTCGACAGGTTCAACCATGCGCCCTTTACCCAGTAACCCAGAGGCGAGGTGGCCCTCCGCCGGCCCGATCAAGAGCGCGCCTCTGGCGCGCAGCGTTTCCAGGTTGGCCTGGGTCGCCGGATGGACATACATGCCACCGTCCATCGCCGGGGCGATCAATAAAGGGCAGGCAGCCGCCAGCGCGGTTACCGTAAGCAGGTTGTCGGCGATACCCTGAGCCAGTTTGGCCAGGGTGTTCGCTGAAGCCGGCGCCACAACCAGCAGGTCGGCGGAACCGGCCAGCCCGATGTGCAGGACGTGGCCTTCACGGCCCCACAGGTCGTCTTCCGTGTACGCCCGGCGTCCGGTCACCGATTGGAAGGTGAGTGGGGTGATGAATTGCTGGGCGGACCGCGTCAAGATGGTCTCAACCTGCGCGCCGGCCTGGCTCAACTTTGAAGCCAGATCGGCAGCTTTATAGGCGGCGATGGACCCGGTTACGCCGAGCAGGATGGTTTTATCCTGGATTGGATTGCTCATTTGGCGTGATTATACTGTCAAACACCCCCCTTTCTTGGAGAACTGCGCAACGACTAAAAGTATTATTCCTGCTGGCGCACGATCAACAGGCGATCGCGGCCGGCGAGATCTGGTCTGATCTCAAGCTCCCCCTCCGGGAAGGTCTGCCTTGCAAGAGCCTGCGCGGTTTCCCCCTGGCTGGCTTCGATTTCGAGAAGCAGAGCCCCGTTTGGTGCGAGCTGCTCTTTAGCCCGGGTTATCAGCCGGTGGATCTGCGCCAGCCCGTCTGCGCCGCCATCAAGGGCCTGGGCCGGTTCCCATCCGTAAACCTTCAACCCCCTTAAGGTTTTTGTGGGGATGTAAGGCATGTTGGCGCAGATTATGTTCGGGGATTTCGTAAGAGGTGGGAGCAAATCACACTGGACGAATCTCACACGCCCCGCCGCATGTCGCTCGGCGTTGCGCCTGGCGACTTTAAGCGCCGGCAAAGAGAGGTCGCTAGCGATATGGCGTAGATTGGGGAGGTGGTGCGCCAGAGAGACGGCGATGCAACCAGAGCCTGTGCCGACGTCGATGGTCAACCCGGCATCCGGATGCTCTTTCAACCATTCCAGCGCGGTTTCAACCAGCAGCTCCGTCTCGGGTCGCGGGATCAACGTGTCGGGGGTGATCTCAAAGTCCAGCCCGTAAAACTCCCAGTGCCCGAGCACATAAGGCAGCGGTTCGCCGCTTTCAAGCCGCCCAACGGCTCGTTCGATCTTTTGCCGCTGCCGTTCATTGAGTTCCCATTCGGGGTGCGCCAGCACCCAGGCACGCGAACGGTTTAAGAGGCTGGCGAGCAGAACCTGAGAGTCTAATAGAGCGGTGTCACTGAGGGAGGCCAGCCGGGCGACGATACGGTTGAGCGCACGAGCAAGAGTCGCCATCTGCCTGGGAGGGGATGCGGACCGGGACTTATTCTTCCAGGCCTACCGCGGCCAGGCGTTCCGCTTCATCACGGGTAGCCAGCTCATCGACAAACTCGTCGATATCCCCATCCATCACCACCGCCAAATTATAGGAGGAGAGGTTGATGCGGTGGTCGGTCACCCGAGATTGTGGGTAGTTATAGGTGCGGATCTTTTCGGAGCGTTCACCGGAGCCGACTTGAGAGCGTCGATCTTTGTCCTGGTCGGCGCGGCGTTTCTCTTCTTCCATCTCGTAGAGGCGCGCCCGCAGGATGCTCATCGCCCGCGTGCGGTTCTGCAGTTGTGAGCGTTCGTCCTGACACTGGACTACGATGCCGCTGGGCAGGTGCGTGAGCCGTACGGCGGTGGCGTTCTTCTGAACGCTTTGCCCGCCGGCTCCGGCAGATTTATACACGTCCATACGAATGTCACCATCCGGGATCTTGATCTCGACATCGTCAACCTCGGCCAATACAGCGACCGTCGCGGTGGAGGTGTGAATGCGTCCCTGAGATTCGGTTGCCGGAACACGCTGGACGCGGTGCACACCCGATTCGTACTTCAGGCGGGAGTATGCACCCCTGCCTTTGACCAAGAAAACGATCTCTTTGAGCCCGCCTATACCGATATCGTGCGAGGAGAGCACTTCCACTTCCCACCCCTGGCGTTCGGCGTAGCGGCTGTACATGCGAAACAGGTCGGCGGCAAACAAGGCTGCTTCGTCGCCTCCGGTCCCGCCGCGGATTTCCATGATCACATTCCGTTTGTCGCGCGGGTCCTGAGGCAACAGCATGCGTTTGATTTCTTCTTCGAGGCGTTCGATCTCGGGGTCCAACTCAGCCAGCTCCGCTTCAGCCAGCTGGTGCATCTCCTCATCCTCAGCATCCAGAAAGTTCTGCGCTTCTTCCTGACGGCTCAGGGCCTCCCGGTAAGCGCGCGCTTTTTCGATGATAGGTTCGAGCTCGGCGCGTTCAATACCCAGCTCCGCGGCGCGCTGGTAGTCGTCGCCTACTTCCATCAACAGACGGTTGATCTCTTCGTAGCGTTCTTCTATTCCAGCGATCTTATCAAGCATAGGTTTTCGTATTTCTCGTAAATACCACTGGGCGAGCTTCCCCTAAGGACGCAAAACCCTGGGAGGAAGATATCACCGGAAAGATAACCTCTGGTGGATTCGCGAAGGGGGTTGTTACCGGAAATTTGCTCGGTGATTATACCAATTTAGCCTCCTCATTACCACAGAGATTCCGAAAAGCACCCATTGCCTAACCTCAAAATCAATAAAAAATTTGCGATCTTGTTAGTCAGTCAAAATTGGGCTTGCAGACTGTCCGGATGCGTGCTATAATCTAGCAAGAATTCTCCCCTTTTACCGTTCGCACTTATCCCCTGAACGCTTCCATTTACCAATTCCGACCCCCGCGCGTGCCGCCAGCTTTCATCAACGAATGGCGAGGACAAGCCTCGCATACACAAAGAGGAAATTCAAAACTAGGGGAATATGGAAAGTACGTATGGCGGCAGCCATGAGATTATCCCAACCAACTTTATCAACAATCCACATCGAAGAATAAAGAGTGCCAAAATATGAAAGTTCTTGAATTAGAAAGCCAGTCCTTGTCGGGCCTGCGCCAGCTGGCCAAATCTCTTAAGGTTGAAAACGCGCACCGCATGAAGAAGGAAGACTTGATCATGCGAATACGCCAGGCGGAGGCCGAGCGAGATGGCTTGGAATTGCGTGGTGGTATCCTGGAGATCATGAGCGAAGGCATTGGCTTTTTGCGCTCCGGACATTACCAACCTGGACCATACGACGTGTACGTTTCCCAGTCGCAAATCCGACGCTACAGCCTGCGCAACGGTGATTTGATCATCGGGCACGTGCGTCCGCCGCGTGAAACCGAGCGGCATTACGGCTTGCTGCGCATCGAGAGCGTCAACGGCATTAACCCTGAAGAAGCCAAACGCCGTCCGACCTTCGAATCGCTAACTCCGATCTTCCCGGAGATGCGCTTCGACCTGGAAACTGATCGCCACACACTGGCGACGCGTATGATCAATCTTGTCACTCCCATCGGGCGAGGCCAGCGCGGGTTGATCGTTTCACCGCCAAAAGCAGGCAAGACGACAATTTTGAAACAGATTGCCAACGCGATCTCAACCAACAACCCGGAAATTCACTTAATGGTAGCCCTGATCGGCGAGCGCCCGGAAGAGGTCACGGATATGGACCGTTCCGTCGATGCAGAAGTGATCGCTTCGACTTTCGATGAACCGGTCACCTCCCACGTCCGCGTTGCAGAGATGGCCCTCGAGCGCGCCAAGCGGTTGGTTGAAACCGGGCGCGATGTAGTCATTTTGATGGATTCGATCACCCGACTGGCCCGGGCCTACAACCTGGTGGTCACACCATCCGGGCGGACGCTCTCCGGCGGCATCGATCCTTCGGCACTCTACCCGCCGAAGCGCTTTTTCGGCGCAGCCCGCAACATCGAAGAAGGTGGTTCGCTGACCATCATCGCCACCTGCCTGATCGACACGGGTTCGCGCATGGACGATGTGGTTTACGAGGAATTTAAAGGTACCGGCAACATGGAGCTGCACCTTTCCCGCAAGCTGCAAGAGCGCCGCATTTTCCCGGCGATCGACATCGAACGCTCATCGACTCGCCGAGAAGAGCTCCTGTTGGGACCGGATATTACTCAGCGGGTCTGGTTAATGCGCAGGATGTTCGATCAGTTGGTCACTTCCCCGCCGCACGGCGCGGGTATGGATGTCTCTACCGCGACGGAGGCGATCTTGCAGCGCTTCAGCCAGACAACCGATAACCAGGAATTTCTGGAGACTCTTCACGAGGATTCCCTTTGAGCGATACCCCTACAACAGCGTCCTCGCCTAAAGGCGGCGAGCGCTTATTAAATTGGGGAGCTTGGATCATCGCTTTTGCAGTGCTAGGTTTCGCCATCTATCTTGGGTGGCAGGCGCAGTCCAGATCAAAATCATCACCTTCTGCCGCGCTGGCTGCGGTAAAAGAAGCCACTCCCCAAGAACCCTCCGATCAAAATATCGTCGCGGTGCTGCCTGAATTCCATCAGGCTGGCGATGTTGAGGCGATCCTACCCGAAGCCAGCCTTCACACGAACATCCCGACGCGCCCGCGCTACGAGGTGATCACCCACACCGTCGAAACCGGCGATTCGGTGTTCGGCATCGCCCAGGCGTACGGCATTAAGCCTGAAACCGTGTTATGGGGCAATTACGATGTGCTGAACGACAACCCCGACCAACTCAGCCTTGGTATGCAGCTTAAAATTCCGCCCGTCGATGGCGTGCTGTACGAGTGGAAAGAAGGCGACTCAATCCAGGGCGTATCAGAAAGTTTTGAGGCTGATAAGGATGAAATCCTCAGCTGGCCCGGGAATGAGATCGATCTGACCGATCCCGAGATCGATCCGGGCACTTTCGTGATGCTGCCCGGCGGGCACCGCGAGTTCCGCCAGTGGTTGATCCCGACCATCCCGCGCGGCGCTGCGGGGGTTTCAAATTCCGTATTGGGCGCCGGTGCGTGTCCAGGTGGTTATGAAGGCGCTTTTGGAACGGGGGCATTCATCTGGCCGGCTTACAACCATTACCTGTCCGGCAACGATTATTGGTCAGGTCACCTGGCTATCGACATTGCCGCCGGGGAGGGCTCGCCCATTTACGCCGCGGACAGTGGTGTGGTGGTCTTTGCCGGTCCGGCAGTAGGTGGGTACGGCAATATGGTGATGATCGACCACGGCAACGGGTACCAGACGCTGTACGCTCACCTGAGCTCGGTGAACACCGGCTGTGGACGGAGCGTATTGCAAGGCCAGACGATCGCTTACTCCGGCAACACCGGCAACTCAACTGGTCCGCACCTGCACTTTGAAGTGCGTTATCTGGGTGGGTTCGTCAATCCCTGGTTCGTATTACCGGCGCCGTAATGTGCAAAACCATGGCTTGAGCAATCCATGGTCTGTTAAATAGGACTTACGCACTTGTTTGAGTACCTTCACCGGCGAACTGTGTAACACCTATAATCTTTTCGAAGACGTATCCCACAGGAGATCTCACAATGGACGAGAACCCGGAATTAAGAACTAAAACGATCGCAGAAACCGAAAATTATCTGGTTTGGCGCGCAGACGAGCCGGATGAAGAATCCACCTATCACATCGAATTAAATAACGTAACATTGCATTTCTTCGACGAAGAATGGCAGGAATTGTTGGACCTTATGCGCAGCATCAAATAGTAAATAGTCGTTTGTTCAATATCCTGGCCAAAATAAAACTCCAGATCGCGACTGGTTCGCCCGTTCTGGAGTTTTTCATTGTTATTAGTTGAAAGGGATAATGAGGCAAGCTTCGCTCTCCTAAATCCCTTCACACGAAGCCCTATTGTGTGATCAAGTCCACATAGGAGATGGCTCCCTGGCAGGGTTCGGTAAGTTGCGAGGCGACGTGTTCCCAATCAAGCGGCGTTTTCTCGGCCCATACTTCATGTATCGCGAAAGCCAGGCAACCGGGACCAGCGTGGTAATTCGCTAACGTAAAGCGCCACAGATTCTCATAAGAGCTGACTTCCCCTGGAAGGCTTTCTGTTGCATTGAAAATGGTCCGGTGGACCTGCCGGCAGTTGGCGATCAAGCTCTGCGCAAATAAGTTAACGCTGAAACTGGCTTCGGTCAGGTCGATGCCGTTGGAACATTGAGGGCAGTCTGCGTTTGCGTCGACCGCCAGAGCGCCGCGCAAGATCGCCCGCTCCTCCTCCGGCAAGCGCAAATAGCCGCTGCCGCAGACCTCCTTATCCAACACCAGGGGGCAGAACTGGTCGAAAAAGCTTGGGTTCCACAGCAAGATAGTATCGGCGCCCATATCGGTCAGCTGTCCCAATCCGTACTCACGGGCAACGCGAAATACCCCCGGCCAAAACTGGCTTTCCTGGGCAAACAGGTTCTTCATCAACTGTGCCGGTAATCCGGTTTCTCGGGCGACTTCCAGGATCGGGCCGTCAAACTGGTTTTGCCACAGGGCCACCATCGCGCGCGCATTTTCCAGCCCACAGGCATTCGCATAGCCGTTCTCTAACAGGCCTCCAGCCGGGCATTCACTGGCATCCACCAGCCCGTGAGTGATCAACCGGCCTGCCAGGTAATGATAAGGTTGGTCCGAAGCGAGTAATTGTTCTTCGGAAGGAGTTGAAAGCCAGAAAGGCAGACCGCCTACCGGGGGGAAGGATTTCCATATTTGCGCACAACTCTCCAACTGCTGCCCGCGCCACTGCGAGCTGATCACGTCTACGTACCATCCCTGCCGCCCCTGACCGGAGGTCGCCCCGGTATCTTGCACCCTGACCAGCGCGGTGAAGTGTTCGCTTTCATCCCCGAAACTCGATTCAGCCCAGAATTCCACCTGAGCGCCGCTTGACCGGGTTGGCTGCGTAGGAATTTCGCAGGCTTCGCCTCCGCAGTTGTAGGTGAGACCGTCAATGCTCACATGTATGGCGGTGATTTCTTCATTTGGGAGCGGTTCTTCACCGGTAAACAAGAGCGAAGGTAGCTCCCTGCAAAAATTTTCAGGAGGCACGGGAGAGCAACCGGCCAGGCTTAATCCAACCGCTGGCAAAGGCAGATCGATGGTAACGGTGCGCTCTGCCTCGCTGGATCCGACCAGGAAAAAATACATCCCTGCACATGCTGCCGCGGCTTGATCCCCTTGATCCGCGTCGTCGCAAGGCGGCGTCTCGCTCCATTCATCGTAAACTATATCACCGCAGGAATCGAATACTTCAGCCGCGGTAGGCACCCCTTCATGCGCTACTTTTAGCTGGCAGACGATTTGGTTGTTGATCCAGCGGATCACCCACCATTCGTATTCGGTGACCGGGATGACGATCTCGGTTTGTCGCTTAAGAGGGGGTTCTTCTTGTTCTTGGGCAGCCGCATTGGTTGTCCTCAACCCATAGGAGCTAAGGACAAGTAGGATGATTATTGGGATTCGGAATGCTCGATTGCCCCAGACCATTTGTGTCTTCAATAATCCCATGAACTTGCCGAGTTGTCAACCTGTCCGGCTTGCAGCGCGTCGTTCTGCGTGATAAACTCTGTCTATGCCACCGACGTTATACCTGCTCGATGGGCACGCTTTAGCTTACCGGACGTACTATGCGCTCACCCGTGGGGGAACCGGAGGGGATCGATGGAGGACCCAGTCCGGAGAACCTACAGCGGGAGTTTATGGTTTTGCCAGCGTGCTTCTTCGTATCCTGGATCAGGAAAGACCGGAGTACCTGGCGGTCGTTTTTGATACCGGGAGGACCTTTCGAGAAGACATTTTCCCGGATTACAAGGCAACGCGGGATAAAATGCCGGAAGACCTGGTGACGCAAATTGAGCGCATCCGGCAGCTGGTGGACGCCTTCAACATTCCCAGGATAGAAAAAGAAGGCTATGAAGCCGATGATGTATTAGGCAGTCTGGCCAAACTTGCAGTCAAGCACCAGGGACTAGGGGTGAAAATTATCACCGGGGATCGCGATCTGCTTCAATTGGTTGATGATCGCGTCATTGTTAGTCTACCAGGGCGGTCGCTCTCGGATTCTAAGGATTATATGAGAGCCGATGTCAAAGAATATTTGGGCGTCCGCCCCGACCAGGTCGTCGATCTTAAAGCCTTAATGGGTGACAAATCTGACAATATACCGGGCGTCAGCGGTGTCGGCGAAAAGACAGCCACTTCTCTGCTGGAAGATTATGACAACTTGGACGCCGTTTACGCGCATCTTGACGATCTCACGCCAGGTCTGCGGAAAAATCTCGAGGAAGGCCGGGAATCGGCCTATATGAGCCGGAAACTGGCCGCTCTGGTGACTGACCTGGATGTACACCTGGATCTGGAGAAGGCCCGCTCTGACCACTTTGATCCGGGGAAAGTTGAGTCCCTGTTCCGAGAGCTGGAGTTCCGCACTTTGTACACGCGGCTGACTGCTTTGGTCGGAGAATTCGGGAAGAGCATGCCCCAAGACGGGCGGCAGATGACCTTGTTCACCGAACCGGCCAAGATCGCCGCCACACCCCGTGAACAGGGCCAGATTCAACTGCAGATCGTCACTACCCCGGAAGCCTTGAATCAGCTGGCTGCCAAACTGGAAAACGCGGAGCTGATCTCCCTGGATACGGAGACGACCTCTACAGACCAGATGCTCGCCGATTTGGTGGGCATTTCTCTCGCAGTCGAGCCAGGCTATGGTTATTATATCCCGGTGGGTCACCGCCGCGAAGGGGGCGACGATCAGTTGCCCCTGGATCACGTCCTGGAGGCGCTCCGGGGCCCGTTGACCGATGCTGGGATCCCGAAACTTGGTCACAACATTAAGTATGATTACGTCGTACTGGCCCGCCACGGGCTGCGCGCTGCTCCGCTCTCCTTCGACACGATGATCGCCGAGTGGTTGGTCAATCCGACCTCCAGGAACCTGGGATTGAAGAACCTGGCCTGGGTGCGACTGGGCGTGCAGATGACCGAGATTGAGGAGCTGATAGGCACCGGTAAAAATCAACGCAGCATGGCCGATGTGAGTGTTGAGGAGGCAGCCCCATATGCCGGGGACGACGCCGAAATCTTGCTGCGCTTGAAAGCGCAGCTAGAAGGCGAGCTGGATGAGAACGAAGCGCGCCAGCTGTTCGACGAGATTGAGATGCCGCTGGTTACGGTGTTGGCCGATATGGAGATGGCGGGAATCGCCTTGGACACCATCTTTCTCAAGGAGATGTCTGACGAACTCGATCAGCGATTGACGGGTATCGAACAGCAGATCTTTGAGTCCGTCGGCGAGCCGCTTAACTTAAACTCTCCTCAGCAGCTTTCCGAGGCCCTCTTCGATAAACTGATGCTCAAACCACCCGATAGAACCAGGCGGACCGCTTCCGGTTTCTATTCAACGGCTGCCGGGGTTCTGGAAGCGATGAGCGGATCGCATCCGGTCGTGGATTGGGTCCTGGAATACCGGGAGCTGTCCAAACTCAAATCCACCTACCTGGATGCGCTGCCCAGGCAAGTTAATCCGAACACAGGCAGGGTGCATACCTCATATAACCAGACCGGATCGGTGACCGGGCGCATCGCTTCTTCCGACCCGAACTTGCAGAATATCCCCATGCGTACCGAGTTAGGCCGGCAGGTTCGCCGCGCTTTTGTGGCGAAAGAAGGCCATCTATTATTGGGCGTGGACTACTCCCAGGTGGAGCTTCGTATCGTGGCACATATGGCCAACGATGAAGCCATGCTGGCGGCATTCCGGGCGGATCAGGATATTCATGCCGCGACCGCAGCCGCAATTTATGGTGTGCCGCTCGATGCGGTCACTAAGCAGCAACGCCTGCATGCCAAGTCGATCAACTTCGGTCTGATTTATGGAATGAGCTCCTTCGGCCTGATGCGGACGACCGATCTCACCCTGGCAGAAGCCGAGGACTTCGTCGAAGCTTATTTTCAACAATTCCCTGGCGTCAAAAGATATTTGGACGGTATTCGCCTGAAAGCAGCCGAGCAAGGCTACGTCGAAACGCTACTGGGTCGTCGGCGTTATTTCCCGGGTTTGAAGACGCAGCGAAATCGCAACATTCGTAATCGCGAGGAAAGGGAGGCGATCAACGCGCCCATACAGGGTACCGCGGCGGACATTATGAAGATCGCCATGTTGCATGTTCACCAGGCGCTCCAGGATGCAAGCCTGAAAGGGCGGATGCTGCTGCAGGTGCACGACGAATTAGTCCTCGAATGCCCGCAAGATGAGCTGGAGCAAACCGCCCGGCTGGTCCAAAAGGTCATGCAGGGAGCGTATGAACTGAAGATCCCTTTGAAGACGGAGGCGCGTTACGGGCCGGATTGGTACCAGATGAACCCATTTGTTGGGTGAGAACGGTTTCACCATCGTGCTTTCAAGGGCGTAACGTTCAGGATGGGGTAAACGAAGTGTCACATAGGTTGATGAGATGACTGGACAAGCAGAGCAATTTCGAGAGATCATGGATCAGGGACATTCGGCAGCCTGGGACCAATCGTGGGAGGCGGCCGCGGCTCATTATCGGGATGCGCTGGAGATCGACCCGGAAAATCCCCAAGCGCTCAACAGCTTGGGGTTAGCGCTGTACGAATTGCAGCGCTATGATGAAGCCTTGAAGTATTACTCGAAGGCTGCCACCATAGCACAGGATGATCCGGTTCCTCTCGAGAAAGTCGCCCAGTTGTCCGAACGTATCGGCAACTTTGGCAATGCCCGTAAGGCCTCATTAAGAGCAGCAGATATGTACATGGGGAGACGGGATGCTCAAAAAGTCATTGAGAACCTCTCCCGAGTCACTCGTATCGATCCGGATAACGTAACGGCGCACTCGAAACTGGCGGTCATCTACGAGCACCTGGGGCGCAAACAGCAGGCCGTGATCGAATATTTAGCAGTCGCCAGCCTGATGCAGCACGCCGGAGATCTGAAGAAGGCGCTTCAATCCATCGAGCACGCGCTAAAGTTATCGCCCAGCAGCAACGAAGCGCACCAGGCGTTATCGCTGCTCAAGGAATCCAAGCCGCTCCCTAAGCCTTCCCGGTCTCGAGGCGCTACGAGCCCATTACAATCAGCGCAGGTCCCGCAGCTGGAGGCGCCGGCGGTGAGCAAATCCTCCCGCCTCGATCCAATTGCGGAAGCTCGCCACAAAGCCCTCGGCGCCTTAGCGGCGATCTTATTCGAGCAGCCTGAGAACGAACAGGTTGATCACAGTTCTACAAGGCGCGGCCTAGGGTCGATCGTGCGTGGAGCGACGCCGGCGACGTTCACCAAGCAAGAAGACCAGGCAGTTGTCAAGCTGCACTTGAACCAAGCCATCGATCTGCAGACCCGTGGAGACCGAGTGCAGGCAGCGACCGAGCTCGAACGTGCGATTGAAGCAGGTTTGGAGCACGCTGCAGCTTACTTCAACCTCGGGCTGCTGCGGTCGGAGGGGGAGCGCCTGGAAAGCGCCATGCGCTACTTGCAGCGCGCCGTCAAACATCCTGATTACGCTCTGGCAGCGCGCTTGCTCCTGGGGCAATTGATGCGCCAGATGGATCGCACGCGGGAGGCCACCATCGAGTACCTGGAGGCCCTCAAATGGGCCGACGCCCAGGTTGTCCCGGAAGAGCAGGCCGATGAGTTGATCCAGTTGTACGAGCCGATCATCGAGGGACAATCGCAGCTGATTGACGAACATGAGCAGGTCCGATTGATGGAGAGTATCTCCGAGCTGCTTATGCGTAAAGACTGGCAGGAGAACCTGGCTAATGCCCGCAAGGATCTGCCCGGCGCCGATGGGAGCGGACCGCCGATACCTTTGGGGGAGATCCTCACGGAAGCGCGCAGCAGCCAGGTGGTAGACGCAATTTCCAGCATCCACCAGCTGGCGCGCAACGGTCATATTCGTACCGCCATGGAGGAAGCTTACTTCGCCTTACAGGATGCGCCAACATACCTGCCCCTGCATATCTATTTGGGCGAATTGATGCTCAAGCGCGAGCAGTTGAACGAAGCGATTGAAAAGTTCACCATGATCGCCCAAACTTACAGCGTTCGCGGTGAGGCCAACCGGGCGGTCGAGCTGCTGCGGCGCATCGTGCGGTTAGCGCCGATGGATCTGCAGGCGCGCCGGCGCTTGATCGAGCAGCTGATCGCCCGTGGGCAAATGAACGAGGCGCTGCAAGAGTATCTGGATTTGGCCGAGGTCAATTACAACCTGGCTGACCTGGTCAAAGCCCGGGAAACGTACGAAGAAGCGCTCCGCATGGCGCAAAATTACCGCATCGATCGCGATTTAAGGGTTCAGATCATGCACCAGATTGCCGATATCGATCTGCAAAGCCTGGATTGGCGGCAGGCGATGCGTGTCTACGAACAAATTCGCGATCTGCAACTGGACGACAAACGCGCCAGAGCGCGCCTGATCGAACTGAATTTCCGCCTGGGGCAAAGTCGGCAGGCTTTTACTGAAATTAATAGTTATGGGGAGTACCTATCCAGCGCTGGTCAGAGCGATCAGATGATTCCTTTTTTGGAAGAATTGGTCAGGGAAAATCCCGAACAACTCGATCTGCACCGCAGATTGGCCGAGAGCTACGTTCAGGATGGTCGGAAAAAAGAAGCGATCAAGCAGCTCGATGAGGTTGGTGAACGGCAGCTGGAAGCCGGCGATCAAGCCGGCGCTGCCCAAACCATTCAGTCGATCCTTGCGTTAGAACCTAGCAACCGCGGAGATTACGAACAACTGCTCCAGCAGCTCAAAGGTTAGTCGAATGAGCGGTTTACCACCAGATGCGGAAGGAAGTCAGCGCGTGGTCGGAATGGTTATTGTAAGTCGCGGTGACGAAGATCTCCACTAAGCCGATTTGATCCTCATCGATCCAAAAAATATCCTGCGCAACGCCGTCTTCATTGCTGCTTAACGATCCCTTGGGAGAATAAATCTCTCCCGAAGGAAACTTAACCGTGTATTCGATCCGCGCGCCGGGAACAGGAAAATGGTTCTGGTCCTGAACCAGGAAAGTTAGCCTCTGCACGCTATGCCGGGTGGTAACCGCGTCGGCGGGATAGGCGCGAACCTTCAGCTCAAGAATGATATGCGGGATGTTGTTGCCTACCGCAGGGCGCAGCCGCCAGGCAGGTTCATTCATTTGCTCGAAATATTCCCGTCCGAGGGGCGTCAGGGTTACTTCTCCACCCGACGGCAGCTCCGGATGCCACTCGAACCTGGCGAATTGGAAATACTGCACGATGCGGTTCGCTTGAATTTCAAATTCCGAAATCGGCTCACCAAAGCGGCTGACTCCCCCGTTGGCTTCGTAGAATTCTAAGAAAGCGTAACACAACGGCACCCGGTTAAGCCCGAAAGTACGGCAGGCCGCTGGAGAGAACAGGTAAGGTAGCGGTGTGCGGGTTTCCGGTATCTCTATCACGCTGCCCACTTCGATACGCCGAATGCGCAGATCCGGGATCGCTTCGGCATCATAAAGGAACACCGCGTTTTCGAAATACTGCACCTCGTCAGCTGGTCCGTTCCTCCATGGAAAAGCTTCCGTGATCGGCAGGCCGTAAATTAATTCAGGGTCAGGGATGCTTTCGTAAACGGCAAGAAACTCTCCGAACACGAAATGGCCGGTTTCGGGGAAGTAGCGCGTAGGAATATCTTGAGCTTGTATGGGACGGGCGCCCAAGATGGTCGCTGCGAGCAGTACAGCGGTGATCAATATAAACCGGGCTCGGACGATCATAAATTGATAGCGACTAATTTCCATGTCCCCCACATATAGGGGTTCGAGGTCAAAAATTACCCTGGCAAACCCCAAATATGGGGGTTCACCTAATACCAAAGGCATTATATAAAATTATTCTCGAATCCGCAATAGGTTGATTGCAGGAGCAACTTACAAGGTTGCAAGGCGTTGGTTGTTGGTGGTACGTCGCCCCCGGAGGGTTGGGGGGTTGTAATAGGTTGTGGAGTCTGATCTTGGCCCGGAGTAGCGATCTGCGTGGTAGGGTTAGCCGAGCTTGACTGATCCCAGACGAAGAGCCCAGCCCCGCCGATAATGACTAGGCTTAGACACAAACAGATTGCCAGAACAAGCACGCCGCAGCTAAGCAGAAGTCGTCGAGAAGTTTTCTCCATAGGTTGCTTCAACCTAAACCAAGTAAGACGATTGAGAGCAGAAAGGTGATAAGGCCTGCGCTCCCAAACAGGTAGGTGGTCTTGGCGCTCTTTTCATAGACCTGTTGTTTGTCCTTGAGCTGTTCGCTGACGTTTTCCCCTTTACGGATAGCCCGGCCAGCGATCTTAGCGCTTCCGCCGACCTCTCCGAGGATCGGGATCACGGCGATGACAAAAAACACGATGCTGCTCAGAAAATAAAAATTGGATATCTGCGTGATGTTTTGGAAGAGCAGAGCAGCTCCCAGGACAATCACTGAATCGATCCCCAGGATGATCAACAACCTTTGCCAAAAAGGCCGGGAAGCAGATTCTGCGGTTAGCGGCTTCTTTTGCATGCTGGACCTCGCCTTAAGAACTCAATTGCTCAGGCCGCATTATAACCTTACTCATGCGGGGCTGTCACCCTTGCCCCTTTTTAGCCTTTGCGTTAGGATAATCTTTGTGAAAACATCCGCTATTCGCCGGTTTTTACCCTTATTCATCGGAGATACTTTGACCATTGGCCTGGTCACGATTATCGGGTTCGCCAGCCATAATACCCTTGAAACGGCTGGGATGCGTATGTTGAGCACTTTCCTGCCGTTGCTGGGCGCCTGGCTGTTAGCTGCCCCCCTGGTTGGATTATACGACCTGCAAATCGCACAAGATCTGCGCCAGCTCTGGCGGCCGTTGTGGGCGATGATCTTTGCCGCGCCCCTGGCCGCCTGGCTGCGGGGCATCTGGCTGGGCAGCCCTATCTTGCCTGTATTTATCCTGGTCATCGGCGGAGTCACCGCTCTGGGATTGATCATCTGGCGGGGGATCTATGCTGCCGGAGCGAGTAGAATGAGCGCATCGCATGGATGAAACCGCGCTGATCTATGCCGCTCAAAAAGGCGATCTGGATTCTTTCAATCGCCTGGTGCTGGCCTACCAGGACATGGTCTACAATCAGGCGTACCGCGTGCTAGGCGAGAGCGCGGCTGCCGATGACGCCAGTCAAAAAGCTTTTATCTCGGCTTTTCGCAACCTTCGTTCCTTTCGCGGCGGTTCATTTCGCGGCTGGCTGCTGCGTATTGTCACCAACGCTTGTTATGATGAACTGCGCCGGCGCAAACGGCAGCCAACCACTGCCTTAGAACCACTGGACGACGCGGGGGAGGAGATCGAATCGCCCAGGTGGCTCGCTGATCCGGGTGAATCGCCTGAGCAGACTGCCGAGCGAGCTGAATTGAGCCGGGCCATTCAAAATTGCATCGATGGGCTTACTCCAGAGTTTCGCGTGGTCATCGCGCTGGTTGATGTCCAGGGATTGGATTACGCCGAGGCTGCCGAAGCGATCAGCCGGCCCATCGGCACGGTGAAAAGCCGCTTAGCCCGGGCGCGAGCGAATATGCGGGACTGCCTTCAGGGTTTCTGGGAACTTTTACCGGGTAAATTCCGTCTTGAAAGTGAGATTTGATCAAAATACCTTGAGTAAATAAGATGACCACGCGAGTTTCATCCCGAGATTGGGAAACACTTTCCGCTTATCTGGATGGCCAGCTCTCAAGAGCAGAACGGGCCCGCCTCGAAACGCGCTTAAAGTCTAGCCCCGATTTGCAGCAAGCTTTGCGGGAACTGCGCCGCACTCGAGCGGTCGTACGCAGCCTGCCGAAGTTGCGCGCCCCGCGCAACTATACTTTATCGCCGAAAATGGCCGGGATTCGCCAACGGCAGCCACGAGTCTATCCGATCTTCCGCTTCGCATCGCTCTTAGCTTCGCTGCTCTTTATCCTGGTGGTCGCCGGTGATTACCTGGTTGCCCAGCGATTCACAAGCGCGCCATTGGGCGCTGCCCAAACCGAGGAAGCGCCTATGGCGATGATGGAAGCTGCCCCCGAAGGTACACCTTCCGGTCCGGTCGGAGGCGGGGTCGTTGAGTCCCCGCAAGAAGAACCTGCTGAAACAGGCGCCAGAACCACCGACCAAACTACCCAGGCCGAGGTTGAATCCATGCAGGCTTCTGGCCTGGAAGCCGCTCCGACAGGCCCGGTCGAATCGCCTACAATCGGGCCGCCTTCCGCAGAGTCTCGCGAGGGTGAACCCCTGCCGCAAGTGCTGTCAGCCGAGGATGCTCAGGAAGAACAGGTCCGGGCGCCGTTCGGATTGCGTATTGGGGAGTGGGGCATTTTCCGGATTGCGGAAATCGCTTTAGCCCTGGTCGCGATCCTGACCGGTCTGATCGCCGTCCTTCTACGCCGTGGGTTCCAGCAATGAACCTGGAGGAGATTCGGTTCTGCCTGCGCTGCGGTACGCGCCTCGTCCGGATCGAGAAGTTCGGTAAGAAGAGACCGACCTGCCCGCAATGCGATTGGGTTTATTTCCCCGATCCTAAGGTCGCCGTCGCTGTATTGATTGAAGAGGACGCCCGGGTGTTGTTGGTCCGCAGGGCGGTCGATCCCGAACGGGGGCGCTGGACCTTGCCAGCCGGCTTTGTTGATGCAGGTGAAGACCCGGTGCGCGCCGCCGAGCGCGAATGCCTGGAAGAGACCGGCCTGAGGGTGGAGGTCATTCGCCTGCTCGATGTGATTGCGGGCCAGGAACACCCACGCGGCGCGCACATCCTGATTCTTTATCGCGGTGAAATCATTCGGGGGGATATATCCCCGGGCGATGATGTGGACCGGGCTCGCTTCTTCTCGCGGCTGGATTTGCCATCCCTGGCGTTTCAATCTACTGCTCAGATCCTGGCCCGGAATCTGGACCTCGAGCCAGGCTCTCCAATTTGAGCAGACCGGTTTTGAACTAAAGAAGACCAGCTCGGTCCATCCACCGATGGGCTTTTCACAGAAACAATTGGGGGTTATTTGATACGCAGTTCAAGCCAGCTAATAAAATTGTAATATCGCCCCTCTCCGCTTGTCATCCCTGCGCATGTTTGCTATACTCGAGCCGATAAAAGTTAAGAGTCGCTTAAATCACATTTCTGGTTGGCTCTACTTTTCAATGCTAATGAATTGTTCTCTGTTTACCTTTTCAACAAAAAACCAATCACATCCCGAGGAGGAGTTATGCAAATGCGCGGGTTAAAACCGTTTCTTTGGCTGGTAGTTTTTATCCTGATGGTTGGCTTAGCCTGCAACCTGGGAGGGTCGGGCTCAAGCCCGACGGCAGCCCCGACCGAGCCTGGCGCCGGAACACCTACCGAGGCTGCCAAACCAGAACCTACTGAGCAAGTGGTCGAAGAACCGCAGGGAGGCGCAATTAACAGCCTGGATGAGGTGCGCAGCGCTGTGATCCAGATTCAGTCCGAGGGCACGGTCGTCAACCCCGATTTCACCGTCTCTTATAACGCTGCCGGGCGCGGCTCGGGGTTCATCATCGACCCCTCGGGGCTGGCGGTTACCAACAACCACGTGGTGACCGGTGCGGGTCTGTTGAAAGTCTGGATCGGCGGAGACACCAATAAAACCTATAATGCCAGGATTTTAGGCGTTTCGGAATGCTCGGACCTGGCCGTGATCGACATTGACGGCGACGGCTTTCCCTATCTGGACTGGCATGAGGGGCCGATCAGTGTGGGCCTGGACGTGTATGCGGCCGGTTTCCCCTTGGGTGAGCCAGAATTCACCTTGACTCGCGGGATCGTATCCAAAGAGCGGGCTGGCGGTGAGACCTCCTGGGCTTCGGTTGATTACGTCATCGAACACGATGCGACCATCAATCCGGGCAATTCCGGTGGCCCCTTGCTAGATGGTTCGGGCAAAGTCGTCGGGATAAATTATCGCGGTCGGGACACCGATCAATATTACGCCATCGGCCGCGACCTGGCCCAATCATTGGTTGATACCTTGAAGACCGGGAAAGATGTAGACACCCTGGGGATCAACGGTGAAGCCTTTGTGGGCGATAATTTCTCCGGTATCTGGGTGTATTCTGTTGAATCCGGTTCTTCCGCCGACAAAGCCGGCGTGCAGGGCGGTGACATCGTTACCACCCTGGAAGATCTGGTTCTGGCCCCTGATGGAACGATGTCCAATTATTGCGACATCCTGCGCACCCACAACCCGGGCGATACGATGGACATCGAAGTGCTGCGTTGGGCTTCTCAAGAGGTCTTATCCGGCCAGGTAAATGGCCGCGAGCTGCAGACGTCCTTCTTCTTCGGCGGGGGTGACGGCGGCGACACCGGTACGGATGGGGACGGCTCGACGGGGAATGGTGATGGTTACTCTTACGTCACCGTAACGGACGATGACAATTCGATCACCATGGAAGTTCCAGCGGAATGGTCCGATGTAGACGGATCAAACTGGGAGACGACCTGGGGCAATGCCGATTTTATCGCTTCTGCAATCTCCGCTTCGCCTGATTTGGACGCTTATTACGACACCTATAGTGAATCGGGAGTCTTCTTCGCAGCTTCGGATCGTTTGAGCCAGATCGGCGGATATGTCCAGCTCCTGGATGGCACCAAGGTGTGGTATGAGGATGACTGCAACTACGACAGCCGGTCGGACTATAACGATGGGTTCTACGAAGGCAAATTTGACATCTGGGATAACTGCGGTGCTGAAAACGGCACGGTGTTGATCCTGTCCGCTCGTCCTATCGATAATCCTGAGGCGTTCTTAATTCTGGTCGAGGTTAAGATCGTGCAGGACGCTGACCTGGATGCGCTGGATAAGATCCTGGCGACTTTTGATGTGATCGGTTCCCTCCCGTAAACCCGAGCGTATCTTAACAGTAGAGGTGATCCTGCGGGCATTGCCCGCAGGATCACCTTTTTTAATTTGATTGAACGCTGAAACTGCGCTTTACTTCGCTGGTATTGCCGGCTTCATCCACGGCCTGCACGCGCAGCGTATGCTCGCCTGGAGTAGCTTGCCAGGTGAAGGCGTAAGGCGGCGTGTCGAGGGAGACCAGGCGTCGCCCATCGACGAAAAACGTTACCTCGGCCAGACCCAGATCGTCGCTGGCATCAACCTGGAAGGTCAAACCGAACTCCATCGTTGAATCGAACTGCTGCCCTTCATCGGGGAAGCGAATGTCGATCTCGGGCGCCTGGTTGTCTACGGTTACCTGGACGGTGGTCGTTCTGACGTTTTGGTTTTGATCGACGACCAGCAGCTGCAAAGCATATAACCCACTCAGTTCACTCGTGTCCCATACTGCTAAGGGACCCTCGCTAACCGGGCTCTGGACGTCATCTCCAACCTGCAGCCAGGAACTCGGGTTGAGACCTTTCCCGATCTGAACCCGGTAATAGGCAAAGTCGTCTCCAAGGGCGCGGCCCTGGATCGTCACCTCTCCCTTAATCTTCGAGAACATCCCAGGTGAGCTGATCTGTACCTCATCGCTTGCTGATTCCTGAGCGAACAGGACGTCGTAGGTCTCCGGAGGGGTTGGCAGGCCGGCTTGCTGCGCCCAGTCAGCGGCTTCCGGAGGTACAACCATGTAAATACGCTCATCGATCAGTTCTGGTGGGGTGAAGATAGTTGCCAGCCGGCCGGTCTCCTGGTTGACTTGAAAAGTTTGGAACAGGGTGTCTGTCTGGGTCGGCTCGCTGCCGCTCGGGAAAACTTCATTGACCAACGCAGGGCATTCAGAAGTCGGCAGCAAACCGGAGGGGTCGCAGACCACCACCGTACTGATTCCGGCAGGGACCGCCCAATCCGCGGCAGGCTTAGCCAGGCTGGCATATTGAATGATAGCGTGCCACAATCCGGCAGCCCACTGTGGAGAAAAGTTTTCGCCGGTCGAGGCGTCTTCCAAGCCCATCCAGACTCCAACAACGTAATCCGGTGTATAGCCTATCGTCCAGGCCATTTTGTCACCAGCTACCCGGCCGATCTTCGCACCAGCAGGACGTCCAATTTCCAGGGGGTTGGGGTGTCCCAGGCTGGGCCAGCGGGCTGCTTCATCGCTCAGAACATCCGTGATCAGGTAAGCGAGTTGAGCGCTGATCACCGGTTGGGCTTGCGTCTGGCAATTGAGTTGCAACTCCTGGCAGTCTAGCAGCGTTTCGCCCCAATCGTTTGTGACGTTCAGCACGGTTTTCGGTTTGATCGCAGCGTTGGTCTGGTCTTGGAATGCTGCGGTCCGCCCAGTTAATACGCCTTGGTTGGCAAACACGCCGAAAGCCTGGCTGAGTTCGAGCAAAGTGACTTCGCCGCCATCCAGCAACAGATCGTAGGCTGGTCGCCCTTCCGGAAGCGCCAGGGATTGAAGCCCGAGCTGCTGCGCCGTCCGCAACACGTTAGATGGACCCATCTGCAGGAAGAGGCGTGCGGCTGGGATAAGGCGGTCGTTGGCCATGGCGGAGCGTAGCCGCATCGGTCCCCCAAAGTCTCCGGAAGCCGCCAGTTCGCTGAGGGCGCCTTCTGGAAGCCCGCTGGGAATATCCCAGACCAGGGAAGCAGGGGTAAACCCGCGGCTAAATCCAGTCAGGTATGTAAACGGCGAAAAAGCAGATCCTGGCGGCTTTCCCGGCAGGTGGGCCGGGTCGAAACCGCTTTGCATGGATCCGACCAGGGCCAGTATTTCCCCGGTCGCCGGATCGAGCACAACCACGTTGGCTTGCAGCCCGCTGTCGCTCAGTGGTCTGGTGAGGGACAGCGTCGGCAACAATCGCGCCGCCTGGCAGGTCTCGGATCCTGGGGTTGCCTCGACAATCCCAGCTTCTGGCCTTACCCGCACAATTTGCGCCTCGCGCGTGCACAAAGCCTGTTCTTGCAGGTCGAAGTCCAGCGTCGTACGTATTTCCAAGCCGCCGCGCAGAATCCGTTCTCGGCTGAAAATCTGCGACAGATCTTCGAGGACCAGGTTTGAAAACGCGGGCGATCTGTCGTCAAGGGGCGAGACCGACTTGCGAAGATTAAGTCGCTCCTTTATGGCGTCCTGGAATTCATCAGCGCTGATCACGCCTCTCCCCAACATGGCATCCAGGACATCCCGCTGGCGTTCGAGCGCGGATGCTGGCGCGTCGATCGGGTTGAGCGCCGGCGCGTCACTGACCGCGGCCAGCAAAGCCGCCTCAGCGAGAGTTAGCTTGGTCGCTGGTTTGCCCAGATAGAGACGCGCGGCCTCGTCAGCCCCGTAAGCCAGATGACCGTAATCTGCGCTGTTTAGATACCATTCGAGGACTTTATCCCTACCAAAACGGGCGGTTATTTGCGCAGCGAGCAAGCGTTCGCGCAGCGAACGACGCAGCCCATCCGGCTCATCCCACAATAACAATTGATCGCTCAGCTTTTGCGCGATCGTTGGATGGCTATCTTGAAGTACGCCTCCCAGGGAGAACCCAAACCCCTTCCAGAATTGCGGTTCGGCGATGGAAACCGTCGCCTCCACCAAGACCTCCGGTATGGGTTGGGATGAGTTTTTGTTGATGAATAAGTAATTACTTTCCGAAGTAAAACTATTTTCCAGGGACAGGATCAAATGGTCGCCGCTGCGATCGAAGAGCCGGGTCGGGTTGAGCAGCAGTCCATCCGGCGGCTCTAACAGGTTGGTTAGCGCCTCTGGGTTGGGTAGATCGCGAGCTGCCCAGGCGTAGATGATGGCGAGCACGAACAAGGAAAACGCAAAGGCGAGGCCCAGGAAGGCGCTGCAGCCAACGCCGATCTGACCCCCCCGGTAGGAGAACGACCGGGAGCGACCATCTCGTCGTCTGCGCCGTAAGCGTAGAATGTGAGCTACCGATGGCATAGAGGAATTTTACAACCGAAAAGTGAATACGAAAAGCCGACAGCGATACGGCCCCCGGCATAGCTGTCGGCTCTTAGTGTGCAGGGCCCCTCGATGAACAGCGCCATATGCCTGCACCAAATTTCGGAATACTTGGTTTAGCGTAGCATATGACCGTTGACATATCGTTGCCATTTTCGCAAGTTCAGCGTGTTTCACCTGCATAAAAACGAGCCGGAGAACACATAAAGGTTGTTTAAGAGTAGCTGGTTGATCGAAATTCTCGGAACTTTTGGAGCAGCTCCTCGTCTGCGATCCCGTGATCGATCTGGTCGAGCAGAATCTCTCTCCGCTTTATTGCGTCAATTGAAGCAGAACCGATTTTCTCTTCCGTTTTTATTACCATGGTTAATGCCTGCACTTCGAATAACACCATCGAGCGCTCGGCTGCTCCGTGTACGGCTTTCTGGAATACTTTCAACGCGCTTTCGAATTCTCCCTCGGCAGACAATTTAGCTCCCAGGAGCAGGTCGGTGGCAATCTTTTGAAAACCCAAACAGCGAGCCTCCGTATCCGCCAGCAGGCTGTCCAGCAACTTGCCTACCTCCACCCATTCATTTTGACTTGCGTAAACAGAAGCAAGGGCGTATTGAATCAACGAATAAGCGCTGTCCAATCCAGAATCAAGAGTCATTGCCAAAGCTTGGTAGAGTAGATCGATGCCTTCCTTGGTCTTGCCAATCCTGGTCAGCGCAAATCCGACCCGGAACATATTATCGAAGGTCCAGAACCCCGTGGTTTCTGTTTCATAACCAATCCGGTAATAAGCTAAGGCTTCTTCCGGGCGGTCGAGCCGCATATACAGATCGCCGAGCACCCGGTTGCCCATGGCGATACTTTCGACATGATGGTGTTCCTCTCCCAGCGACACGGCTTTAGCACCATGGACCTTGGCAGCTTGCAGCTCACCGAGCTCCAGTTCGATCATCGCCCGAGTTGCATGTAAAAATCCCAACGTCCTGGGAGCCTGGGCGCGGTGAGCGGATTCAATACCTTGGTAGATGTCTACGCGTGCCTGGACTGGATCGCCGATGAAGTATCTCGATAGGGAAAGCGCCAGAAAAGCGGTAGCTTGCAAGTGAAAATGTCCCAGCCGGGAGGCGCTGTCAAGCGAGCGAATAGCGTTCTCTTGTCCCTTTTCAGGCCAACCGGTGAGGGCGCTCACAAATGAAAGCTGGTAAAAAGCATTGGCGCGCGCTCGAACGATCCGCGGATCCTCCAGATCGACTCCCAGGGACAAAGCCTTTTGAAAGGGTTCTATGGATTCTTTTACCCGGCCGAGCATGTAGAGAAACACACCGCGATGGATGTTAGCGGTCATCAATTTGGGAAAGTAGTCTGATTTCTCCAGATAAGCTATCGCCAAGTTGGCATGCTTCAATCCTTCCTCAAATTGATCTGCTGACATGCAGGCGTCGCTAAGTCCGTCCATCGCCGCGCCGATGAGCAGCGGGCTCTGTCGTTCTCTACCTAACTTCAATAGAAGGGTATTCATCCGTCGGATTTCTTCCGAATTGTCGATCTCGAACGCTAACTCCGTCCAATCGATGTACAACTGCAAGATCTCTTCGTCAGACAGGTGGGGCTCTGCTTTTGGGATCAAACTTTCAGCTGTTCGAAAATGTTGAAATGCTTCCTTGAATGAATACAAGCGCTTCGCACGCTGACCTGCCAGGACCCAATAGTTGAATGCTTTCGCATAGTTGCCGGCGGTCTGAAAATGGTCAGCCAGGATTGCTGCTTTTTCTTCAACTCGCAGGCTCATGATCTCTTCTAACGCTTCAGCGATACGTTTGTGCAGGCTGCGAATCCGGATCGAATCCAATTCTCCGAGCAGCGCTTCACGAAACATTTCGTGTATAAAGTGGTAATTCAGTTCATCTGGTGAAGATGAAGACGGTTCGATTAACCGGCGGTGTAGGAGCTCTTCGAAGGCTTGTCCGATCTCCGGCGCACTCATTTGAAGAATATAGCTGATCGTATCCAGGTTAAATTCCTGGCCAAGGGCCGCACCCATATCCACAACCGAACGAGCCGTCTGGCTCAGTTGCCCCAAGCGGGAATGGAGCAGCGTTTGAAGGTTCTCAGTGAGTGGGAATGAGCTGCTCAGCACCCGCTGCGGATGAACCTGTCCATCCAGGATTGTGCGCAGGCCCTCCAACACAAAGAAGGGATTTCCCCCGGTCTCTCGAGCCAGCTGTTGGAGGAATTGAGGAGTTGGGGAGTAACCCAGTACGTGCTGGCTGATCTCGGCGATCTCATCCTGGTTCAATCTGCTCAGCGGTAAAGTCTTAAATCTCGGCGACTGTTTGAGTGAGACCAACAGATTATTCAAATCGAGGTTGGTTTCTTCAATGCGGGCGGCGATCACCAACAGACTTTGCTCTTGGAAGGGTTCTCGCTCCGCCAGATAAGCCATCGTGGTCAGCGTGGCTTCGTCCGCCCATTGCGCGTCGTCGATAAACAACACTACCGGGTCGTTTTGGGAAATCCGTAAGAGCAACTGGCGGATGGCTTCCATCAAGTGGCCGCGCGCTTGATTGTGTTCGTTTCCGGTGGGTGGGCGCTCCAAACCTGGGCGTTTGTTGACCAATTCGGGCAGGATTAAAATGAGCCAGCTCGCCCAAGCGCCGGGTAAATGCAACCATTCCTGTGGGTTAACTTGCGTGCGCAGCAGTTCGATGATCGGTTGAAAGGGCAGCCCTTTTTCATGGGCGCGACAAGGGGCCAGCAGGATGCGCCGCTGGGGAGCAATGCTTTGGCTGAACTCCTTCAGCAGCCGGGTCTTGCCCTGTCCGGATTCGCCTGATACAAAAACGCCTCCGCCGTCAACGAGACTTTGATGCAAGGCATTGAGAGCAGCTTTGCGACCGACAAAAGGAACTTTTATGCTCGTTCTCAGCCGCCAGTCTGGTTTTAACTGGCGCAGAGGGGTAACCAGCGCTGCGCGAGCTTTTTTGCAGAGGACCCCGAGTGCTGGGCTGAGCGGTGGAATGTATTCTTGTTGAAATAGTTCTTCTACATACTCCGCGTAGGCGTGCGCTTCGCTTCGTCGTCCGATCTTAAGGAGCAGTCTTAAACAACGCTCGTGCAGATCTTCGTTGATCTCGTCGCCCTGGACTGCTCTGTGAAGAAAGTCCAGCGCGCCATCGACGTCTCCAACCGCCCTGGCATGGTGGGCCAGACGATCCAGGTAACTCTGCCGGTGATGAGAGAGGTTGAGATCCGTCTGTTGAATCCAGGTCTCTAGCTCAGCAGAGTCAGGCAGATCAGCGCCGGACATGAAGCTCGTGCCTCTCCATAAGTCGACTGCATGAAGCATGCGGTGGTACGTCTTTTCAGGAAGAGGCGATTGGTTGGCAATCTTCCAGGGTAGCTGGCCGATCTCTTCAACCGCGGTCTGAAAGTCAAGCTGGTCCACATAAATCCGGTTAAAGTCCAGGCCAATTAGATCGTTATTGCTGATCAACATTTCTACATCGATCAATTCCGACCTTAACCGGCTCAAGGCTTCGCGCAGTCTACTGCGCGCTGTTGATTCCGGCTCATCCTCCCAAAAGATCGGCAGCAACGAATCCCGCCCGATCAGCTTCCCTTGAGAAGCCAGATAGAAGAACAGCACGCGAGGAATCCGCCGGTGAATCGAAAGTAATTCACCGCCTGCTTTCGCCATTGGTGGGCCTAACAGCCAGACGTATATTTCAGGCATGTTCTCGGGTTGTGAGCTGAGCGACCGTATCCAGCATCTCTTCCGCCGAATGCAAGGTGCCCTCGCTCAGTTCACCCATCATGGTGGCGATTTCTCTGAGACGTGCGTCTCCGTTCAATTCTTCCACCAGCGTGATCGTGCGACCTTCCTTGATTTGCTTGCGTACCTGGTAGTGCTGCTCCGCGAAAGCTGCCAGTTGGGGTAGATGGGTGATGCACATCACCTGGTGCAGGCGGGCTAAACGCCATAATTTCTGCCCGACGATCGCACCAACCCGCCCGCCAATGCCTTGATCGATCTCGTCGAAGATCAGAGCTGGTACGTGGTCGGCTCTAGCCAGCACGTTCTTCAACGCCAGCATGAGCCGGGAAGTTTCGCCGCCCGAGGCGATTTTGACTAAAGGTTTTAAACCCTCTCCGGGGTTGGGGGCGATCAAAAACTCCACGCGTTCCAAACCGGTGACGGCATACGCCACCCGGCGGTCACCGTCAACTGGCGCGCCGTTGGCGTCTTCCTGCTGCTGGAAGTCGATCTGGAACTGCGCTTCAGGCATGCGCAGGTCAGCCAGTTCTCGCTTCATTTCGGAAGTCAATCGTTGGGCGGCTGCCCGTCGCTTTTCTGACAGAGCCTGCCCGCGGTTGCCCAATTCGACCAGTAAGGCTTCCCGCTGCGTTTGGAGGCTCTCCAGCCGCTCTTCCGCATGAGTGATCGAATCCAGTTCGGCTTCTGCGTTCTCCTGATAAGCCAGGATCGCGGGAATCGAATCCCCATATTTTCGTTTGAGCGTATGGATCAGGTTGAGGCGGTCCTCCACAAAGTTCAAGCGCTTCGGATTGAATTCGACCTCTTCCAGGTAGGCGCGCAGTTCCCGGGCCAGCTCAGAAAGCCCTGTGAAGAACGTTTGAGCTTGCTCGCTGCGTTCGGACTGGGTTGGATCGATGCGGGCGAGATCTTCGAGCGCGTCGACGACCTCGCCGAATAGATCGGTGGCGGCTGGCGATTCCGGTGTGCCATCATCCAAGGCGATCAAGGCTTGCTGGGCCAGGGAGGCCAACGCTTCCGCGTTGGCGAGCCGGTTACGCTCCTCACGCAGCTCCTCTTCCTCGGCGGGGTTCAAGCGGGAAGCTTTGATTTCGTTGATCTGGTACTCGAGCAGGTCGGCGCGCCGGGCGGCTTCGTTCTCCATCTTGCGCAACTCGTTAATCTCTCGATCGACTGCGTGCAGCTGGCGATACGTTTCGGTGTAGGCCGCCTTACTCCCATCCACCAGCGCGTAGCGATCGAGCAAGTTGATATGTTCGGGTACCCGCAGCAGGGAAAGGTGCTCGGACTGGCCATGAACGTCGATCAGGTATTCCCCGAGCTCGCGCAGCAAGGATACGTTCACGGTCCGGCCGTTTATGCGCGCGACGTTCGGCCCATCAGCGCGAATCTCCCTCCCTAATACTACGAAGTCGGGATCATCCATCAGTTCTTCCCGTTTCAGGACGGCGTGCACTTCTGGGCGGACTTTGGCGTCGATGCGGAAGGTAGCTTCCAAAGTGGCGCGCGATGTGCCCGTCCGCAGCATGGTCGCTTCCGCACGCCCGCCGATCAGGACCTCGACTGCGTCGATGATGATCGACTTCCCTGCTCCGGTTTCGCCGGTAAAAGTGATCAATCCCGGCTTAAACTCCAGGTTCAGGATATCGATAATTGCGAAATTTTCGATACGTAGTTCGGAAAGCATGGTTGTTCCGGGTTAAATACTGATACCGCTCAACCGGTAATAGACCGACGAGGTCACGGTAACGGTATAAACGCCCTGCCAGACCAGCGGCAACAAGAAACCAAAGTTAAACGAGCCACTCTGGGATAAGAAAAAAATCGCTGCCAGAATATTAATCAGCACTGGCGGCAAGCTGCCGATCGCTGCAGCGACTGCGCTGAGCTGGAATAGGCGTTTGGACCGGCGTCGTTTGAGCACGTAACGGATGGCTTCCGCGATGATCACGCCGCCAATCGGAGCGACGAACAGCGTGAAGAATCCAATATAACGGACAAACTGGCTGCCGATAAAGGATAAGATGCTGGCAACAGCAACAGCGATCAGATAATCGTACCATTCAGCGGTGCTGAAGGTTTTCTGCTGGCCCCGCACGCACTCCCGGCAGCGATATCCGGTCGGCGTATGGACGGCACACCGGGTGCAGATCGGTTTTTCACAGCGATTGCAGCGCAGGGTGGTTTCTACATTGGGATGGTTGGCGCAATAGAGCACCGGTTCATCGGTCATCTAGGATTTCCTGTAGAAGGGTTTTGGCTCATATGTGGGGTTAGATTGCGATAAAAGTACCCTGGATCTTGAAATCGAATAAAATGCACACTGTGTTCGCCGGCTTTGGCCTTGACGCAGTCGCCATTGAGCAGTTCGACCGGAGATTGTCCATCGATGCTGAGGACGGCTTCATGTTCGGTATGTACGACGATGCTGACCGAGGACCCTTCCGCCAGGACGATAGCGCGGTCGATGGATAAATGGGGCGCAACCGGGATCAGCAAGATATTGCGCAGTTCCGGCGGCAAGATCGGCCCGCCAACTGCCATGGCATAGGCAGTTGAACCGGTTGGCGATGCGGCGATCAGACCATCGGCGACGTAGGTGGTTAAATATCGCCCGTCGACGCTGGTTTCCAACTTAACGGGGCGGACGATCCTGCCCCGGCTCACCGCCGCCTCGTTCAAAACATCCCAGGCGCCCAGCAATTGACCTTCGCGCCATTGTTCGGCGCACAGCATCATGCGGTTTTCCTGCCAATAATCTCCTTCGAGCAGACGCGGCATGACCTCCATCCATTTTTCCCCCCGGACTTCGATCAAGAAGCCAAAATGCCCTTGGTTGATGCCCAAAATGGGGATCCCAAACGGCCCGCAAAGGTGACCGGCTCTTAACATCGTGCCGTCGCCCCCTACGGCGATCAGTAAGTCGAGGCTCTCGCTGTGAACCTCTTGCTTTAACCGTTCGTCGTCCAATGAACAGTGATAAGCTTCCCGGTCGTGCTGATCGAGATAAGCCTTGATCTCTTCCGCGGTTTCGACGGCTTTGGGGATATCCGGGTGAGAGACGACAGCAATGCGCTGGAACTCCGTTGAAACTGCAGACATGATGATTAATTATAAACGAGAACCCAAAGGCGGGTTCACTTGAGCGACCGGTCGCAAATATTCCGGTACCCGCAGGGCAGGCAACGTCCGATCTCCTCGTGTGACCGGTCTACATCCTTGGCCCGATCCTTCCGGCGGATTTCACCGATGATCGTTAGCAGTCCATTCTCAAGTTCGCTGGTATAGTCGATGGCGAAGGTCCGGTTCAGGTAGTGCAGTATCCCGTAATCCGGGCGGATGCCGTAGGTATGGTGCACGAGCAAGCAGTATGCCGCTAACTGGTAAATGTGCCCGTCATAAGGCGCATCCGTAACCTGGCTGGACTTGACTTCCACCGGGATGATCGCCTCCCCCTGTTCCACCAGATAATCAGGTCTCCCGGTCAGGCCCAGTGCGGGGTGGTATAAGGGTTTTTCGACCGGATGCCATCCTTTTGTATCGGAATAAATTACACGACCGCCGGGTATACCGGCGGCGCGGCGTTGTCTGGCGGCGATCCACAACAAGATCAACGCCAGGAGGAGCAGGGCGAAGGCTATGGCTGGCATAGGTCGGCGATTGCGATACGAACGCTCACCCGGGCAGCATCAGAGCAGCTGGTTGGTCAGGTAAACCGCCAGGATCAGCAGGGCGCCCAGGATCAAGCCGTACGCTAAAACTCTCAGGCAGCCCATATACATCACCTGGCGTCCGTGGCGGTAGTGCAGCCGGCTCCCGCTGGTTAGTTCCGCCTGGTTGCCCGATGGGTATCCCTTGCGCTGATACCACCAGGAGCGCTGGCAGTACAGGAAAGCGCCGATCTCGGAAGCACGAATGGTTCGCATATGCAGGGCTCAGGATGCGTCGCTCTCCTGGTCGGCATCGGTGTCGAGTTGTTCTTCCATATGGCGCAAGCTTCGTTCGAGATGTTCTTGCCGCAGGCTCAATGTGAGATCGCCGCGCGTCCGTTCGGTGATGCCCCGGACGATATCGGTCTGGCGGCGCAGCCCGCCGGTGATGGCGTCGGGGTAATCCATGGTGATTAACACCGCATAGATATCGTCCATGTAATTTAAGAGCCGCTCCGCTTCTGCGGAGTACCCGTGGCGCAGGATATCCAGGCAGCGGCGGCGAAATTCACCGACGGTCTCAGCCAGGCCGTTAAGGTAAGTGCTATCTTCCAGCTCGAGATCCTGGGGGGTGGGTAAGTTTTCGTCAGCCACCAGTGCGTAAACAATGCTTGCCTCAGCGAATTCCTTGAGCGCGCTCTGAGTGTAGCCTGCAAAATATAAGTTCGGATACCCCGCCAGATTGGTATGCAAGGTCTTGACCAGCCCTCTAGCCTTGCTCAATTCTTCGCGCGCCTGGGACCAATCATCCCGATGAACGGCGCGTATGGCGTGGGCGCAGTGGCGGGTCAGCGTGCGCGCCTGTGCGAGGGCGCGATCACGCGCCGTGGTGCGGGCCTCGAAGGCTTCGTGAATCCGTTCCGCGATCTTTTCAATCTGTTCCATGGTGAGCTATTCCTGCGGAGGTTCCTCCGGCGATCCTGGTGGTTGGAAGAGATAATCGGCTAAGGAGCGCCGCCCTGGGACTTTAATTTCGCCGTAGGCGGCTTCGTAGCGTTTCAAGTTTTCCCCCAGGGCATGGAAAAACAGCTTGGCTCCCAAGGGGGACATCACCATGCGTGTTCGTACCTTGGCAGGGCTTGAACCAGGGAAAAGGTGAGCGAGGTCGAAGACCAGCTCGGCGGGAGAATGGGCGATGCGGACGACGTTAACGTAAATCGCTTCCAGATCGGCGGGCACCTCCAGGGGAGGCGAGGTGGGTTGAGGAGATTTTTCGGCCATTAGCTGTCTCCTGGGTTCAGTTTGTACGGAAATCAATCTTTTCGCCCGGCAACCAACCAGGGGCGGGTAACCGAGGTCACCCGCCCCTGGGGTCGCGAGCGTTCACGTCAGGTGCGTAGCTCAAATTTGAAGCAGGCAATTGGGCAAACGCTGCTTCAAGGTTTAGAACGGGATATCGTCCGGGTCTGATTCTTGAACAGAATAATCGCCGGACGAATAGGATTCATCGTCCCCGCGAGTGGAGAGGAATTTGACGGTCTGGGCAGTCACCTCATAAGACGCGCCGGTACTGCCGTCCTGACGAGTATAAACTCGCGGACCACCGGTCGCTTGATCGGGGTTCAGTCGGCCCTCGACCAGCACAAGCCTGCCTTGCTTGAGGTACTGGTTGCAGACTTCAGCCAGCTTGCCCCAAGTGGAGATGCGAAACCAGGTTGTTTCTTTGACTTGCTCTCCGTTTGAATTGGTGTACTGGCGGTTGGTGGCAATCGAGAAATTCGTGACCGCCTGTCCTCCGGGGGTATAACGCATCTCCGGATCGCGGCCCAAATTGCCAACGAGGATAATATTTTGGTACATGGAAACCTCCGTTCGGTGAGCGGTCTGTCTTAAGTTCCGGACGAACGCCGCCCGGGGCAGAACTCTAGGGCACTCACCGCTATATACAGAACAATTGTACACTAAATTTTCGTACAAGAAAAGGGGAAAATTCAAAAATCCAGCGCCGATATTCCTGAAAACAGTGGCATCCAGTCTCTACAAAATTGTTAGAAAAAAACCTTGACCAGTTTCAATGCCTTCTGTTTCCAGGGTACCCGGTGGGTGATCCCGGTGGCCTGGCGGAACTGTTCGCGATGTCCCAGATACCAGCGATAATTGCGCACTAAAGCCTCTTTGTTCGAGTAGCGTGGCTGCCAGCCGAGCTGCTCCTGGGCTTTCTCGATCGAAACGAATGAATCTTTGAAAGCCGTCTCATAGATCCAGGGATAGAGCGGTGAGAGATTGAGCTTTTCCAGGATGCGCAGGGCCAGCACGACCGGCCCGGCGGGAAATCCGATGATGCGTTTACCATATCCGGCGGCATCCAAGACCGCCTGGTAATCCTGGCGGAAAGTCGTGAATTGGCTGGCCCCAACGTTGAACGTGTCGCAGGCGATCTCTTCTTCCAGGGTCATACAGCGGTAGATCGCATCGCACAGATCCTCTACGTCCATGAGCTGGTAGCGGTTATCCCCCGATCCGATCATGGGGAAATTTCGACCTTCGCTGGCCCATTCGTAGAAAATCGCGAACACGCCCAGGCGCTCAGGTCCAACGAAGGATTTTGGACGGATGATCGGGACACAATGTCCCTTCTGCCGGTAATCCAGGCAAAGCTCTTCTGCTTTGATCTTGGCTTCGCCGTAGGGCCCCACGCCATCGACCGGGTCGGTCTCGTACAAAGGGTGGTGGTCGGGGACGCCGTAGACCGCCGTAGAGGAGATGTGGATGAAGCGTTTAACCCCCGCCGCCAGCGCTTCCTCCAGCACGATGCTGGTACCGACGACATCGGTGCTGTAAATCTCTTCGGGGGTGTAAAGCGGCAAGGCGGCGGCGGTATGGATGACGACGTCCGCCCCCTGGACGATTTCCCTGACCTGGTCGCGTTGGCGGATGTCGCCTTGCAGGAATTTGATCTTGTCCCTCTCGGGGTAATCGAAGTCGACCAGATCGATGCCTGAGATATTGGTGTAGCCCTGGCGCAGCAGAAAGCGAACCAGGTTGATGCTGAGAAAACCGCTTATACCGGTGATGAGGATATTCATGGGCGGATTATAAAACGCATCGGTATCCCTACTCATTGCGAAACTGCAAGCAGTAATGGTGCACGGTGTTGCTCACCCAGGCGCTGCCGATGCCGTACGGCGCCAGGCGGACGTTGTCTTGACACCAGATTTTTTCGTCTTTTAACAAATAGGTTTCTCCTAACCGTTTGCCCAGGTCCCAGGCGAGCGGGTAGATCTTGCCGCCTTTTTTGATGTTCTTGACGATAATCGTCAGGTAGGCGCGGTCTCGCAGGTATGGTTTCAGCCCTGTGTAGATGCTGACCAGCTTCTCCAAAAACTCCGCGTAGTCGCTTAGATTTCCCAGGTCGTTCGGGTACTCTGAATAGACCACGTCCAGGTCTTCAGCGGCGCGCCGTTCGCGCTGGGTTTGCGCGCCGCGAGCGTGCAGCATATCCCAATAAGGGGGAGAGGTGATGACGTAATCGATCGGTGGGATCTGGTGTTGTTGGGCGTGTTCATGGATAGCCGCAGCGTCGCCCGAGATCATCACAGCTTCCAATTCTCGAGCCGGGGTCCCCAACCCGGCGCGCTCTTCAGCGATCACCTCCCGTGCGATCTCAGCGTACCTCGGGTTGAGCTCGAGACCGTAGCTGTGTCTGCCTGCCCGCAGCGCGGCGACCAGGGTGCTGCCCGTGCCTGCCATCGGGTCGAAGACCACCTGTTCGCGTTTGGTGAAGAATTCGATGAACTCCTGGACCAGCGTCTCGGGGAATTTGGCCGGATGGCGCAGCACCTGCTTGCGGCGCGGCGGCGGGTTATGGATGAACCAGGATTTTTGGAACTTCAACCATTCTTTCGGTTCGAGTTCGTTCAACCGGTTTTTAAAGGGACGTTTGGACATATAGCATAGACCGCCTTATCTGTAGCGCGATGTAAACCGTGACTACTGGGTTGTCTTGTTAGTTTTCTGAGGGGGTGGCTTTATGGGTGCGTGACCTGCAACCCCACAGACTATTTCGATAATTTATGCTGCTGCGTTAAGGATTGACCTGGCGGACGAGCATGTCCGAAAAGTTGATCGTCACCGATTTCTCGCCGGCAGAGCGGGCAAACACCCCCAATTTCCCGCTGGGCAGCATTGGATCGCTCACCGCAAATTGGAATTCACCGTTGACGATGAACCGCATCTCTTTCCCCTCAGCCCAGACCGCCAGGCGGGATTGGCTGGGCGCGCCCGGCGGTACCGAGCCGCTGAAGGTCCATGGTTGTGGAGAAGAGGCTGTCCCACCTATAACGCGGTCCAGGCGCACCTGGCCGTCACAGGACAGGGAAAAGCGGTAAAAATCCCCTGGAGAGCTGAAGCGCAGCAGCAGCCCGTACTCGTCCATCTCCCGGCACAACATCGGGCTGGCCGTGATCTCAACGTAGAAGTCGCTCAGTTCAGGGCCAGATCGCACGCTGTAGATGTAGGCGTTAGCTTCGGAGACTACCAGGGAGAGCTCGTTGACGCCTATCGCCGCCGATCCAACCCCGGTTTGGCCCAGTGACCATTGGTCTCCGGTGGAGAAATCCTCTTCCAGCACCACCTCGCCGAGATCCTCAACCATCTCGACTGTTGGGGTCACCTGGGGTGTCGGAAAGCGGGTAGGCGTCGAGGTAGGCGGGAACCAGATTATCGTGCCGGTTGCGGTAGGGCTGGCGGTCGCTGAGGGGGTAGCGGTGAGCGTGGGGAGCGGCTGCTGGGCTGCTGCCGGCAGGCAGCCTCCCAAACCCAATATCCCGGCGAGCCATACCAAGCAGATCAGGCTCAACGGGGAACGCGCTCGAGGCCTGGCGCGTCGCGCGTCTTTTTGACCAAGGGATTGATGGAAGCGAAGGCCGTTTTGCTGGTGGCTTGAGATGTAGGGGTTAGGTTTGGTAGCGTTTGACAATGTTGGGAATTAGATACTTTTGAAATGCTCGTTCGGCGTCATAATCGGGCTGCCAGCCCCAATCCCGGCGAGCGTTATCGTCATCCATGTCGGCGGGCCAGCTATCCACGATGCGCTGCCGCTTCTCGTCGGGTTCGAAGGTGATGCGGGCCTCGGGGAAGAACGCCTGGACAATCTCTCGGATCTCCGCGGCCGTCAGGCTGAAGCTGGTCACATTATAAATGGCGTGGCTCAATCTGTCAGCCGGCGCTCGGGCGATATCCAGCAAGGCTTTGACCGCGTCAGGCATAACCATGAAGGAGATCTGCGTGTCGGGCCGTACGAAGCAGCTGTAGGGCTCTCCCTGCGTAGCAGCGTGGAGCATCTCCGGACCGTAATCGCTGGTGCCGCCGCTGGGCATTGTAAAGGCGCTGATCAGCCCGGGAAACCGGACGCAGCGGAAATCGAGCATCACGGGTAGATCGGCGGCTAACTGTCGGAAGTGCTTGCTGAAGTAGATTCCGAGCATCTCGCCGTAGAGCTTATTGCAGCCGTACATCGTGATGGGATAATTCCATTCCCACTCTTTTACTTTAGGGAAGCGAGCCTTGGTCTCCAGGTCGGGCATCCCGAAGGCGGCAATCGAGCTGGGAAAGATGAACAGCACCGGCTCGCCTCGCCACTCAGATTGATCGGCGGCGAGCTGCAGCAGCTCCAACGTCCCTTCAACGTTCACCCGGTGTGCTGCTACAGGGGTGAATTCTCCCCGGGTTGAGAGCAGCGCTGCCAGATGGTAGATGGCAACGATTTCATACTCGCTCACCAGGCGAGAGATCAACGATTGGTCGAGGATGTCACCTTGAATGTGGGTCGAGTACTGGGATAACTCCTCGGGCGCCGGTTTGACGTCCAGCGTGACCAGATCTTTGACGCCCTGTGTGGCCAGCTGCTCTACGAGAGCCTGTCCGACCTCTCCCACCGATCCGGTGATCAAGGTTACTTTTTTGCGCATGTTACCTCCATGTTCGTGGTGGTATGCTTGGGTGCTGGCAGTTTGACGATGGGCCGCAAGTAAGTTGAACTCAGCTTATCTCGATCACCTGGTGGCGTTCCGGTCCAACTGATACCAGGCGGATGGGCGTTCCGCTGAGCGTCTCGATGCGTAAGAGGTAGGCGCGCGCCTCCTCAGGTAGATCTTCCCAACGGCGCACCTCGCTCACGTCGCTGTGCCAGCCCGGTAGCTCTGCATAGATCGGCTCGAATGGCGAAAGGTCGCTGGGCCCATAAGGCAGCTGTTCATAAATTTCGTCTCCAACGCGGTACGCCGTACAGATTTTCAGGGGATCCAGTCCGGTGAGGATATCCAGCTTGGTGAGCGCCAGTTCCGTCAACCCGTTGATGCGCGCCGCGTAGCGCAGCAGGACGCAGTCCAGCCAGCCGACTCGGCGAGGGCGTCCAGTGGTCGTGCCGAACTCGTCCCAGGGGTTTTCCCCGGTACCACGCAACCGGGTGGCCAAGTCGCCGTGCAGTTCGGTCGGAAACGGGCCTTCGCCCACGCGCGTTTGGAATGCCTTGGTAACCCCGATGACACGCTCGACATGCCCGAGACCCACTCCCAGGCCGACCAACGCGCCTGGGGCAGTAGGGTTGGAGCTGGTCACAAACGGGTAGGTGCCGTGATCGAGATCTAGCAGCGTGCCTTGCGCGCCCTCCGCCAGGACCCGGCGACCGCGCGTCAGCGCTTCGGATAAGAACCCGGTGACGTCAGCGATGTACGGGGTGATCTGGCGAGCATAGTCGTCGTATTCATCGGCGATCGCCTCGGGATCGAGCGGCTCAACATCAAATAGACGGGATAGCTGGCGGTTCACGACTTGCACATGGCTACGCACGGCTGCGTGAAAGGTTTCTGCGGAGCGCATCTCACCAAGGCGCAGACCCTGGCGGGAAGTTTTGCTGGTATACGCTGGGCCTATTCCTCGCAAAGTCGTGCCGATCTTGCGGCCGCCGCGGGCGGCTTCCTGCGCCGCATCCAGAGCCAGGTGCGCCGGGGTGATCAGGTGGGCAGCGTGGGAAATTTTCAACCGTTCTGGATCAATATGAATGCCAGCTTGGCGAAGCATTTCGATCTCTTTGAGCAGTACAACCGGGTTGAGCACTACACCATTGCCGATCACGGCGGCCGGCTGAGGGTGGATTACCCCGGAGGGGATCAGGTGGAGTTGAAAGCTGCGCGCTCCCACCGTGACCGTATGCCCGGCGTTATCCCCGCCGTTGTAGCGGGCGACGATATCCGCGCCCGCGGACAGCAGATCGACCACCCGTCCTTTGCCCTCATCCCCCCATTGAGAACCGACGATGATATCGAGAGGCATGATTAGCGTTCACCTTTCACAGCTGCGGATACCCAATCTTGGTGTGTTCATTCTAGCACAAATGCAGAGTATCTTGCTCTGGGTGCGCGTGGTTCCTACCCGGATTATTTGACCAGATATAATTAACCTAGACCTTAATCCTGGCTGCGAATTTAGTATGGCCACCGTTCACCTAAGAAAACCTCGGCAATCACAAGAATAAGAAAGGATCACTCATGCAGGAAAAACCAACTGTCGGATATATCGGCCTCGGATTGATGGGCAAACCCATGGCTGGCAACATCCTCAAAGCTGGGTATCCCCTCGTGGTGCACAACCACAGCCGGGCTGCGGTAGATGAACTGGTCGACCAGGGAGCGGAGGCGGCTTCGTCGCCTGAGGAGGTGGCCGTTAAAGTGGACGTCATTTTTACTAATTTGCCCGATTCACCCGACGTCGAGCTGGTCGCCTTAGGAGAAGGGGGCATCGTTGAAGGCGCCCACGAAGGCCTGATCTTCGTGGACAATTCAACCATCAAGCCGGCTTCGGCCCGAAGAATCGCAGCAGAGCTGGGTAGGAGAGGCGTGCAGTGCCTGGATGCGCCGGTAAGCGGCGGCGACATCGGCGCCCAACAAGGAACACTGACCATCATGGTAGGAGGACCAGCGGATGCGTTGGAAGTGGTACGCCCGATCTTCGAGGTGATGGGCAAAAAGATCACCCACGTGGGCGATGTAGGGGCCGGCCAGATCGCCAAAGCCGCCAACCAGATCATGGTCGCCGCGCAGATGGTGGCGATGGGCGAGCTGTTGATCTTCGCCCGCAAAGCGGGCGCTGACCCCCGTAAAGTGGTCGAGGCTATCCAGGGCGGTGCGGCGCAGTGCTGGACCCTGGACAATAAACCCGAACGGCTGTTTGATGGGGTGCGCCAGCCCGGGTTCAAAGCTTACATGCAGGCCAAGGATCTGGGTATCGTGATGGACACTGCCCGAGAATACGGCATCCCGGCGCCTGCGGCAGCCTTGCACGCCCAGCTTTTCAATGCGATGATGGAGATGGGCATGGGCTCTCTAGATAACTCGGCCGTTGTGGGCGTCTTCGAACAGCTGGCAGGAACTTCGCTGCTGGATGAATGAAATCCGGTTATGAAATCCTTGACCATCCACAAATTTCCTGATAAACTCGCCATTGTTGTTCGATAACTACTCTTAGAAAGGAGGCGCATAATCTATGTCGGTCATCTTGCGATCTCAAGCGCGTCTTGTTCGTGCGCCTCTTGCCGGGGGTGCAGGTTAACCCTGTTTTGAGTTCGTTCGTGTGAACGATCCATCGGCCACAGGCGCATACTGTCCTGTGGCTTTTTGATTCCGGACAATCGATTGAATTTTCTTCAGCCACAGGCCTCCTTTGCCCGTGGCTTTTGCTTTTCAGCTGGTTCGTATAGGCGAGATATTAGTGAAATTGAACTACTTTGGATAAAGGAATCTCTAGCAATGTCTGAAATGGACTACTTTGAGCGGTTAGAACTGTATGAAGATCTCGAGGATGAGTTCGAATATTTGCCGAAAATTAAAAACACCCCGCCAGTGCGCAAGCCATCCCGGCTGAAAGGACGGTCAAATCCGCACGAGCGCAGTAAAGAGGAAGCGGAGGTCATCGCTGAGCTGGCAGAGCAGGTGGACGAGCTGCGTGAATACGAATTCACCTACCAGGCTTCCAGGCACGAGCGCCAGTGGATCATTGATTCATTGGGTGGTTTTTTCGAACAGCACTGGTTCGATGATGTGCTGCGCCTGGTTAAGGGTGGTAAAGAAGCCTCTGTTTATTTGTGCTCGGCCAACCCCTCCACCGGAGCGGAATACATCGCCGCTAAGGTATACAGGCCGCGGCGGTTTCGCAACTTGAAAAACGACCAGCTCTACCGCGAAGGGCGCGACCGCCTGGATGGCGAAGGGCATCAGATCCTCGATGATGGGATGAACCATGCGATGAACAAACGCACTGCCTACGGCCTTGAGTTGATGCACACTTCCTGGATCGAGCACGAGTACCAGACCATGCTGATTCTGGAGGCCGCCGGTGCGGATATCCCCAAGCCATTTGGCAGGGGCAACAACGCCATCTTGATGCAGTACCTCGGCAGCCCGGCGATGGCCGCGCCCACACTGAACTCGGTGAAACTCGACCCCGATGAAGCTGCCGGCTTGTTCGAGCGCGTGATCTGGAACATCGATTTGATGCTCTCCATGGATCGAGTGCATGGCGACCTTTCAGCCTACAATCTGCTGTACTGGGATGGACGGCTCACCCTGATCGACTTCCCTCAGGCAATTGAGCCGGGGCGCAACCGCAACGCTTACCAGATCTTCGAGCGAGACGTTCTGCGGGTGTGTGAATATTTTTCCCACCAAGGAGTTGAATCGAAGCCGCGTCGCCTGGCCGCCGACATGTGGACCACGCACGGTCATCGGCTCAATCCAGAGGTTCACCCCCGTTTGCTGGACGACAGGGATGAGGCCGATCTGGCTTTATGGCGCAGGCAGCAAAATGAAGACAGGCTGTAAGACGAGCAGTTTGTGTACATGCGACCGTCGTTTTCAGGAGGGCTGAAACTATGTTAGGATAAAAACGCTCCGCCGGTTTACGTTTTAGCCGGTTCAAGCGCCACAAGTGTTTACATCGAGACAACGGTTTGATCCTATGATTGACGAGCTGACTTTCGAAGATGAGATCAATTTTGAACCCATCCGGGTTCCCCGAGCAGCGCTGCGTTACGCCCGCGCCATCGCCTATCCCGATCTGAACGTTGACTTATATCTGGATAGCCTCTTGGAGCTGGCGGAGCTGGCTTTTGATAATATCCCACCGGGCGCTCAAGCCCGAGTCCGGGGTGAGGCACTTGCCGAGTACCTCTTCCAACAGATTGGCTATAAAGGCAATACGCGGACGTATTCGGACCCGCGCAACAGCTATCTTAACGAAGTGATCGATCGCAAGCTCGGCATCCCGATCAGCCTTTCGGTGCTCTATGTGGCCATCGCTGACGAGCTGGATATACCGGCGCAGGGGGTCGGTCTACCGGGTCATTTTATCGTTCGCATCGATGATCAGGATGGTCCAGTTTACCTTGACCCCTTCAATGGCGGCATCCGCTTATCGGTGACCGATTGCGCTGAATTGGTGCAGAAGACCACCGGCTACCAGGACACCTTCAAACCGAAATGGCTGGAGCCCGCATTACCATTGGAAATCCTCTCCCGCATGCTCAGTAACCTGCGCAACGCCTACGTGCAGCGAAAATCATGGACCAAGGCGCTGGCTGTTGTCGAGCATTTGCGCATTGCCCAGCCCTTTAAAGTCGAGCACTTGCGGGATATGGGCTTGATCCTCCATCAACACGGCTCATTACGCCAGGCTATCGACATGATGGAAAAGTATCTGCTGCGCATGCCGGAAGCGCCAGATGCGGAAGTGGTCAGGCGGGATCTGCAAGCCGCGGCGCAAGAGCTCTCAAGGCGCAATTGAATTGGAGACACGGATATGGTGAAGCGTAATGCAGATGCCTACGGTCATGAGATCTACGCTTACCACCAAGGTGAAAGAGCCATTGAAATCATCGAACGGGATGATGGTTGGATCGGTGCCTCCCCTTGGTTGCCAGCTGTATACTTCAGGGAGTTTGAGGATTGGCCGCTGCATCAACAGGCAGCCATGCAGCTCGTGAGCGGCCGGGTATTGGACATCGGCTGCGGCGCGGGGCGGCATTCTCTTTATCTTCAAGAACAAGGTTTCGATGTGCTCGGCGTTGATAATTCTCCCCTGGCTGTGGAAGTGTGTCGACTGCGCGGGCTTGAAAACGTACTCAACCTTTCGATCACCCAGTTGAGCGCTAACCTGGGAGTTTTCGATACCATCTTGATGCTAGGCAACAATTTCGGGCTGATGGGCAGCCCCCGGCGAGCTCGCTGGCTGCTGCGGCGGTTTAAGAAGATGACTTCACAGCATGTGAAGATCATCGCAGAAAGCCGGGACCCGTACCAGACAAGCAATCCAATCCACTTGCAATATCACCAGTTCAACCGCCAGCGAGGCCGGTTGGGTGGTCAGCTGCGTATTCGGGTTCGCTTTCAGGACAAAATCAGCCCCTGGTTCGACTATTGGATTGCATCCAGAGCGGAGCTTGCCGCGACCCTGGATGGCACGGGCTGGACGATCGAGCGTTTCCTCGATGCTGAAGATTCTCGCTTTATCGCCGTCATCCGGAAAAATAACGCCTGAACAGTTGGGGGAAATCAAAAGAATTTGCCGGGTGAGTTCATCTTCCCTCTTTCCCGTGATAAACTTCGGTCTGACACATTAAGGGATGCCAGGGCTGAATCGATCCTTTGATTCAGCTGGGCTGTTTTCCAATTCATACCCTATCTAAGGAGCCGCTCATGCCACCAGCCGATCTAACGCGCCCAATCTCAGCCGAAGATTTATACGAAATTCAGTTGATATCCGACGTTCGCCTGTCGCCGAAGGGTAGCGCCGTTGTTTACTCCGTCCAGCGGGTTGACCGGGGAACGGAGAAGAAGTACGCTAACCTGTGGTTGGCGCAGGCGGAGGGGGGCGAGGCTCGCCAGTTCACCTTTGGGGATCAGCATGACGCTCGGCCGAAATGGTCGCCGGACGGCAACCAGATCGCCTTCCTCTCGGATAGGCGCGATAAGGACAAGCCAGCGCAGATCTTCTTGATGCCGCTACGGGGCGGTGAAGCGCGCCGGTTAACTGACATCCCAGGTACCATCGCGGATTTCTCCTGGTCTCCAGATGGGGATCGGTTGTTGTGCCAGGTTCGCAAAACGGACCCGGAGGAGCTCGAAAGGCAGGAGGACGAGCAGAAGAAGAAGCTGGGCGTGGTGGCGCGCCATTACGACCGGGTCTTTTATAAACTGGACGGCACGGGCTATCTTCCCAAGGAACGCTGGCATATCTGGTCCGTCTCCCTCGAAACGGGAGAAGCCAGCCAGCTTACCGATCACCCGGTCTACGACGAAGTCGATCCGGTCTGGTCTCCGGATGGGAAGTGGATCGCCTTTTCTTCCAACCGGAGCGAACAGCCGGATTTTTACCCCGACCGCATCGAGATCTACATCATGCCGGCGGAAGGCGGCGAGATCCGCAAATTGGAAGGACCGATTGGCGAGAAGCACCAACCGAGCTTTTCACCGGACAGCGCTTGGCTCGCTTATTACGGGGTCGAGGGAGAGAGCAAGTGGTACAAGAACATGGGTTTGTGGGTTGCTCCGGTCGATGGTTCGCAGCCCCCGCACAACCTCACCGAGCGGTACGACCTACACGTGACTTCCTGGACGATCAATGACATGGGCCAGCCGGAGGTTATGCCGCCAACCTGGTCGCGGGATGGCATGCGCTTGTACTTCCCGGCTGTGTTGCACGGAAACTCTTTGCTTTACTCGATCTCGAGGGATGGCAAGGACCTGGAGACGTTGATCGACAAACGGGGCGTGGTAGGTAGTTTCACCTTCGACGATCGGGAAGATCGGCTGGCGTATTTCTTCGGCAGCATGGCAGACCCGGGCCAGATTCGTTTGCTCGAGATCGAATCCGGGGAGACTCGCCAGCTGACCGAACACAATCGTTCCCTGTTCGAGCAAATCGATCTAGGCGGTATAGAAGAGGTCTGGATCAGAGGACCGCAGGGAAACGACCTGCAGGGCTGGATCCTCAAACCCCCAGGATTCGATCCGAACAAAACTTACCCCTCCATCCTGGAGATCCACGGCGGTCCGCTTACCCAATATGGCAATTTTTTCATGCACGAGTTTTACTTTCTGGCTGCCCAGGGCTATGTTGTGCATTTTTGCAACCCGCGCGGCGGGCGAGGTTACGGAGAAGAGCACGCTAAGGCGATCTACGGTGGTTGGGGGGGCGCCGATTACGATGATCTGATGGCCTGGACCGATTACGTCAAAAGCCAGCCTTATATCGAACCGGATCGAATGGGTGTGACCGGCGGCAGTTACGGGGGATATATGACCGTTTGGATCATCGGTCACACGAACCGGTTCCGGGCTGCTGTGACCCAACGCTGCGTTAGCAACCTGGTCAGCATGTGGGGTTCGAGCGACCTAAACTGGATCTTCCAGGAGGAGCTCAACAACAAGCCTCCCTTCGAAGATCTGCAGAAGTTTTGGAACCACTCGCCGATCAAATACATTGGCAATGCGAAGACGCCGACTCTGGTGATCCACAGCGAAAACGACCTGAGATGCCCGATCGAACAAGGAGAGCAGGTGTTCGTGGCGCTGCAGCGCCTGGGACTGGACAGCGAAATGGTGCGTTTCCCCGATGAATTCCACGGTCTCTCCCGCGCTGGCCGCACCGACCGCCGTATTGTCCGGCTCAACCACATTTTAAGGTGGTTCAATAAATATCTGAAGCCTTCCGAGAACTAAGTGCCGGGTTTGCTGATGTAGGCAAACACTTCCTAAATTATCTGAACTACGGGATCTTTCTTAAAACAGCTGAGCCGCCTATCAGGCGGCTCAGAATGGTTGTGCAACTAGGGGGTTCCTAAGGGAGCTTGACTACGTCGGCAGCCTGCAACCCTTTGGGACTCTCTTCGATAGAGAACTCCACCTGCTGGCCCTTTTCCAGCCGGCGGAATCCGTTCTCGGTGATGGCGGTGAAATGGACGAACACATCGTCGCCATCGGGATAGCCTAGAAAGCCGTAGCCCTTGGCGGCGTTGAACCATTTCACAGTCCCAACATAACGTTCAGCCATGTCTTTACTCCATGTTAATCGAGCGGACATTCCGCAATTCACGGGAAAACCGGCGGCACTTTGGCGGGTTGTGCTCGCCAAAATAACTCCAACTCTCCACTCAAGTGCGTAAGCCCTCTCGAAATGAAATAGCGCTGTCTTGCCACTTTGATGAGCCCAGGGCGCAGATGAACGCGTCCTCCAGGCTCAATCAACGCAAGAGAATATCACTTAAGAAGGGCAGTTGTCAAGTGAGTTAATTTGGTTTTAAGAAAAAATTTACGAGCTTTGTACAGTAAAAAGGGTGCTTTGGGCGGTTTTGTCGCTCAAAGCACCCTTTTTATACAACGCAATTATTTGCCCAATCGTTCTCGAAAAGCTTCGGTGAGCGCTGGAACGATATCGAACAGATCTCCGACGACGCCGTAGCGCGCCAGCTTAAAGATCGGTGCGTCCGGATCTTTGTTGATCGCCACGATCACTTTGCTGGTGCGCATGCCGGCCAGGTGCTGAATGGCGCCCGAAATGCCGCAGGCGATGTACAGGTCGGGAGTAACCACTTTACCGGTTTGCCCAACCTGGTGCTCGTAAGGGATATAACCGGCGTCCACCGCAGCCCGGCTGGCGCCCACTGCGCCGTTGAGCACGTCCGCAAGTTCGGAAACCATCTTGAAGCCCTGGTGGGCTCGCCAGATCTCGGCCTCCTTATCGTCCAAGCCTTCCGGCGGATTGAGCCTCGGGTTGTTGGCGGTCCCGCGGCCTCCGGAAACGACCACGCCAGCGTCCGTCAGGCTGACCCCGCCTTCCGTATCGGAGTAATCCACCACTTTGGTGGCGATCTCGTCTTCGCTCAACGCTGGTTCGACCTCGATTAGCTCGCCGGACCGGGCTGTATCGGGTTCCGGCTTGGCGAACGAGCGGATGCGCAGCGTGATAATCTGTGGGTTGGTCGCGCATTTCGCCTTGGAAAGCAGCTTCCCAGCATAGACCGGGCGAGTCGCTAAAACTGTACCCTCGGTGACTTCCAGAGCGACCACGTCGGGTAAGATGCCGGTTTTCAAGTCTACTGCCCCCATCGCGGCGGCTTCCCGGCCGCGAGTTGTGGTGGGGAATAGGATCACAGCCGGCTGCTTTTCCCGGGCCAGCTTGGCAAGCAACGCAGCGTAGGGCTCGGGTCGGAAATCAGCAAATGTAGGGTTATCGGCATAGAGCACCGTGTCTGCGCCATAGTGCACGGCTTCTTCGGCGATGCCCTTGATTTGATCCCCAAAAACCAGACCAACGATCTCGCCACCTAACTCATTTTGCAAGTTTTTCGCCGCGCTAAATGCTTCCCAGGATGCCGGGTGCGCTTCGCCCCTGAATTGATCGACGTAGACCCAAATATCTCCAGCCATCACAGCACCTTCTCTTCCATGATCTTGTCGGCCAGTTTTTCAGCGATCTCTTGCGGGCTGTCCCCGCTGATGATCTCGTTGGTGATCTTCCGCTCCGGCGGGTTCATCAACTGGGGCCAGGAGACCGATGGCTCGGGTGGGTCCACATCCAAATCAGCTAATGACCAGATTGGGATATCGGCTCGTGAAGCTTTACGGATGCCCATAAATGAGGGGTAGCGTGGTTCGCCGATATCTTTAACCACGCTCATCACAGCTGGCAGGCTGGTGGAGACGTTCTGGCGCCCTTCTTCGATCGAACGCTGAGCTTTCAACGACTTAGCGGCCTCGTTAACCTCGGAGATGGTCGAAATCAGAGTAACCGCGGGCCAGCCCAACAGGCGCGCGGTTTGCGATGAGGTGACTCCCAAATCTCCATCGATGGCTTGCTTGCCGAACAGCGCCAGGTCAACCTCACCGACCTTTTGGATGGCGGCAGCCAGTACGTGCGCGGTCACCAGGCTGTCGGCGCTTTTAATTCCTGGGTCGGAGATTAATATCGCCTGGCTGCTGCCCATCGCTAGTGAATGCTTGAGCGCTTCTTTGGCGTCCTCTCCGCCCATGCTGATCACGGTGACATCCCCGCCGTGCTCTTCAACCAGCTGGAGCGCGGTTTCCACGGCGTATTCATCCCAGGGGTTAAGCACCAAGGGTGCATCGCCCCAGGTAACTTCCCCGTTGGCTACCACCACTTTCGCGGCAGTGTCGGGGACTTGTTTAACACAGACAACGATTTTCAAGTTAGCCTCCTTTTCTGGATGGTTTCTCGTAGAACTTTGAATGTTAGGAGCTACGCATTTCCTTCAAGTGTTTAAGTTCTAAACGTTTCAGCGTTGAGCATTTGCCGGCCTTTACTCCTGCCAGAAGTCGGCATCGTATGCGGGCAGCTCGCAGCGCAGCGGGCTATCCTCCCGGTAATCCAGGGCGTAGCCAGCTTGTATTAATTGGTGGATTTCGCTGGTTCCTTCGTAGATAATCGCCCCCTTGGCGTTGCGCAGGTACCGTTCGACGTCATATTCGTCGCTGTACCCATATGCTCCGTGAACTTGAATGGCTTCGGAGGCAGCCTGGAAGGAAGCGTCGGTTGCAAACCACTTAGCCAGAGAGGTCTCTTGTGTATTGCGCATGCCTTGGTTCTTCATCCAGCCCGCCCGAAGATATAAAAGACGCGCTGCGTCATAAGATTGTACCATATAGGCGATCTTTTGCTGGACCAGCTGGAACTTGCCAATCTCACGGTTGAACGCCTTGCGCTCGTGGGCATAGCGCACGCTGGCCTCCAAGCTGGCGCGAATCAAACCGGTCGCTCCGGCGGCGACGGTATAGCGCCCGTTATCCAGGCAGGACATGGCGATTTTGAACCCCTCGCCTTCTCCGCCAAGGCGGTTCTCGACCGGAACGCATACATCCTGCAAATTGATCCAGCCGGTTGAACCGGCCCGGACGCCCAATTTGCCGTGGATGTCACCGGTGGAGACGCCATCCCGGTCGAGTTCCACCAGGAAGGCGCTCAAACCCTCGTGCGGATCGTCGGCTTCATTATCGGTCCGGGCGACGATCAAAGCGTGAGCGGCCTTGGTGGCCAGCGAGATCCACATTTTCTCGCCGTTGAGCACGTATTCATCCCCGTTCCGACGGGCGGTGCTGGTGATGCCAGCGACGTCGGAGCCGGCGCCGGGTTCGGTCAGGCCAAAACAGGCGATTTTTTCTCCGCGCGCTTGCGGCTCTAGGAAGCGTTCGATTTGATCCGCCGTCCCCCACTGGAGCACCGCCAGGCTGTTCAGACCAACGTGAACGGACATCACCACACGCAGGGTGCTGTCAACCGCTTCTAATTCTTCGCAAGCCAGCCCCAGGGCGATGTAATCCATGCCCTGACCTCCGTAGCGCACCGGAAAACAGATTCCCAGGATGCCCAGTTCCGCCATGCGTGGCAGGATTTCCGGCGCCATTTCTTGTTTGCGGTCGTATTCTTTAATGATCGGAGCGACTTCCTTTTGGGCGAAATCCCTGACCATTTGCTGCACCATGCGGTGTTCTTCGGATAAGGCGAAATCCATAGCTGCTCCTGTCGGTTGTAGGTATTGGTTCGATCCCGCGGTATTCTGGGCAAATTTCTGATCCAGTCTTGATTATATTCATTTCATCAGGCCGACACAACTGCAAACTGTCACCTTTCGCTTGCTCGACTATAATGTGAAGACTCTTGGAACTGAATTTACGTGCAGGGCGGTCCGGCGAGCGCTGTCGAACCGCCAAACTGTGATGACGATGCATTTGTAATATCCCCGTGAGAAGATCCCCCAAAGCCGCTTTGCTGGCCAGACTCCTGCTGTTATTTGTACTCGTGGGGCTTTCTGGTCTTTCTCCCATCCAACATGCCGCCAGCCAGGCATTAGCGCGCGCCAACCGGGCGATCGAATTTAATTCCCCCGCAAGCGCCGCCGATCAACTCGGCCTAGCGCTGAGTTATTTCCCGTGGCGAACCGATTTATGGGACCTGGCGGGGAGAGCTGCTCTGCGCGCAGGAGACCAGGAATTAGCTTATGCTCAGTTGCAATTCGCCGCTCAGTCCGACAAGTTATCGGCCAGGGGCTACCTGGCTCTGGGTGACGTTGCGCGCCTGAGAGGCGATCTACCTGCGGCGGAGGCGGTCTGGCAGCTAGCGCTCAAGCGTGGCGCGCCGGCCGAAGAAGTCCACTTGCGGTTGTTGGATCTGCATCGCGCTATGGGTGATTACACTGCTGCCATTGGGGATTTGAGGGCCTTAGTCGCCTTACAGCCTGCTGAAGCCAGCTATCAATTCCGGCTGGGTTTGATGCTGGCAACCCAGGAACCGGAAGCAGCGTTGGCTTACCTGACCACGGCAGGAGAGCTGCAGCCGGAGCTGGCGGCAGCTGGCGCGGTGATTGGGCGCAGCTTGAGCGGGGCGCGTTCGGCAGGCGATCGGGCATACTCGCTACTCGCCTCCGGGCGCGCCCTGGCCGATCTGGGGGAGTGGCAGCTGGCTGCCGAGGCTTTTCGCCAAGCCACCCTGGCCCAGCCCGACTATGCCGAGGCCTGGGCTTACCTGGGTGAAGCTGAACAGCGCGCCGCCGCACAGAAAGCTGGGCCGGAGGACACCCTCGACGAAACCACCGGCCGGGATGAATTAGATCGCGCCCTGGCTCTGGATCCCAATTCTGTGGCAGCTAACCTATTCCAGGCGATCTACTGGCAGCGGCAGGGGCGGTACGAACTGGCTCTGGTATATCTGCACCGGGCTGCCGACCAGGAGTTTGAAAATCCGGTCGTCCAGGCCGAGATCGGCAATACCCTGGGGCAGTTGGGCAATTACGCAGATGCCCAGGCATACTACCAGCAGGCAGTGGATTTGGCGCCCCGTGATCCGACCTTCTTACGCGCCCTCGTTTCATTCTCCCTACGCTATGATTACCAGGTCAGGGAGCTGGCTTTGCCCGCTGCCCGCCGCGCGATTCTGTTGAATCAGAATGACCCCGCTTCGCTGGACGTTTTAGGCCAAGTTTTCATCCGGCTTGGAGACCTTTACAGCGCCAAGCGCTTTTTTGACCGGGCACTGCTTAACGATCCGGGCTACGCGCGGGCCCGGCTGCATCTAGGGCTGTTCTATACCTTAACCGGACAAGAGACGAGCGCTAAGGAACAGCTCCTATTGGCGCGATCCTTGTCCGGGGAAGAACCTCAGATCGCCGATCAAGCCAACCGCTTGATGAACAATCTTTCTCCGTAACAAGCGTTGATTCGCCTTTTATTGTGCGTAATCCGCCAAGTCGAGCTCCTCGAGCGTTCGAAACCAGCATTCAAAAAGTAATTTCCTGTGTTATCCGTGTAATTTGTGGATGATTTTGCTATGCTACAATTGACCGTCAAAATTCTGGCAGATTGTCGATGAAGTCGATCCCGATCTCAAGGTGCTGAGGATGAAAAAACTCTGTTTGCTGTTCCCGCTTTTCGCCGTGATCATTGCCACTTCAGCCTGCCGTTTCGGACAGGGCGAACCTACTCAGGCAGGCAGTTCGGGGGAAGTACTTTTTCAGGATGACTTCTCCGATGAAGCCAGCGGCTGGTACACCTTTGTCGATCAAGAAGGCGTCACCGATTATCAAGACGGCGGGTTTCGCATCTTCGTGGATTTGGCAAATACCTATCTCTGGACCAACCCGGAGAAAACCTTCGGAGATGTCCAGATTGAGGTAGACGCCAGGAAAATCTCTGGACCGGAGGAGAACGATTTCGGGCTGATCTGCCGCTACCAAGACGACGCCAATTTTTATTTCTTTACGATCAGCAGTGATGGATATTACGGCATCGCTAAATTTGTTGATGGAGAGGAGATCCTCGTCGGCGCAGATGATTTGGGTTTTGACGATGCGGCCATCAAGGCCGGGCAGACGACCAATCACATGCGCGCCGATTGCGTCGGCAACACCTTGACCTTGTATGCCAACGGGCAGCAATTAATTCAGGCTCAGGACGACGAATTCGCCGCCGGTGATGTTGGCTTGATCGCCAGTACCTACGACGTGGTGGGCACCGATATGTTGTTCGATAACTTCGTGGTCAGACAGCCTTAGTGGGAGATGGATTGCGGCCAGGTACCCATGCAAAAATCTAGCCACCCGCTCAGGTTGATCGGCGTCGCATTGTTCCTGGTTGCCTGCCAGCAGCTCGCCTTACCGTTCAGCAGGGTAAAACCTGCTTCGGGGAGCGTGCTCTTCCAAGATGATTTTTCGGACCCTGCCAGCGGGTGGCGCCAGCCTACCGGGAATGCTGGTGGGGTCCTGGATTATGCCTATGATACTTTCCACATCCAAGTCAACGACCCCCAGACCCTGATATGGTCCGGACCCGGGCTCCGTTTCACCGACGTGCGCATCGAAGTGGACGCCATCAAAGCGGTTGGCCCCGAGGACGACGACTTTGGGGTGGTCTGCCGCGCTCAGGATCGGGAGAATTTTTATTTTCTGGTCATCAGCGGGGATGGTTATTACGGTATCGGCAAGGTCGAGGAGGGCGTCCAAACGCTGATCGGCATGCCGGCGCTGCTGCCCAGCGAGGAGGTCCATCGCGGGGTTGTGCTCAATCACCTGCGCGCGGACTGCGTCGGTAATACCCTCAGCTTCTACGTTAATGGGCTTTTATTGAAGACAGTGGAGGATGATACATTTTCCGGCGGGGACGTAGGCCTAGCAGCGGGGACTTTTAATGAGCCTGGGACGGAAGTTTATTTCGATAATTTCACCGTCTTGCAACCTTGAGGAATGTGGGGATGTTAGAATTACGCCCATGAAGGTCTATTTAGACACTATCGGCTGCCGACTAAACCAGAGCGAGATCGAGTCGTATGCCCGCCAGTTTACTGCTGCCGGACACAGCCTGGTCCCCACGGCTGAGGAAGCTGACCTGGTTGTGGTGAACACCTGCGCGGTTACGACCGCGGCAGCCTCCGATTCACGCCAGAAGATCCGCCAGGCTGCCCGCGCCGGCGCTAAAGAGATTGCTGTGACCGGGTGCTGGTCGACTCTTAACCCGCGAAGAGCAGCTACGCTGCCTGGCGTGCGCCACGTGGTGCCCAACGCCGGAAAAGGCTCCCTGGTTTCGGAACTGCTGCAGATTCCGGAAGATGTCTTCGATCGCGAGCCCCTCGAACGCCAGCCGGTACCCGGAGCGCGCCTGCGCACCCGGGCTTTCATAAAAGTACAGGACGGTTGTGATAACCGCTGCACCTTCTGCGTGACGACCCTGGCGCGCGGCGAAGGGCACAGCCGGCCGATTTCAAAGATCTTGAGGGACGTCCAGGGCGCCTTAACCAGCGAGTCCGGGGCCGCGCGTGAGGTCGTGCTGACCGGCGTGCACTTGGGTTCCTGGGGGCAAGATCTATCTCCAAGGTTACACCTGCGCGATCTTGTCCTGGCGATCCTGCGCCATACGGATACCCCCAGGTTGCGCCTTTCCTCCCTAGAACCTTGGGATCTGGATGAATCGTTTTTTAGCTTGTGGGAAGACGCACGACTGTGCCGACATTTGCACCTGCCACTGCAATCGGGCTGCACGGAGACACTGCGCCGTATGGCACGCAAGACCACCCCTAGGTCTTTTCGTGCGCTCGTGGACGCGGCCCGTGCAGTTGTGCCAGAAATGGCGATCACTACGGATATGATCGCCGGGTTTCCTGGGGAGACTGAGGCCGAATTCGAGGCCAGCCTCGATTTCATCCGCCAAATAAGTTTCGCTGGCGGGCACGTGTTCACCTACTCCGCACGCCCCGAAACGGCAGCGGCGCGCATGCCCGGGCAGGTGACGCATCGCCTGCGCAAGCAGCGGAACGCGTGCTTGCGAAAAATTTTCGCAGCATCAGCTTTGGATTACCAGCATCGTTTCCTGGGGGAGACCCTGGCCGTTTTATGGGAAAGCACGACCGGCATGGGCCCGGACCATTGGCAGCTCAGCGGATTGACCGACAATTATCTGCGGGTCAATGCGCGAGCGCCTCGCGATCTCTGGAACCAGATCACCCCTGTTGAACTGCACGCCATTCAAGGGAACGGCATCCAAGGGCAGATCGTTTTCCCGGATCAATCAAGGAGTTAACTTGCGATGGAAGATTGCATATTTTGTAAGATCGTCTCCGGTGAGATCTCCACCGAAAAGGTGTACGAGGATGACCAGGTAACCGCCTTTCATGACGCCAATCCTGCCGCGCCCACGCATATTTTGATCGTGCCGAACAGGCACATCCGCTCGATTAACCAGGTCACCGCAGAGGATGAACAGCTGCTCGGCCACCTGTTCACCGCCGCCCGCCTGCTGGCCGAGCAGCGAGGTATCGCCAGTTCGGGTTACAGGCTGATCATTAACACCGGTCCTGACGCAGGACAGGCGGTTTTTCACCTGCATTTGCATCTACTGGGTGGGGGACGGATGAAGCACCCGATGGGTTGACTCTGCTCAAATATTAATCTTCGGCAGCTCTCGCCGGTGCAGGCTTGGCGGGAGTTTTTAATTTCAGGACTTATGCACTTGAGGTCGCTCGCGCTTGATAACAAACCGCAGGGCGCTCAATCAACGCCCTCACGGCGCGCAGCCTGCCGGGTACAACGCGGTATAATCAATCCATGAGCTTGAAGAGACAACTGGAAGAAGATTTGAAAACGGCTATGCGCGCCGGAGAGGGCTTGCGAAAAAGCACCTTGCGCCTGGCTTTAGCGGCGGTTCGCAATGCGGAAATCGACCAACGTGGCGAGCTCTCCGACGCTGAAACCATGCGGATCTTGCAAAAAGAGGTGAAATCTCGCCGCGAGACGATCGCAGAAGCCGAGCAGGCCGGGCGAACCGAACTGGCTGAGACCACGGAAGCCGAGATCGTGATCTTGGAAGATTATCTGCCGCAACCACTCTCCGATGCGGCAGTCGAAGCGCTGGCCCGCCAGGCAATCGAGGAAGTAGGCGCTGGTTCCCCGTCCGAGATTGGCCAGGTGATGAAAGTGTTGATGCCCCGGGTTCAGGGACGAGCTGAAGGCGCCCAGGTCAGCCGTATTGTCCGGGAGTTATTGCAGTCTTAACCCGTTGACTGTTTAGAATTATGTCAGGAAAAGCCAGAAAGCGAAGCAACGGCAGGTTCGAACGGCGCAATGTCGTTCTAAGTCTCCTGGTGCTGTTCACTGTCGTGTTCACTTTTCTGGGGCTGGAGCTTCCCACCTATTCTCGCCTGGCTTCGCCGCGGCCGCAGGTGGGGGAAGTCGCTTCCCGGGAATTCGTCGCGCCCGCAGATATCACCTACGTCAGTGAAATCCGCACCGAAAATGCACGCGATGCCGCGGCCAGGGCGGTACCCCAGATTTATACTGCGCCGGACACCAGCGTAGCCCGCCAGCAACTAGAGCATTTACGCGCTACGCTGGCTTATATCACCAGCGTGCGTGCGGACGCGTTCGCTTCTAATGAGCAGAAAATCTCCGATCTAGCTGCGCTTGAAAATATTAACCTGGAACAGGATACCGCCGAGGCTATCCTGGCGTTGAATGACTCACGCTGGCAGGCGGTCCAACAAGAAGCCATCGTGGTCCTAGAGCAGGTCATGCGGAATACCATCCGAGAAGACCGCCTCGAGGATGCCCGGCGAAGCGTGCCGGCTCTGGTCAGCCTGGCGCTGCCGGAAGATCAGGCTGCCATCGTCGCCGAACTTGTCTCCGCTTTCGTAGCCCCCAATAGTTTTTACAGCGAAGATCTAACCGAGTCTGCCCGCCAGCAAGCCCGTGATGCGGTCAATCCGGTGACGCGCATCTATATTGCCGGAGAAACGGTGGTCCAGCGTGGTCAGGTGCTTACGGAGACCGACCTGGAAGCGCTGGACGAAATGAACCTGATCCAGGCGCAGTACGATTGGAAAGACGTCGGCAGCGCGGCGATCCTCGCTTTGGTGACAGTTATTTTCATAACCCTGTACTTGCGTACCAACCAGGAACTGCTCGGTGAGCTTAGCAGTGTCACGGTGATCCTCGTCTTGTACATTATCTTCCTGGTTGGCGGGCGGATGTTGTTGCCAGCATCCGGCGTCTTCCCTTACGTTTTTCCGCTGGCAGCTTTCAGCCTGACGGTAACCGCGTTGTTTGGTCCCGAGCCAGCGTTCATCTTTACGATACCGCTGTCGATATTGATCGCTTTCGATTTTCCGGATGCGCATACGTTGACGGTTTATTACCTTTTGAGTGGTTTATTCGGCGTATTCATCCTGGGTCCGGCGCGCCGAGTCATGGCATTCTTTGGTGCAGGCGCCGCGGTCGCAGCCGCTGGAGCAACGGTTATCCTTGCTTTTCGCTTGACGGATCCTTCTGTCAACGTTTTTAGCCTGGCAACCCTGGCGGGCATCTCGCTGCTCAACGGGATAGCTGCTGCCAGCCTGACTTTACTCCTGCAGTTTTTCCTGGCCCAACTGCTGGGGATGACCACCGCATTGCAGCTGATGGAAGTTTCGCGGCCTGACCACCCGCTGTTGCAGTTTATCTTGCGCAGCGCTCCGGGAACTTACCAGCACAGCTTGCAGGTAGCCAACCTGGCCGAACAAGCCGCCGACCAGATCGGCGCAGACACCTTGCTGACCCGAGTTGGGGCGTTGTATCACGACGCCGGTAAAGCGCTGAACCCGTATTACTTTATCGAGAATCAGGTCGCCGATAACCTCAACCCGCATGATGACATGGACCCCGCTACCAGCGCGGCGACTATCATCCGCCACGTTACCGACGGGTTGGATTTGGCACGAAAACACCACTTACCCCGGCGGATCTTCGATTTTATTGCCGAACACCACGGAACGATGCTGACCCGATACCAATACGCCAAGGCGGTCGAAGCAGCGGGAGGCGATAAAGATGCCGTGGACACGGAAGCATTCCGTTATCCTGGTCCCAGGCCGCAATCCCGCGAGACGGCAATTTTGATGTTGGCCGACGGCAGCGAAGCGCGTGTGCGCGCCGAACGGCCAAAGGACGAGGCGGAACTGCACGCGGTGATCAAAGATGTGATCGAAAATCGGGTGACCTCGGGAGAACTGGACGATACCGTCCTGACCTTGCAAGATTTGGAGGATATCGCCCATTCGTTCACGACGACCTTGCGCGGCATCTACCACCCGCGCATCGAATATCCTAAGACCGATAAACAACCGGAAAAAAAGCCTGATCTTTCACCTACCCAGCCGATTTCCGTGGCCCGGCCGGCTGCGGACGTCTCGATAAAGCCCCAGGCAGATCCATCTGAGCCGGCATGATTTTCCTCGACGTCGCCAAACCTTTCAAAGCTTCTGTAAAACCAGAGATTTTAAAACGCGCCGCTGAAACGACCCTCACGCAGGTCTTGGGCGCTGAACTGGCAAGCCTGACCTTGGTGATCACCGGCGAAGATCATATTCGCCAGCTGAACGCAGAATATTTGGGATTTGATGAGCCCACGGACGTGCTCTCTTTCCCCGCCGATTACCTCGATCCGGACACACAGATGAAATACCTCGGTGATGTGGTGATCTCCCATCCACAAGCCTGCGCGCAGGCCCAGGCTGGTGAGCACAGCCTGGAAGCGGAGTTACAGTTGCTTGCCGTGCATGGAGTCCTGCACCTCCTCGGGTACGATCATGCCGAAATGGATGAGAAGCAGGCGATGTGGGAGGTCCAGGCCCTGATCCTTGGCCAGCTCGGTTCAACCCTTACCTCGCCGCCCGGTTAAACACCCTCCAAGTTCGCATGTCCAAAACGAGCACCTTTTGAGTTGAATATGTCGACATTTTTCCGATCCCGCCGATTGTCTTTCCGCCATGCTTTTTCCGGGTGGTGGTTTGTGATCCGTACCCAGCAAAACGCCTGGATTCACGCGCTGGTCAGCATCCTGGTGATTGGCCTGTCGCTCTGGGTCGAACTGTCCTTGCGGGACTGGGCGATGATCATCCTGGCGATCACGCTGGTGTGGACGGCCGAATTTTTAAACACCGCCCTTGAGGCGGTGGTCGATTTAGCCAGCCCGGCCCAGCACAGTCTCGCCAAAGTGGGAAAAGACGTGGGTGCGGCCGCGGTCTTGATTGCCGCCGGCGCATCAGTCCTGATCGGTCTCTTTATCCTGGGACCGCCGCTTTATTTGCGTTTACAGGGCTTGCTCGCCGGAGGGTGAGGGATCCGATTTTTATCCTCATAGGAGTTACGCAGTTCTCCGAGAAAGTGGGGGGTCCTTTCTTCCCTCGAGCGCGTAAGTCCTATCTCGTTCGACGGAATAAAGAGAAAGGATCATTATGGCTTCAACGTCGTTTCGTTTTGGCACGGTTGGTTCCCCGAAATCAACGCCCAAGAGTCCCGGAGGCAGCGTCGGCGCAACGATCCAGATTCACGAGTTGAGGTTGGACGCCCTGGAGTTAGGCTGGGTGCGTTCGGTACGCATCGGCGAGAAATCTTGCGAGGAGATCAAGCAGACCGGGCTCGAACACGAAGTCGCCCTCAGCGTGCATGCTCCTTACTATATCAACTTGAACGCCGACGAGGAGGAATGGCCTAAGTCGCGCAAGCGTTTAATGGATGCAGCGCATTACGGTAATCTCGCTGGAGCTACGGACATCATCTTCCATCCGGGTTCTTATTTTGAACGGCCGCCTGAAGAAGTCCTGCCCATCGCCATCCATCGGTTGGCGGGGTGTCTGGAGGAATTGCGCGAAGGCGGAAACCCGGTGGTTCTGCGTCCCGAGACGATGGGGAAATCGGCGATGCTGGGTTCCCTGGAGGATACCGTCGAGATGAGCAAGGCGATCTACGGGGTCGAGCCTTGCCTGGACTTTGCCCACCTGCACGCCAGGCCGGGCGACGGCTCGATGAACACCTATGGGGAGTGGGTGCAGGCCCTCGAGTATTATCGCTCGGAGCTGGGGGATACTGCCCTGCATAATCTGCACATCCATTTTTCCGGCATCGCATACTCTGACAAGGGCGAGCAGGAGCACCTGCCGGTCACCGAATCGGATTTCGACCTTGAGGCGATGCTCCAGGCGCTGCACGATCTTGGCTGCTCAGGGCGGATGCTGTGCGAGAGCCCGGTCATGGAAGAAGACGCGCTGCTAGCGCAAAAGCATTGGCTGGAACTCTGTGGGGAAGATACTGCCTAGTCAGGTTCAAAACTCTTACCCAGGAAACAAAAAAGAGCCCCGGCCGGTAAGCCGAGGCTCTTATATTTCGAAAGCAGCCGGGTTATTTATTCACGCACCTGGTTGAAATAGATCAGGATCAAATTCCTGGCGCAATCATTATAAGTATCGAACGGGACTTGATCGGAGAGCGGCAGCATGGCCTGGTCGTACAGCTGGACCCAGAGCGTGTCGTTGCTGTCAGCCGGGGTGTCGCCGAGCTGGAACTCGTATCCTGCGCTGCCGTATGCGGGAGCCGAGCCGGTGATGGTGATCTGGTCGAATGGCTTGCCCTGCAAGGTGCCGCCGAGTTTGACGAATAACTGGGTTACTGGTTCGTTAGAAAGCCCGGTAGCTTGCCCGGCGACCCCCAACCAGTTACAACCCGATTCTGGGTGGTTGATGTTCGCGACGGCGACGGGATTACCGGGTTGGAGGATGAAAGCCATCCCGCTCTCGGTCTCAGTGGTCCCGGTTGTTTCGCCGGACTCGGGTGTTAGGAGGCCTTCTACCGTCTCTTCTGCCGGGACTTCCGTCTCGGTAGGCTCCGGTGTGTCGGTTGCCGTGGGTTCCGGCGTATTGGTCGGCTCCGATGTGAACGTAGGAGTCCAGGTAGGCGGCAGCACGCCGCGCGGCGTCGGAGTCGCAGTGGGCGGTGAGCTCACCGCAGGCAAGGTAGGTGGTGGAAACGGGTTATAAGGTACGTATGGGTTGATGAAAATGGTGGCGAACATAACGCCAATGCATACCGCGGAGATTAAAAACAGCACGGTTAATACGTTTGAGATAATGGTGATAGGACTGCGGGTTGGTTGTATGTCTTGGTCTTTAAACTCGAAAGGGTCCATTTTTATTCTCTGTAGGGCGAAGTTACTGGATTAAGATTTCGATATCGCTTTGCTCACGGCGATCTTCCACCCATTGGTTCAAGGCCTGTTCTTGAAGGACCAGGCGGGCTTCCGGGTCCAAGGGGTGTGCGGGGTCGCGTTCGATCACCTCAATCAAGTGGTATCCCAAATCCGTTTCGATGATCTCGCTGTGTTGGCCGGGTTCGAGATTGAAGGCGGCCTGCTCCAGCTCGGGTGGGGTGAGGTATCCACGCGGAAACCATCCGAGATCGCCATTGGTCAGCGGATCATAGGTAGCTGCTAAGGTTGCAAAATCCCTGCCAGCTTGGAGTTGAGCGAGCGCTTCCTGAGCGTCGGAGGGATTTTGAAGCAGGATTTGCCGGACATGCACTTGCTCTACTTCTGTGGGGACTGCTGCGATGATCTGATCGCGCATCCAGGCCGAGGCAATTGCCCGCGACAAAGCCTCGCGGAAGCTGTCTTGTTCGTAGCCGTTGGCTGCCAACCATGCGGTCATCGCCCTTTCGCCGCCGGCGCTCGTGACCAGTTGCGCGTAACGCGCATCGACGAACGATTGCTCGGCGGTGAACCCATTCTGCTCAGCAGCCTGAGCAAGTAGCACGTTGGTGATCAGGTCCTGTAATACGAATTCCCTCACATTGCCTGCGAACTCGGTCCCTTCGTTCTCGAGGCTGGCTTGAAATCGAGCGACTTCCATTTGCAACTCTGCCTGGGTGATGCCCTCTCCGTTCACCCTGGCGGCCAGGGGCAGAGGGGTTGGCGATGGCTGGAACGGCGTAGCCGTCCGGGTTGCAGAGGGCGGGGAGGTCGCTGTGAGCGAAGGCAGGGTAGTGGTTGGCTCCACCTTGTTTAATTTACAAGAGACGAGGAACAACATTAAAATGACGAACCAGGGCATCCTGGAAAATCGAGGTGGTTTTCTGCGCATAATGTGCAGATTATACTCTCGGGAGCTACGCAGTTCATTGGGAAAGTGCCTCTATCTCAAAATGCGTAATTCCTGACTCTTTCGAAACAGTTAGGACATTCACCTTTGAGGGAAGAAAGGGGGTGTTTGGGCGGGCGAATCCCGCCCAAACACCCCCTATTTTCCGTGGAACTGCTTAACGCCTAACAGTATAACTCAAACCCTGCCGGGTAATCATCCAGGGGCATGCGTCTAACAAAAATGAAATGCTTCAAGGTAAAATTGGCCCAGGAGAGCGCTGATGTTGAAGATCTGGTATCGTCGGGCACTGAGGGGTATATTCCGTGGGCTGTTCCGGTTGTTGACCCGGTTAGAAGTTTCCGGGATCGAAAATATCCCTAAAGAAGGGGGCTTTATCTTTTCCACTAACCACTTGAGCGTGATCGATCCGCCGTTGGTGTTTGCCTGGTTGGAACGCGATGACGCCACCTCGTTAGTCGCAAAAAAGCACCAGAAAAACACTTTTTATCGCTGGTTGTTGAATTCGGTTGACGGCATCTGGATTAACCGCCAGGAGGCCGATTTTAAGGCTTTGCGGACTGCCCGCAAATATTTGGAAGAAGGCGGCGTCCTCGGGATCGCCCCTGAAGGAACCCGCAGTTCGACCGGAGCGCTGATTGAGGGAAAGACCGGAGTCGCCTATCTGGCCGATAAAGCGAACGTCCCAATCCTTCCCTCTGCCATCACGGGGACAGACGGCGCCGTGCCGAAGATCTTGAGACTGCAGCGCCCCCGGATCACCTTCCAGGTGGGCGAGCTTTTATACCTACCTCCCTTGGGAAGGAACGATCGCGACGCTGCCCTGCGGCGCAACACGGATGAACTGATGTGCCGGATCGCGGCCATGCTGCCGGAGCGCTATCGCGGCGTTTACAAGGATCATCCGAGGTTGCAGGAATTGTTGGCTTCAGAAGAGATCACGCAACGAGAAGGCAAAGAAAGGCTCGCCGTCCAGGCTTAAAGCTGCGAAGGTGCGGCCATAATTTTCCATATCTACTCTTAATTCGGATTTAGGGGCTGGGGGTTGGGCACAACGCGAGTCTCTGCGAGTAATCCCGCAATACTGTGCATATACAGCCGGCTTATTCGTTTCCGCGGAACGAATGGAAACGAATAGGTTTAGGACTTACCCATAAGGAGGAAAGGTGGGGATGTTTTGGCGGGCGTAGTCCGCCAAAACACCCCCAATTCCCCCTTGAACTGCGTAACTCCAAGGTTGTTACACAGCTTGCAAACTTGATAAGGTGTATCTTGATATTCGATGGTAAAAAGATATGTAAAGAACTACCCTGGTTTATCTTCGCATCCACCGAACGTCGCCGCCTCATAATAAACTGGAGTACTGCCATGACAACCGCCAGCCTGGACGCTCTTCGTGCTTTCCACCACGAAAACCTGCGCTTAAAACGAGCGAACGAAGCGCTCGAGGACGAACTGCGCCTGGTGCGTAAAACGCTGCGCGCTTTGAGGGATCTGTACGGTCATCTGGAAAATGTCGGCTCTCAGACCGATGTGGTTGGGCTGATCCGCCAGATCCTGGCTGAGGCGCTGGAGGCGGTCAATTCGGAGAACGGATCGCTGCAGCTGTTGGATGACTACACCGGAGAGCTGGTTTTCGTAGAAGTGCAAAGCCCGCTGCGTGCAGAATTATTAGGTTACCGCTTGCCGCCGGGGGTTGGCATCGCCGGCGAGGTGGTCTCCCGCCGCAAGCCGATGCTCGTACCCGACGCCCAGCGTGAGCCGTTGTTCTCGCCAATGGTCGACCAATCCATCGGTTTTCAGACCCAATCGCTGCTCTGTGTGCCGTTGATCGATCATCAGCGGACATTGGGCGTGATCGAGGTGGTTAACTCACGCAGCGGCGAGCCATTGACCGAGCAAGACCTGGATATCATGCTACTGGTGGCGCACATCGCCGCGGCTGCGCTGGTGCGCGCGGAGCGAGTGTCTTTGCCAAGAGCAGCATGATCACCCTCCCTTGACAGATAAGTCAAATTAAAGATAATAAAGGGCAAGAAAACTAAAATACAGCTACGACGAAGGAAAGTAAGCCATTAAAGAAGCCAACAGGGAGGCGCGGGGCGCAGACTGAAACCCCACGCCGGGTGGAATCTGGCTGAAGTTCCCTTCCGAGCTGCCCAGGGGAACGGTCGCTGCAAGGTACTCGCCGGCGACTAAGTAGTTTGGGCCGCAGCTCCAGCGTTATCGGGAGAGCCAATCGCCTAAAAGGTTGAACGCATATCCGGTCTTGGGCTGTTGGTGACTGAGCGGGCCGCCAGCGCGCGGCCAAGAAGGGTGGTACCGCGGGAAGCAACCCCGTCCCTTGAAGGGAAGGGGTTTTTAATTTAAGTTGCCTGCGTAAAGCCTTTAGGGTTGGCAGCTACTTTGCAGCATGGAGGACAAAATGTTGGCAAAACTGGACCAAATTGAGCAGGATGCGCTCGAGGCGCTTGCGCCTTTAACGACGGAGGAGCAGCTCGAAGCGTGGCGGGTCGCCAATTTAGGTCGCAGCTCTCCGTTGATGGTAGTCTTCACCCATTTGGGCCAGCTCTCCAAAGAAGAGCGCCCGGCGATAGGACGCCGCGCCAATGAGGTCAAGGGTGAATTGGAAGCGGCGCTGAACGCCAAAAACGAGGTCTTACAGTCTGACGCCTTGCAGCGCGCCCTGGAAACGGAACGCCTGGACGTCACGCTTCCCGGCCGGGAACTACCAGTCGGCAGGCTGCATATCGTCACCCAAACTCTGCGCGAGATCGCCCGCGTCTTCGGCGATATGGGTTTTCAGATCTACCGCTCCCGGGATGTCGAGTACGATGAATATAACTTCCAGCTCCTGAACTTCCCTCCTAACCACCCGGCCCGGGATATGCAGGATTCGTTCTACATCGAGGGTTCGGTTGATCCGGATAACCCCATCCTGCTGCGCACGCATACATCCCCCGGCCAAATTCACGCCATGCGCGAGATCACTGCCCAGTATCCGCATGACCCGCCGCCAATCCGCATCATCCTACCGGGTATGTGTTACCGCTACGAGCAGATCTCAGCTCGTTCCGAAGTGCAGTTCACCCAGGTCGAAGGTCTGGCTGTTGGTCACAGCATTACCTTCAGCGACTTAAAGGGCACCTTGAGCGACTTCGCCCGGCGCATGTTCGGCCAGAGCGTGCGCAGCCGTTTCCGCGCTTCGCACTTCCCCTTTACGGAACCCAGCGCCGAGATGGATATCGAGTGCTTCGTGTGCGGAGGGGAGGGCTGCTCTGTCTGCAAGCAGACCGGCTGGTTGGAATTGCTCGGCTGCGGGATGGTCCACCCAACGGTCTTGCTCAACGGCGGCTACGACCCGCATAAATACACCGGTTATGCCTTCGGTATGGGTCCGGAACGCGCCGCTTTGCTTCGCCACCGCATCGAGGACATACGCTACTTTTGGTCCAATGACCTGAGGTTTCTCGAGCAGTTCTAGATAAAAATCACGGAGTTACTTATGCTAGTACCCCTTTCCTGGATAAAAGATTTTGTCGATATCGACCTGCCTCTGGAAGAGCTAGCCCACCTGATCACCATGGCGGGTCTGGAGGTAGAGGAGATCCACTACGTCGGTTTGCCGATGGCGGAAAACGGGGCGGGGGAGTGGACCAGCCAACACGCCCGGCGCAAGCAAACCAAGGTCACCGGCATCGATTGGGATCCCCAAACGATCGTCATCGGCGAAATTCGCGAGGTCATGCCGCACCTGAACGCGGACCGGCTGGTGCTTTGCCGGCTGTTCGACGGTGAGCGAGAGCATACGGTGCTGACCGGCGCGCCGAACCTGTTTCCCTTTAATGGCCAGGGACCGTTGGAAAGCCCACTTAAAGTGGCTTATGCCCGGGAAGGTGCCGTCCTTTATGACGGTCACCAGCCGGGTCATGTCAAGACGACCTTGAAGCGGGTTAAGATACGCGGGGTCGAATCCTACTCGATGGTTTGCTCGGAGAAGGAACTGGGCATCTCGGAGGAGCACGAAGGCGTCATCATCCTGGATGCGGATGCGCCGGTGGGCCTCCCGCTGGCGAAGTACATGGGCGATGCGGTCTTGAACATCGCCATCACCCCGAACATCGCCCGGAACGCCAACATCATCGGCATGGCCCGCGAAATCGCCGCGCTGACGAACCAACAACTGCGCCATCCGGCTCTCCAGGTCCACATGGATGGGCCGGCAATCCAGGGCCGCGTATCGATCCGCATCGAGGAGCCTGAGCTCAACCCTCGATTCGTATTAGGTTTGATCGAGGGTATTGAGATTGGCCCGAGTCCCTACGAAATTCAGCGCCGGCTGCGCCTGGCCGGGATGCGTCCGATCAACAGTATTGTGGACGCAACCAATTACGCGATGCTTGAGCTGGGTGAGCCGCTGCACGCTTTCGATTACGACACCCTGCTGGAGCGCGCTGGTGGAGATGCCCCCACTATCATCACCCGGCGTGCGAAACAGGGAGAGGTGCTGCGGACATTGGACGATGTGGACCGGGAGCTGGATGATTTCACCGTGCTGGTCTGCGATACCGCCGGAGCTCTGTCTATTGGCGGCGTCATGGGTGGCGAGGAATCGGAGGTGCATGCAGGCACCCGCAACGTACTGCTGGAAGGCGCCGCCTGGAATTTCATCAATATTCGCCGCACGCTCACCGCCCAGCGGATGAATTCTGAGGCAGCCTACCGCTTTTCCCGCGGCGTGCACCCCGCGGTGGCGGAGCGCGGTGTGAGGCGCGGCCTGGAACTCATGCGCCGTTGGTCCGGCGGTGTCGTCGCCGAGGGTCTGGTGGATGAGTACCCGCTGCAACCGGAGGATCCCGTAGTAGAGCTCACGGAAAGCGATGTGCGCCGCTGGCTGGGCATCGAGCTTTCCTCTGAGGAGATCGCCGAGCTTCTGCGTCGCCTGGAGTTTACCGTTGAAGTTGCGGGCGACACGGTGCATGCGAAGACCCCGGATCACCGTTTGGACATCGGCGAAGGCGTGATCGGCGTAGCCGACCTCATGGAGGAGATCGCCCGAATCTACGGATACGAGCGTATCCCGGAGACCAGGATGGCCGACCCGCTGCCGATCCAGCGCGGCAACCCGCAGCTGGAAAAAGAAGAGCGCATCCGCGATCTCCTGGTCTCCTTGGGGCTACAGGAAGTTATCACCTATCGAATGACCTCGCCCGAGAACGAAGCGCGCCTGTTCCCGGGCGCGCCCGAGCCGCAGGATGAATATGTCCGAATTCTGAACCCGATCGTCAGCGACCGCGTGGTAATGCGCCGCAGCCTGCTGGGCAGTTTGATGAATGTGATCGAGCGCAATGCCCGTATTCGCAAACGCCAGGCGCTCTTCGAGATCGGTCCAATTTTCCTTCCGCAGCCGGACGGGCGTTTGCCCGAAGAACTGACGCGCCTCGGGCTGGCGCTCACCGGTCCGCGCGCTCTGCCAAGCTGGCAAGGCGCGGATACGGAACAGATGGATTTCTTCGACCTGAAGGGCGTGATTAACAGCCTGTTGGAATTGCTGCAGGTAGGGGAGGTGCGTTACGAACCCGGCGAGCATCCAACCTTCCATCCGGGCAAATGCGCTCGCTTAATCATCTCCGGCCGGGAGGTAGGCTATTTTGGAGAGATCCATCCCAAGGTGAGAGAAAATTACGAGCTGCCCGAGTCGGCCATCCTGGCGGCGGATTTCGACCTGGCTGCGATCACGGCGAAAATCCCTGAGCGCTACGAGCTTGAGCCGGTGCCTGCCTATCCCCCGGTTTTGGAAGACCTGGCGGTCGTGGTTGATGAGGATATCCCCGCTGCGGACGTCGCCCGGGTGATCCGTTCGGCTGGCGGTGAGACGATCGTCGATTTGAAGCTGTTCGACGTTTTCCGCGGCGCCCAAATCGGCGAGGGCAAGAAGAGCCTGGCTTACAGCCTGACCTATCAGGACCCCGAGCGGACCTTGACCGACGAGGAAGTGACCCGGATCCGCGAGCGAGTCATCGCCCAGCTGGAAAGCGAGCTCGGCGCGAAATTGCGCAGTTAACCATGGGTATCGGGCTGTTTTGGCGGTCTAAACCCGCCAAAACAGCCACGAACCAGATCAAAAAGCGTAAATCTCAATCCATCAAACCAGAGAGAGGAACAAATTATGGATCAAAGAACCACGGGCATAATAGCAACAGTCATTGCCGTATTGCTGTGCGGCTGTCCCGGCCTGGTCGTGCTGTGCTCAGGGGCGATATTCGTCTTTGCCGGCGCGACGCCAGGCGCGAACGTCGATGTTTTTGGGAGCAACGACCCGCAGGCTGCCATAGTTACCGGCTTGGTCGCCTTATGTCTCAGTGTAATTTTAATAGCGATACCGGTTGTGGTTGCCTTTCTCACTTTGCGCCAGAAGAGAAGTGAAGGCCTCCCGCCATCTTCGAACGAACCGATTCCCCCACCTTTGTAAGCAACGAGTGCGCTTGGGCGGATACGATCCGCCCAAGCGCCTTAATCTTCATTCACTTAATACCGGAGCGGGCCGTTTGATTCCCTCGATGATCTCCGCTGCCAGGTCGTAGCGGTTGAACGCCGGCATCAGGTAAATCCCACCAGCCCACTTTTTCATGCGCTCGATCAGCTCCAGAGCGATGCGCACGCCTTCCTGCGCGGCCGCCTCGCCGGCGTCGCCCAGCCGTTCCAGAATTTCCTCAGGAATGATGATCCCGGGGACTTCGTTGTGCAGGAAGGAAGCGTGCCTCAAGCTGAACAGGGGCAGAACTCCGGCGAGCACGGGAGTCTCCAGGGGGCCGAATTGCTGCGCATAGGTATCCAGGAAAGCCTGGGCCAGCTCGGGCTGGTAAACGGGCTGGGTGAGCAGGAAATCGGTCCCAGCTTGCAGCTTCCGCTGCAGAACCTTGATTTCCCGATCGACGTCTTGAGGGCACAGGTTGAGCGCGCTGCCGACAAAATAAGAAGTCGGCTGACCGATCTCCACCCCGGCGTGATCGACCCCGGCGTTGAAGCCTTTCTTGATCAGGTTGATCAGGCCCGAAGGGACAAGGTCGTAGTCGTCCATGGCGTCGGGATAATCGCCGATCTCGGTGGGATCGCCCATGACGACGAAGATATTGCGGATGCCCAGCGCGTGTGCAGCCAGAAGGTCTCCCTGCACCCGCAGCAGGTTGCGCCCGCGGGTTGGGAAGTGCAGCGTGGTTTCGATGTGGAATTCGCGCTGGATCACGCTGCAGACGGCCCACGGACTCATACGCATGCGCGCCATAGGGCTGTCGGCGACGTTGATCACGTCCGCGCCGGCCTCGGCCAGCAGGCTGGCTCCGGCTAACAGCTTGTGGGCGGAAAGCCCGCGCGGCGGGTCCATCTCTACCGCGATCACGAAGCGACCTTCGCTCAATTTCTGGGCGAGCGCGGAGGGCTGGTGCGGCGCATCGAGCAGGTCTTGATCCTCTACGGTGGGGGAAATATAGCCGATGTCGGGTAAGCAATCCGCCTCAGCACCTGCTAACGCAGCATTCATGGCGGCGATATGCTGCGGTGTGGTCCCGCAGCAGCCGCCAACCATGGAAGCGCCGGCCTCGCAAAAGGCCTGCGCATACTCACCAAAATAATCCGGATTGGCCGGGTACATGATCCGCCCGCCCACCTGCTCGGGCCAACCGGCGTTCGGTTTGACCGCAAAGCGCGCCTCTGGGACCGCAGAGCGCATCTCTCGTAAAATGCGCCAGATTTGCGCCGGGCCGCCGGAGCAGTTTACGCCAATCAGGTCGGCGCCGGCTTCGTACAAAGTGCGCGCCACGTTGACCGGAGCATCGCCGAGCAGCGTTCGGTCATCGCGCGTGAAGGTCATCGTGGCGACGATGGGCAGATCGCTGATCTGGCGGGCGACTTCTACAGCCAGGCGGATCTCGTTGAGGTCGCTGAACGTTTCGAAAACGATTAAGTCCGCGCCGGCCTGCACCAGAGCATCGATCTGCTCGGCGAAGGCCTGTCGAGCCTGATCCGGCTGGACACGGCCGTAAGGCGCCAGGCGCACGCCCAGCGGACCGACGTCACCGGCGATGAACACCTCTTTGTAAGAAGCCAGTATGGCGCGGCGGAGCAAATCCACGCCGGCCCGATTGATTTCGGCGACTTTCTCCTCCAGCCCGTGTGCGGTCAGTTTGAAACGGTTTGCGCCAAAGGTGTTGGTGTAGGCAACCTGAGCGCCAGCGTCGATGTAGGCGCGGTGGATCTCGGCCACCAGGCCCGGCCGGGTCAGGTTGAGCGCGTCGAAACAGCCATCGAAACCGATGCCGCGCGCGTTGAGCATCGTACCCATGGCGCCGTCGGCGAGAAGCGGGTGCTGTAACTCGGCCAAGCGGGCCAGAAAGGGATGTGAGTTTCGCGGGGCTGAATTTCCGTTCGTGATTTTATCTCCCGCCATTGTGAATCTCCTTTGGTCAAACTGGCTGCTCAGGCTTCCAGCAGCTGTTCCACCCGGCTCTTCCCAACGCTGTAATATTTGGCCTCCGGGTGATGGATGATGATCGCCGCCGTGGACTGTTCCGGTACCAGCTGGTAGGCTTCTGTCAAAGTCATGCCCAGGGCGTCTTCGGCGGGGAGCAGCGCGAACACCTTGCGGTGATCCTCCAGTTCGGGGATGGCTGGATAACCCCAGGAGTAGCGTTTGCCCTGTCCATCCGTGATCCCCAGCTCCCGGCGGATGTGCCGGTGGAGGTATTCGGCGGCTGCTTCGGCTGTTTGTACGGCCAAGCCGTGGGTAAAGTACGCCTCGGAGTAATCTCCGCTCGCCTGCAGGCGGTCGACCCATTCCGTCGCCACCTGGCCGACGGTAACCACTTGCAGGGCGACGGTGTCCAGCTGACCCGAATCGGCGGGCGCGAAGTAGTCTGCCAGACAAAGGTGTTCGGCGTGCGGTTGCCTGGGGAACTCGAAGCGGATCAGCTCTTCAGGCTGCGCGGCGTCAGCCGTCTCAGGTACGTAGAGCAGCAGGTCATCGCCATCCGCCTGCGCCGGCCAGTACCCGTAAACACCGCGTGGGGTGAGCCAGCCTTCCTGCAGCGCCTGGCGCTGCATGCGCGCCAGCCGAGTTTCGAATTCGTCTTCCAGCTGTTCCCATTCCCCGCCATGCGCATTCTTGGCACCCCAGGACAGGCGGAACAGTTCGTTCTTAAACAGGCACTGGAAGACCAGCTCGAGCGGCATATCGTGGACGACCCTGGGTCCCCAGCGCTCTGGGCGTGGGATGCGACCTGCGGGGGAAACCGAGGATTGGCGTTTGGAAGGTGGATGTGCTCGTTGACTGGCCTCACGGCCGAGCTCACGACGGGCATCCTGGCGGAGCTGATCCAATAAATCGGTCCGTCCTGCCGGCTTGCCCAGCGTGTCCATCACACCCAGGCCCTCGAAGGCGTCCTTGCAGTAGAAGACACCGGGCTCGTACAGTTCGCCGTTCTCGGTAAACAGGATGCGCCAGCCGAACCGCCGGTTGATCGCCGCGCCGCCTATCAGGACGGGAAATTCCAGGCCGCGGCGCTGCAGCTCGTTGACGATCAGGGGCATTTGTTTGCTGGTGTTGACCAGCAGCGCGCTCAGACCGATAGCGTTGGCGTTCACCTCAACGGCCTTGGTGATGATCGTCTCCGCGGGGACTTGTTTGCCGAGATCAACAACCGTATAGCCGTTGTTGGCCAGGATGGTCTTGACCAGGTTTTTGCCGATATCGTGGACGTCGCCATACACGGTCGCCAGGACAACGGTGCCTTTGCTGGCGCCCTCCTTGCGGTCCAGGAATTGTTCCACATGGGCTACAGCCTTCTTCATCACCTCCGCCGATTGCAGTACGAAGGGTAGGATCAGCTCGCCGGCCCCGAACTTGTCGCCAACTTCTTTCATCGCCGGGAGCAAGACAGTATTGAGGATCTTCACAGCCTGTTCGTGCTGGCTGACTTTGCCATTGCGGGCGATCAGCTCGTCGATGTCGGTTTCTACCCCATCCTTGTGGCGGTGGAGGATGCGCCAGTGCAGGCGTTCCTCCGGGGTCATCCCTACCGTCGGATCGGTATTGGCAGCACCCTCATTCAGCGGATGATCGTTCTGCTCATAGTATTCAATAAAGCGCTGTAGCGCGTCGGGCCGCCGGTTGAAGATCAAATCTTCGGTGAGCTCTCGTTCGTACTCCGGGATCTCGGCATACGGGGAGATGTGTGCGGGATTGACGATAGCCATATCCAAGCCGGCCTGGACTGCGTGATACAGCATCACGCTGTTGAGAACCGGCCGGGCGGCGGGGCTCAACCCGAAGGACACGTTGCTGACCCCTAAGGAGGTCATCACGCCGGGCAGCTCGCGTTTGATCTGGCGGATGCCTTCGATGGTTGCGATGGCCGACTCGGCGAATTCCGGGTCGCCGGTCGCCAGGGTGAAAGTCAGGGTATCGAAGACCAGGGCCTCCGGGCTCAAACCGTGATCACCCACGGCGATGTCGTGGATGCGCCTGGCTACAGCGAGCTTGTGCTCGGCGGTCTTCGCCATGCCGTTTTCGTCGATGGTAAGGGCCAGCACGGCGGCGTTGTGCGCTTTTGCAAGCCCGAACACCTGGTCGGCTTTCGCCCGCCCGGATTCAAGGTGGGTCGAATTGAGCAAGCAGCGTCCCGGGGCGATCTTCAACGCGGCTTCCATAACCTCGGGCTCGGTAGTATCGATCACGAGGGGCACGTCCACCCCCATGGCCAGCTTCTTGACCACTTTGCGCATCAACTCGGTCTCGTCGGCGCGTTCTGTGACCGCCACCGAGACGTCTAGAGCGTGCGCGCCTCCCTCTACTTGCCCGCGGCCGATCTCGAGGATAGAGTCCAGTTCTTCGGCGAGCAGCAGCCGTTTGAACTTACGGCTGCCCTGGGCGTTGCAGCGCTCGCCGATCAGCAGCGGCGGCGGTTGCTGCCGCATCGGCGTTGTCCGCATCGAGGAGGACAGGCGCGGTTCGTCGGGCGCGGGGCGGGGCGGAAGGGGGACGCCTTCCAGCGATTGCACCAGCAGCCTGAGGTGCTCCGGCGTAGTCCCGCAGCAGCCGCCCACCACGCTAATGTTGTTCTTTTGGACGAATTCGGCCAGCGCTCCGGCAAAAGGTTTCGGCTGGAGCGGGTAGACCGCCTCACCGTCTACGTTCAGGGGCAGCCCGGCGTTCGGGATACATGAAACCGGCAGACTGGTATGCTCGCCCAGGTAGCGGATCGGCTCGCGCATGTGCTCCGGGCCGGTAGAGCAGTTTAGGCCGATCACATCAATCGGCAACCCTTCCAGGATGGTCAGGGCCGCCGCGATGTCGGTGCCCAGCAGCATGCGCCCGGTGGTGTCCAGGGTGACCTGGGCCTGGATGGGCAGGTAGACCCCGGTCTCGTCGAAAGCCTGCTGGATGCCCTCGATGACCGCTTTGACTTCCAGGATATCCTGGGAGGTCTCGATCAGCAGCAGGTCCACCCCACCGTCGATCAGGCCGATGGTTTGTTCCCGGAAAATGTCGGCTAATTCGTCGTAGGTGACATTCGACAGATCCGGGTCGTTGGCGGAGGGCAGTTTCCCGGATGGTCCGATCGACCCGGCAACAAAGCGAGGTTTCTGTTGGGTTGCGTATTCGTCCGCCAGCCGCCGGGCGAGCGCCGCCGCGGTGTGATTGACCTCGTAAACCCGATCTCCCAGCCCGAACTCGCCCAGGGTGAGCCGGTTGGCGCGAAAGGTATTGGTCTCTACGGCGTCAACCCCAACCTCCAGGAAGGCGCGGTGTACTTTTTCTACCGCCTGCGGATAGGAGATCACCAGGTAATCGTTGCAGCCGTTGTAGCGTTCGCCGCCGAAATGTTCGGCGGTCAGATTCTGCGACTGAAGGCTGGTGCCCATGGCGCCGTCGAAGATCACGATGCGCCTTTGTACGGCGTCCAGGTAGCGGCGGTTGGTGTATTGTCTGTCTGGCAAGTGGTACCTCCGTTATTCGACCTTGAATCTTAGTGGGGAGGCAGGAAGATCAAAAAACGCCTCTCCGATGAGAGGCGGCACAAGCGGTGCGTCATCCCTCATCTTCCAGCCAGCTTGCTGGCTGCCGGAATTGGCACCTGCTACGAAGTTGAATTACGCAGTGGTTGCCGAGGCTTCACAGGGCCGGTCCCTCCACCTCTCTGGATGAGTATCCATAGTATGGGCGGGCGGATTAACGCCAGCTCAACTCAGTTGTTGGCCCAAAGTTTACCATAGGGGGTAAATAATGTCAAATTTTCCCTCCGTTTCAGCGCTGCTAGCGTACCAACCGACGAAGGATGCTTGACAGCCTCTCGCTCAGTCGATCTCCCACGGAGGTGTTCCACTCCCGCCTGCGCCACGCAGCGAGGCGCGCACCGGCCCGGACAACTCCGGCATGACGTCGGCGATGGCGGCTAACAACCCGAAGCACCCGGAGATCATCATATCGCCAAAAGGGACTGCGAAATAAGGCCGCAGGTGCGAGGCGCGCATCAGGCCGCGCCGCGGGCCAGTGACCGCCACCCCGTAATCCGATCCGTCCTTCCCGCCGCCATTGGATGGCATAGGCAGCGCCTCGTGCCGGTAGATCAGCGCGCCGTGCCCATTGTCGTCGAAGACATCGGCATGCCGGAGGCTGCCATCGGCCAGCGAGCGCAGCAGCGTTTCCAGCCTGGGCAGGTCAATCTCGCCGGTATGGTGCTCAAAGACGCCCTCGATCCCCTCAGGGCCGAGCCGAAACGCCAGGGTGTGGAAGTTGCCCACGTTGGCAATCATCACACGTTCACGCCGTGCGACCTGGGGATCGAAGCAAGCTCCGAGGACCGCGGCCGGGGCGGTGTCCATCACAACCAGCGGGGCGTCCACGTCTTGAGCCGAATCGACCACTGCTTGCAGGCGCGTCATGATGGCGGGAACTTCCCGGGCTGGATGCGCGAAAGCGGAGAGCGGGTGTATGTCCACACGCGCGCGGCTGGCGCGGATGCGCTCGTCGAGGTAGTCGAAACGGAACTGCCGGTCGGAGTAATCCGGGGGCGCGTTGCCATGGTCGAACGCTGCGACCCCTACTGCAGCCAGGTGGTCCAGGCGCACGTCGAAGGGCTCCAGGGCGCGTGCGATGGCGCTGAAATCGAAGTCGCGCAGCTCCAGAGTCCGGGTCCTGGAGCGCAAGCGCGCCGCCTCGTCCTCGCTGACGATCTGAACCCCCATCTCGGCGACGGCCTCCAGGTCGTCGTTGAATGAACGCGCGGCTTCGGCGGTGGCGAATACCGGATATCCAGCTTTGGCGTGATCCTCCGCTGCCCACTGGCTGGGCCCGCCGCCCATGGTGACACCGGTGAGCAAGACCGGTTCGGCCAGGCGGGTAGCTTCTTTCAGCCGGTGGTGGACGATCATGGTTGGGGAGGGGACGATCAGTTTTAAGCCGTTTTCGATGTCAATCCTGGAATCGTACAGGAAGATATCTTGGGTGCCGGTGCCCACGTCAACAGTAAGGATCTTCATCTTCTGCTTGCTTTCTTCTTTTTTGGCGGCGTCATCGCGGGCGAAGCCAGGCGATCTGCTCACCACGGGTGGGAGATTGTGACGCCCGCCATGGAACGGCGAGGCTGCAATAAACCTTGAAAAAATGCCCGGGAATTCGCAGCATTCGTGTTTTAACGCGAGTTTACCATAACCAAAAAAGAGCTTCGTACCATGCGACGTGAGTGAAAGATCATCCCCGAAAGCAGATCGCCTCCGCCTGGAATGAATCGGTTATACTGGAAAAAACCTAAGCGGAGTTCGTCTATGAGCCTTGAAGCCGAGAAAAAACGTTGGGAAGAAGAGACCCTTCAGCCGGTCCTGGAGCGTTATCCCGAGCGGGAGGACGAATTTAAAACCCAATCGAATATCTCCCTGCCCCGCCTGCTGATCCCGGCGGAACTCCAGCTGGATTACCAGGATGACCTGGGTTTTCCGGGGGAATACCCCTACACCCGCGGGGTGCAGCCGACCATGTACCGCGGTCGTTTCTGGACCATGCGCCAGTACGCAGGGTATGCCACCGCCCAGGAATCGAACCGCCGCTACCGCTACCTGCTCGAGCAGGGCCAAACCGGCCTCTCGGTCGCGTTCGACCTGCCAACCCAGATCGGCTACGACGCCGATGATCCCATCGCCCGCGGGGAGGTTGGGAAGGTAGGCGTTTCCATCTCCAGCCTGGACGATATGGCGGCATTGTTCCAGAACATTCCCCTCGATAAAGTTTCCACCAGCATGACGATCAACGCGCCGGCCTCGATCTTGCTGGCGATGTATATCGCCGTCGCCAAACGCCAGGGCGCCGAACCCCGCCGGCTGCGCGGCACCATCCAGAACGACATCCTCAAGGAATACATCGCCCGCGGAACGTACATCTTCCCTCCGAGGCCTTCGATGCGCCTGATCACCGACGTTTTCCGCTACTGTGCGGCCGAAGTGCCGAGCTGGAACACGATCAGCATCTCCGGGTATCACATTCGTGAAGCCGGCTCCACTGCGGTGCAGGAAGTCGCCTTCACCCTGTCCAACGCCATCGCATACGTGCAGGCGGCCATTGAGGCCGATCTGGATGTGGACGACTTCGCCAACCAGCTCTCGTTTTTCTTCAACGCCCACAACAACTTCCTGGAAGAGGTGGCCAAATTCCGCGCCGCCCGCCGCATGTGGGCCAGGATCATGCGCGAGCGCTTCGAAGCGCAAGACCCGCGTTCGTGGACTCTGCGCTTCCATACGCAGACCGGCGGATCGACCCTGACTGCGCAGCAGCCGGAAAACAACGTGGTCCGGGTAGCCTTGCAGGCGCTGGCGGCGGTCCTGGGCGGGACGCAGTCTTTACACACCAACAGCATGGACGAAGCCCTGTGGCTGCCGACCGAAAAAGCGGTGCGAGTGGCGCTGCGCACCCAGCAGGTGATCGCTCACGAGTCCGGCGTCGCCGATACGGTTGACCCACTGGCGGGCTCTTACCTGATCGAATATCTAACCGATGAGATCGAACAGCGCGCAGATGAATACATCCGGCGGATCGACGCGCTGGGCGGCTCGCTGCCGGCCATCAGGGAGGGCTTCATCCAGGGTGAGATCCAGGAAGCTGCTTACCGCTACCAGCGAGCGGTGGAAGCCGGGGAGCAGGTCATCGTGGGACTCAACGCATTCGAGGTAGACGAGAGCGTCGATCTAGAGCGCCTGACCGTCGATCCGGCTATCGAGGAGAACCAACGCGCCGCTCTGGCTGCACTGCGAGAGCGGCGGAATCACGCCAGGGCGAGCGAGCTGCTCAGCCAGCTCGAGCAAAGCGCGCTCAGCGAGGATAACTTGATGCCTTTATTCATCGAGTGTGTAGAGAATGACCTGACCCTGGGCGAGATCTGCAACGTGCTGCGCGAGGTCTGGGGTGAGTACCAACCGCCGACGACCATTTAGAGGATAACCATGCCGACGATCAAGAAAATCAACCACATTGCTTTGCTGGTAGGCGACCTGGATGGCCCGTTGGATTTCTGGCGGGACGCGCTGGGTATGGAGCTATCCTACGTTCACGACGTCCCCGGGGAACAGGCGCAGATCGCCTTCTTGCCCGTTGGAGACAGCGAGATCGAGCTGGTCAGACCTACCACGACGGATTCCGGCCTGGCTAGATACCTGGATAAGCGCGGCCCCGGCATGCACCATCTTTGCCTGGAAGTGGACGATATCGCCGCGATGCTGGCTAAGCTCAAATCGAAGGGGATCGAACTGATCAACGATGAGCCCAAAGAAGGCTCGGACGGGCGCAAATACGCTTTCATCCACCCCAAAAGCGCTTATGGGGTGATGGTGGAGCTGTACGAACTGCCGTAGCTTATGGAGTAAACAGCGGCCCGCGCATCACTTTCCAAACGCCGCCGATCTTCTTTAATGGGTAGGCGAACTGCCAAACAGGTGGGGTGGCAGCAGGATCGCCCCCACAGCAGGCGCCGATCTCGAAGCGCCTCCCATCCGGCATCACAAAAACTACGAAGAAAAGGTATTCATCGGCGGAGATCTGTTCCGAGCCGGTGACCTCGGCTATTGGCAGGCACCACAAGAACCCGCAAATATATTCCCAGTAAGCCTCAACGGTTTCACCGGACATCGGCGCGCGGGCATACTCACTGACATCGCCGCCGAAGTGGTCGGCTGCAGCCTCATAATTCCCTGCGCTCAAGTCATCAAAAAATGTCACCAGCGTTTTGCGCGCCTGCTCTTCTTCCGTCGCCGGTGATTCAGAGAGCGACAGCGCGGTCAAAGGCGTTGGGGTAACGATAGGGAAAGGTGCGAACGGAGATAGTTTCTCGGTAAAACCTAAGCGCAGGATCTGCACAGATTGATCCGGATTGGAGAGCAACTGGTAGACGGCGCCGGTAGGCCTGAACGCCAGATGATGATTCCAGTCTTTATAAATAGTCTGAGAGCGCTGCCGCGCTGCGCCAAGCGGATCTCCCGCTGGATTGTAGTAGCGCACCTGGCGGTCCAGTTGGGCTTCGCCAGCAAGTACGTACCCGGCGAGCGCGAAGCTGCCATCCGGATTGAAGCCTACGAAAGGATCCGCTTCGACGGAAAAATCCGGGTCAGGCTCGAATGGTCCTCCATCCACGAAGATAGGGAGTTTTCCCGCAGCCTCGTTGTATGCTCCGACTTGAAAGCTATGACCGAAATAAACCAACGCATCGAGTGGTCGCCTGGTGATTTCACCGGAAGAACCGATCAGTTCGATGTACTTGCCTAATCCATACAGCAGCACTTCCTTCCCCTCGCCAATTAAGAGCGAGAAAACTTCGTGCGGCGCATCCAGGCTGGCGAGGTATTCTCCCTCCTGACCTAGTTGAACCACTTTTGGCTGCTGTGAGGAAATATCCAATAACCATATGTTCTCGGCGGAGACCGCCAGGTCGTAAACATGAACCACCAAGCCCTCCAGGGAAATTTCGCGCAATAGCTCACCCCCCGGGCTGTAGTGTAGCAGCCGGTTGGGAAATACGGCGGTGTCGGCGATCCAGAACGAGCCGTCGGGGGCGACGTCAAAAGCTGCCGCGCCCCAGCCTTTCCAATCCGGACGCGGATCCCCTTCCTTTCCGGACCAGTGTTCAGGGTTGGGGATGGTGAACAACACCTGGTCCTCCTCAGGGAGTTGCAAGAAGGGAGTAGGCGCTGGTGGGATGGTCTCAATTAAGTCCGTGGCGGCAAGAGTCGCGGTCATTGCTACGGCGGATGGCGCTGCCGAGGGAGTCTGCGAGATCTCCACCGCCGTAACGGGAATCCTGGCGCACCCACTAAAGAACAAAAAAGAAACAAAGCCGGCAAGCATCTTCATCATTTATTCCATTCCTCAGATCCCCATGAATTCATCACGAGGCAGTCTTCTATCATGGCGGTTAAGAGCAAGGACAGGCGGCTTTCACAATCGATCGGAGCGCGCCGTCCTCAATGTTCCAGATCCAGATTCACCGTGCGAGCGAGAACGGCAACTCGCTCTAATCCCACAAGAGTACTTATGGGATTGTTGTATCTGGGATTCCCCACAGCGCTATCGTCCCATCCCGCGAACCTGTGATCAGGCGAGTTCCATCCGGAGTGAAAGCCAGCCGCTGGATCGAATCGAAATGTGCACCGGTTTCAAAAAGCAGATTTCCTCCAGCGAGGTCCCACATACGCAGGGAGCCGTCGAAGGAGCCCGTTGCCAGGATGCGGCTGTCCGGAGAGAAAGCGATGCTGACCGCGTCATCGACCTCCAGCTGGGCGAGCTCTTTACCATCCGAAGCGCTCCACAACTGTACGAAGCCGGCCGGCCAACCGTATTGATCGTAATCTGGGTTTGCCATGACCGTTGCCAGGGTGGACCCATCCGGCGAGTATGCCACCCGGGTGAAATGCCCACCGGTCAACGCGAACGCGGCTTTTCCATCCGGCAGCTGCCAGACCTGCACCAGGTAATCAGGAACATTGTAGATAGCTGCCAGGCGTTCTCCATCAGGGGAATACGCCAGTTCGTCCACCCAGCTGCCGTATCTGCCAATTCTTTTCAACAGCACCCCATCAGGCACGCTCCAGAGGTCGAGCTTGCCTTCAAAACAGCCAGTAGCCAGATTGTTTTTTTGCGGGGCAAATGCCACTCCGGTAGCCCAGCAGGAGGTTACGGCTGTGATCGCATGTTCCAACTCAATCAATTCCTCGCCCGTATCCAGGTCCCACAGGTCTCCTCGCACGGCAAGAAGGTCGCCTTTTGGACTGTACGCCATAGCCAAGTTATTTTCTGCGCTGGTGTCTTCTCTGCCCATCAGTTCGCGGACAACCTCGCTGTTTTGGAGGTTCCAAAAGCGCAAAGTGTAAGGGTTGGTCGCGTACACGGCCGCTAAAGTCACCCCATCAGGCGCGAGCGCCGCCCCTGCTACCGGGGCAGTGAAACCTTCCATCAGGCTGATAATTGAGCCATCGAATGTATTAACGAACTGCACAGTTTCGGGTAAAGCTACCGCGAGAATGCTGCTGTCTGGTGAGAAAGCCAGCCAGTCTGATGGAATCTCCATCTTGGAAAGGATCGAGCCATCCGCTGTCCGCCATAGGATAACGTAACGGTCCAGGCCATCCATATCCGAGCAAGTGGGACAGTGGAGGGTATCCACGGTTCCAGCTACTGTCAGCCCATCCGGGGAAAAGATCACATTGTCTATATGTACGTAGCTGCCTTCCAGCATCTGGATGCGACGCCCGTTTTGGACGTCGTACAACCAGATCTGTTGGTTGCCATACAGGGCTATTAACGAGCCGTCTGTAGAAAAAGAGGGCTCGATCCCGTTAAATGGAGATGTGGCTGTATCCTTCTTGGTTTCCAACAATCGCACAGAATTCCCGGCCTCGAGCCAAATTTGACCGCTTGGGGTGAACCCCGCGTGGCGAGCGTTCCATGTATTTAGTTCGGTTCCGCCGCGAGTCTCGTAAAGCTGTATTCGATCTTCTCCATATATGACGACAACCGCCAGCTCCCCGTCCGAAGAGAACAGCAACTGGTTACCGGGGAAGGTAAACAACCTTTCGCCGCTTGCCAGCGACCAGACATAGATCTCATTCTCCCAAGTTACAGCCGACAGCATAGAACCATCTGGTGAGAAGGTTAGATCCCAGTACACAACATCTGGTTCACTTACAAGCACACCAGCCTTAACGCCTGTAGCCGGGTCCCAAAGGGATACCACGCCGCGCTCGCTAGCTGCCAGGAGGCTCCCATCGGGTGATAAGGCAATAAAGTATGACCCAACAGGGATACTGTATAACGCCTCATGAGTCTCTGCGTCGTAAAGGTAAATCCCAGCCGAGGTCGGGATCGCCATCCGCGACCCCTCCGCCGAGTAGATCAGATGGGACGTGATAGTCCCTTTGCCCAACCTAGTTAGCGCTACCACCGCCTCTGCGTTACCTGGCTCGATAATACGCGGGCTGGTTTCGAGATCAAGTGTGGGTACAGGTATTTGAGTAGGAGGTGGATTGACCCTAGCAGTTGGCGATGGATGCTGTTCGTCAGTGGTGAGCGTAACGGGTTGTAGGGTAGAGGCTGGCGTCAAAGGCGGCGTTCCAACGCAGGCTGCCGCGATCAGCAACAGGATCGTGATTAAAGTGGTAGGAAATAAGCGGTTTCGAGACATGTTATAGACCTGTGTGATCAAAGCTTCTTGATCGCTGTATTAGCCGTCGATGGATTAATAGATCTTCTTTAGCCAAATTTCTCGACGGTTTTCTTCCTGGGAATGTTCCAAAACACCCCAAACGATCATTCAAGCGAGCAAG